>NZ_JBAZKR010000036.1:0-42042 GCF_041650655.1 Zavarzinia sp.
GGGGCAAAGTCTTCGCCCGGTCGCCATGGCGCTGGCCCGCGTGCTCGGCCGGCCGGTCGCCTTCGCCGAGGATTGCATCGGTCCGCTCGCCGCCGAAGCCGTCGCCGCCATGATGCCCGGCGACGTGCTGGTGCTGGAAAACACCCGGTTCCACGCCGGTGAAGAGGCGAACGATCCCGATTTCGTCGACGACCTGGCGGAACTGGGCGACCTCTTCGTGAACGACGCCTTTTCCTGTGCCCATCGCGCCCACGCCAGCACCTCGGGCCTGGCGGCCCGCCTGCCCTGCGCCGCCGGCCTTTCCATGAAGCGGGAACTCGACGCCCTGGAAGCCGCCCTCGGCCGGCCGGTGCACCCGGTCGTCGCCGTGGTGGGTGGCGCCAAGGTCTCATCCAAGCTCGACGTCATCGGCAATCTCGTGGGCAAGGTCGACCAGCTCGTGATCGGCGGCGGCATGGCCAATACCTTCCTCTATGCCGGCGGCAAGCCGATCGGGCGCAGCCTGGCCGAGCGTGACCTGGCCGGTACCGCCCGTGCCATCGTCGAGAAGGCGCGCGCCGCGGGGACCGAGATCCTGCTGCCGATCGACGGCGTGGTGGCGCGCGAATTCCGGGCCCATGCGCCGAGCGAGACGGTCTCGGTCGATGCCGTGCCGGACGACGCCATGATCCTGGATGTCGGCCCGCGCTCCGTCGCCGCCCTGTCCGGCATCTTCGGGCGGGCGCGCACCGTGGTCTGGAACGGCCCCCTCGGCGCCTTCGAAACCGCCCCCTTCGATGCCGCGACCACTGCCGCCGCGCGGGATGTCGCCCGTCTCACCCGCGCCGGCGGCCTGCTCTCGGTGGCGGGCGGCGGCGATACCGTCGCCGCCCTGAAACAGGCCGGCGCGGCCGACGGCTTTTCCTTCGTCTCGACCGCGGGCGGGGCTTTCCTCGAATGGCTCGAAGGCCGCCCCCTGCCCGGCGTCGCAGCCCTTTCCGCCGCACGAACCACAGGAGCCTGAGCGATGGCCCGCATCACCCTTCGCCAATTGCTGGATCACGCCGCCGAATACGGCTACGGCGTGCCGGCCTTCAACATCAACAACATGGAGCAGCTGCTGGCGATCATGACGGCCGCGCAGGCGGTCGACGCGCCGGTGATCGTGCAGGCCTCGCGCGGTGCCCGCGCTTACGCCGGCGACATCATGCTGGCCAATATGGTCGCCGCCGCGGAAGCCATGTATCCCGGCATTCCGGTCTGCCTGCACCAGGACCACGGCAACGACGAGGCGACCTGTTTCTCCGCCGTGCAGATGGGCTTCACCAGCGTGATGATGGACGGCTCCCTCGAGGCCGACGCCAAGACGCCGGCCAGCTACCAATATAATCTCGACGTCACCACCAGGGTCACCGAGCTCGCCCACAAGTTGGGTGTTTCGGTCGAGGGCGAACTCGGCGTGCTCGGCAGCCTGGAGACCGGCAAGGGCGAGGCCGAGGACGGCCACGGTACCGACCAGACCCTGTCCCACGACCAGCTCCTGACCGACCCGGACCAGGCCGTCGCCTTCGTCGAGGCGACCAAGGTGGACGCCCTGGCGATCGCCATGGGCACGTCCCACGGCGCCTATAAATTCTCCAGGAAGCCCGACGGCGAGATCCTGGCCATGCATGTCGTGCAGGCGATCAACCAGCGCCTGCCCGGCCTCCACATGGTCATGCACGGTTCCTCCTCCGTGCCGGAGGAACTGCAGGAACGCTTCAACAGGTTCGGCGGCAACATGCCCGCGACCTGGGGCGTGCCGGTCGAGGAGATCCAGCGCGGCATCAAGTTCGGTGTCCGCAAGATCAACATCGACACCGACTGCCGCCTCGCCATGGCGGCGGAGATCCGCCGGGTGGCGACCGAAAAGCCGGACGAATTCGACCCGCGCAAATTCCTGAAGCCGGCGATGGACGCGCTGAGCGCGCTGTGCCGCCGCCGCTTCGAGGAATTCGGCACCGCCGGTAATGCGTCGCGTATCAAGCCGCTGTCGCTGGCCGCCATGGCGCGGCGTTATCAGAGCGGCAGCCTGAACCCCCGTGCGCCGCTGTCGGTCGCGGTCTGACGAACAGGAGAAGACGATGAACGAGCAAGTGAAGGCAGACCGTTACCGCGCCGGCGTGATGGAATATCGCAAGATGGGCTATTGGCAGCCCGACTACGAGCCCAAGGACACGGATGTCATCGCCCTGTTCCGGGTGACGCCGCAGGACGGCGTCGACCCGATCGAGGCATCGGCCGCCGTCGCCGGCGAGAGCTCGACCGCGACCTGGACCGTGGTCTGGACCGACCGCCTGACCGCTTGCGAGAAATACCGCGCCAAATGCTATCGCGTGGATCCGGTGCCCAATGCGCCGGGCCAGTATTTCGCCTATATCGCCTATGACCTCGACCTCTTCGAGGGCGGCTCGATCGCCAATCTCTCGGCCTCGATCATCGGCAACGTCTTTGGTTTCAAGCCGCTGAAGGCGCTTCGCCTCGAGGACATGCGCCTGCCGGTCGCCTATGTGAAGACCTTCCAGGGGCCGGCTACGGGCATCGTGGTCGAGCGCGAACGGCTCGACAAATTCGGCCGCCCCCTGCTGGGCGCCACGGTGAAGCCGAAACTCGGCCTGTCCGGCCGCAACTACGGCCGCGTCGTCTATGAGGCGCTGAAGGGCGGGCTCGATTTCACCAAGGACGACGAGAACATCAATTCCCAGCCCTTCATGCACTGGCGCGAACGCTTCCTCTACTGCATGGAGGCGGTGAACAAGGCCCAGGCGGTGACCGGCGAGGTGAAGGGCTCCTATCTGAACATCACCGCCGCCACCATGGAGGACATGTACGAGCGCGCCGAATTCGCCAAGGAACTGGGCTCCGTCGTCGTCATGATCGATCTCGTGATCGGTTACACGGCGATCCAGTCGATGGCGAAATGGGCACGCCGGAACGACATGATCCTGCACCTGCACCGGGCCGGTCACTCCACCTACACGCGGCAGAAGTCGCATGGCGTCTCCTTCCGGGTGATCGCCAAATGGATGCGGCTCGCCGGTGTCGACCACATCCATGCCGGCACCGTGGTGGGCAAGCTCGAAGGCGACCCCTACACGACGCGCGGCTATTACGACATCTGCCGTGAGGACTTCAATCCCACCCGGCTGGAGAACGGCATTTTCTTCGACCAGTCCTGGGCCAGCCTGGCCAAGCTGATGCCGGTCGCCTCCGGCGGCATTCATGCCGGGCAGATGCACCAGTTGATCGACCTTCTCGGCGAGGATGTCGTGCTGCAGTTCGGCGGCGGCACCATCGGGCACCCGATGGGCATCCAGGCCGGCGCCACGGCGAACCGTGTCGCCCTCGAGGCGATGATTCTGGCCCGCAACGAGGGCCGCAACATCCTCGAAGAAGGGCCGGAGATCCTGGCCGCCGCCGCCCGCCACTGCACCCCGCTCGCCCAGGCGCTGGATACCTGGAAGAACGTCACCTTCAACTATGCCTCGACCGACACGCCGGACTTCGTGCCGACGCCGTCCGTCGCCTCGTGAGGAGCGATACCATGCGCATTACCCAAGGCTGCTTCTCCTTCCTGCCCGACCTGACCGACGCGCAGATCCGCGCCCAGGTGCAATACTGCATCGACCAGGGTTACGCCGTGAACCTGGAGCACACCGACGATCCGCATCCCCGCAACACCTTCTGGGAGATGTGGGGCCTGCCGATGTTCGAGATCCGCGATGCCGCCGCCGTGATGCTGGAGCTCGACGCCTGCCGCAAGGCCTACGGCGACCGCTACATCCGCCTGACCGCCTTCGATTCGAGCCACGGCTGGGAATCGGTGCGGATCTCCTTCCTGGTCAACCGCCCGGCGGAAGAGCCGAGCTTCAAGCTGATCCGCAAGGAACAGGCCGGGCGCAACATCGGCTATACCACGGTTGTCGGATGACGGAAGCGCTGGCCGAGGCGCGGATCGACCTGGCGGCGGAACTGGAAGGTTCCGGCGCCAGGGAGGTCCTGGACACGCTGGAGGCGGAACTGGTCGGACTCGCCCCGGTGAAGACCAGGATCCGGCAGATCGCCGCCCTGCTGGTGGTCGAACAGGTGCGCCGCCGCCTCGGCCTCGCGGCCGAGCCGCCGAGCCTGCACATGTCCTTCACCGGCAATCCGGGCACCGGCAAGACCACGGTGGCGCTCCGCATGGCCGACATATTGCACCGGCTCGGCTTCATCCGGAAAGGCCACCTCGTCTCGGTAACGCGGGACGACCTGGTCGGGCAATATATCGGCCATACGGCCCCCAAGACCAAGGAGATCCTGAAGCGGGCCATGGGCGGCGTCCTCTTCATCGACGAGGCCTACTACCTCTATCGGCCGGAAAACGAACGCGACTACGGCCAGGAGGCGATCGAGATCCTGCTCCAGGTGATGGAAAACAAACGCGAAGACCTCGTCGTGATCCTGGCCGGCTATGCCGACCGGATGGAGACTTTCTTCGCCTGCAACCCCGGTTTCCGCTCGCGTATCGCCCACCATGTGGACTTTCCCGATTACAGCGACGGCGAGCTGATCGCCATCGCCGACATGACCCTGGAGCGGCAGAACTACCGCCTGAGCGAGCGCGCCCGTGCGGCGCTCACCGACTATATCCGCCGCCGCCGGCAGCAACCCCATTTCGCCAATGCCCGCTCGATGCGGAACGCCCTCGACCGCGCCCGGCTGCGCCAGGCGACCCGCCTCTTTGCCGAGGGAAGGCACGACCTGACGGCGGCGGACCTGATGACGATCGAGGCGGAAGACATCTTGGCGAGCCGCGTTTTCGATGGAGACGGCAATGGCTGAACCCCTGGTGATCGCGCCTTCGATCCTGTCCGCCGATTTTTCGAAACTGGGCGAGGAAGCCCGCGCCATGGCCGCCGCCGGGGCCGACTGGTTGCATATCGACGTGATGGACGGCCATTTCGTGCCCAATCTGACCATCGGGCCGGACGTCATGCGTTGCCTTCGTCCCCATGTCGCCCTGCCCTTCGATGTCCATCTCATGGTGGCGCCGGTCGACCTCCATCTCGAAGCCTTCGCCAAGGCGGGGGCCGACCTGATCACCGTCCATGCCGAGGCGGGTCCCCATCTCGACCGGACCCTGCAGGCCGTGCGTTCCCTCGGCTGCAAGGCCGGCGTCGCCCTCTGCCCCGCGACGCCGGCCGCCGCCGTCGCCCACGTGCTGGACCGGCTGGACCTGATCCTGGTGATGAGCGTCAACCCCGGCTTCGGCGGGCAGAGCTTCATCCCCTCGCAGCTCGGAAAACTGGCCGAGCTCCGCGCCATGATCGGCAGTCGCGCGATAAGGCTCGAAGTCGACGGCGGCATCAACGCCAGGACCGCGGCCCAAGTGATCGAGGCCGGGGCCGACACGCTGGTGGCGGGATCCGCCCTGTTCCGCGACGGGGCACAGAATTATCGGCGCAATATGCTGGAGTTGCGGGCGGCCGAGGCCGGGCCGCGTCAGGCCAGCGCCTGAGATTTCACGATGGCGCTGACGGCGAGGCCGGGCGCCAGGCCGAGTTCGGCCACCGCACGCCGCGTCACCCGGGCGATCAGGCGATCGCCCCCGCAATCGAGCAGCACGTCTGCGCCGTCGCCCCGCGTTACCACTTCGATCACCCGCGCCGGCAGGATGTTCTGGGCCGACACGCTGCCCGGCACGCCGGTCGCCAGGATGACGTCGCGGGCGTGGATCCAGAGCCGGCGCGGCGCCCCCAGGGGGGCATCGATCTTCTGTACCACCAGTCGTCCCAGCCGGCCGTCGAGGAAGCTCAGCCCCTCGGCCTCGTCGTGGCCGGCGACGCGGAGTTCGATCACCACGCCCGCGTCGCGCCGGGCCGACAGACAGGCGACGTCGAGCCGCCCCATGACCTCGGCCAGGGTGCCGGCGGCGGCAATCCGCCCTTCGTCCAGCACCACGAGATGGCTCGCCAGTTCGACCACCTCGGAAAGATCGTGCGAGACATGGACGATCGGCACCAGCGCCTCGTCGCGGAGCCGGGCCAGGAAGGGCAGAACCTCCTGGCGGCGGGCGTCGTCGAGGGCGGAGAGCGGTTCGTCCATCAGGAGCAGGCGCGGATTGGCGAGCAGGGCGCGGCCGATCGCGACCCGCTGCTTCTCCCCGCCGGAGAGGAGTCGCGGCCGGCGACCGAGCAGATGGCCGATGCCCAGCATGTCGACCACCGCATCGAAACCGACGAGGTCACCGCCCTTGGGGGCAAAAAAGCGGCCGTAAAGCAGGTTCTGGCGCACTGTCAGATGGGGGAACAGCCGGCCTTCCTGGAAGACATAGCCGAGGCGGCGGCGGTGCGGCGGCAGGTCGATGCCGGCTTCGGTGTCGAGCAGGACGAGGTCGTCGATGGCGATCCGGCCGCGCAGCGGCCTCGTCAGCCCGGCGATCACATTGACCACCGTGGTCTTGCCCGAGCCGGACGGGCCGAACAGGCTGGTCACCCTTCCGTCCGCGGTGAAGGCGACGTCCAGGCTGAACTCCCCGGCCCGATGGGCGATCTCGACCTGCAGGCTCATGCGACCCGCCGGCCCAGCCGCCGCGCCATATATTCGGAAGCGATCAGGGCCGTCATCGAAATGGCGACGGAGACGCCGACCAGGCGGAAGGCGGCGGCGTCGCCCCCCGGCACCTGGGTCAGGGTATAGATCGCGGTCGGCAGGGTCTGGGTCTCGCCCGGGATGTTGGAGACGAAGGTGATGGTGGCGCCGAATTCGCCCATCGCCCGGGCGAAGGACATGATCACCCCGGCCAGCACGCCGGGCAGCACGATCGGCAGCGTCACCGTGAGGAAAACCCAGACGGGTGAAGCGCCGAGCGTGCCCGCCGCCTGTTCGAGCCGGCGGTCGACCGCATCGAAGGAGAGCCGGATCGCCCGCACCATGAGGGGAAAGCCCATGACGGCGCAGGCGAGCGCCGCCCCCGTCCAGCGGAAGGCGAAGACGATGCCGAAATGGTGATCGAGGAAGGAACCGATCACGCCGCGCCGCCCGAACAGGATGAGCAGGATGAAACCCGTCACCACCGGCGGCAGGGTGAGCGGCAGATAGACCAGGGCATCGAGCACCGCGATGCCGCGAAACCGCCCCCGTGACAGCACGAAGGCGGTCCCAATGCCGAAGGGCAGACTGACGGCGACGGCCCAGAGAGAAACCTTCAGCGACAGGAGAATCGCCGTGATTTCCTCCGGGCTCAGATCGAACACGGAGCTCAGTTCGTCGCCGGCGCCTTCATCACGGTGAAGCCCTGCGCGGTGAACACGGCCGCGGCCGGCGCCGTCTGCAGATAGGCATAGAAGGCCTTGGCGTCCGGATTGGCCGATTCCTTCAGCACGGCGATCGGATAGACGATCGCGGGATAGGAGTCGGCCGGGAAAGTGGCCACCACCTTGACGGTCGGATCGGCCGCCGCGTCGGTGCCGTAGACGATGCCGAAGGGCGCTTCGCCGCGCGCCACCAGGGCGAGCGCCGCGCGCACGTTCTCGGTCAGGGCCACCTTGTCCTTCACGCCGTCGTAGATCCCGAGGTTTTCGAGCGCAGTCTTGCCATAGGTGCCGGCCGGCACCGAGGAGGGATCGCCCATGGCCAGCTTGCCGCCGGCGAGCAGGGCGCCGAGATCGAAGCCCTTGCCGAGCGTCACCGGATCGACCGCGGCATCCTTGGGCGCCACCAGGACCAGCGTATTGCCGAGCAGCGGCATTTCCGTGTCCTTCACGGTCAGGTCCTTGCCGGACAGATAGGTCATCCACTTGGTGTCGGCCGAGATGAAGAGATCGGCCGGGGCACCGGCTTCGACCTGCTTCGCCAGCGCGCCAGAGGCGGCGAAGGAGATCTGCACCACCTTGCCCGTCTCCTTCTGGAAGCCGGTGGCGAGCGCGGTGAGCGCTTCCTTCAGGCTGGCGGCGGCGAAGACCAGGACCGGCTTGTCCTCGGCCCTGGCGGTCCCCGCCAGAACCGTGGGAACCATGGCCACGGCCGCGATCAGGCCGAGAAGCTTGCGTTTGGAGAAAAGCATGACGGCACCCCTTGGTGTGATTTCGATGGCGACGGGGCGGCCCCTGCCGGACGCCCCGCCGTTACGACGGACGTTACTCGACGGCCAGGATGATGTGCGGCGCCTTGATCAGCGCCACGGCCTTGTCGCCGACGTCGAGCACCAGGTCGTCCGCGCTGCCCTTGGTCACGACCGCGACCAGGTGCAGGCCACCGCCGACATCGAGGGCGTATTCGGTCGAGACGACGCCGTCCACCCGGCGGGCGATCGTGCCACGCAGAACGTTACGGGCCGAAGTCTTGCCGATCTCGCCGTCCTTGGCCAGGATGACGAAGCTCGACTTGACCAGGGCGGTCGCAGGCACGCCTTCGGCGAGACCCAGGAATTCGGCGCTGCGCTTGGTGATGATGGCGGAAAGGTGGACGCCGTCGGCCACCTTCAGCACGACTTCGGCATTCACCGGGCCGAGCGTCACCGACTCGACGATGCCGGGGAATTGGTTGCGGGCACTGGTCTTCATCTCAGAGGTCCTCTCGGGTGAACAGCGATGGGCGGATGACTGTCGGGCCTCAAGCCTGCGACGGGGGAGGCGGGCCGAGGCGAACCTGTACTTCGGATGGACGCGCAGTATAGGGCGCCGACGTCACCAGGACATCGGCGCCAGTCGCCGCATAGACTGCCACATTGCCGCGGCCGATGCCACCTGCGGCAGCAACCACGGGACCGCCGCCTGGGCGGCGGCGAACTGCGACGGCGACTTCCGCCACCTGCTCGGGAGTGAATTTCTCGAGCTGCAGCACGTCGGCCCGATCCGCGGCAGCCAGTGCTTCGTCCACGCCCTTCACCTCGATCACCAAAGTGCGTTCGGGAACCGCCGTCTGGAGCTGACGAAGCGCAGCCTCGATGCCGCCCTCGCCGGCGAAGAAGGCCTGATGTTCGGGAAACAGCAGAATGGTCTCGGACAGGCCGAGGCGATGCAGAACACCGCCACCGGCGCGGATCGCCTTGGCAGAAAAGCGCCGGGTTCCCGGCACCGTCTTACGGGTACAGGCGATCGAGATCGCCGGGTTGACGGCACGCGCCGCGTCGACCAGCTCGCGCGTGGCGGTGGCGATGCCGGACGCCCATTCGATCAGGTTCTGGGCCACCTTCCAGGCGGCGAAGAGGGCCGCGGCCGTGCCTTCGGCCGCCATCAGGGGCGTGCCGGGCGGGCAACGGGTGCCACTCGCCACCGGCCCGGCGGTCAGGCGCCCGCCACAGTGCAAGACGACGCGGGCCGCCTCCTCGGTACAGGCGGCGACAAGGGGGCTGCGCGCGGTGAAGGTCATCACCGCGGCACGCCCGCCGATTCCGAGGGAGTCGGTCGTCAGGTCGCCGAAGGGAACATCCTCGGCGACCAGCCGATCGATTTCGGCGTCGGAAAACAGCATCTCAACCGAACTTGAAGAGAACGCCGTAACCGCCGCGCGGGTAGTTCCATTCGATGTCGCCGGTGTCGGCGGTAAGCACGCGGCAGGTGCCGCATTCCATGCAGCCGTCGGGCACCACCTCGACCTGGCCACGGTCGTTCGTGCTGTAGCAGCCGGCCGGGCAGACCGTGGTGAGCGCCTGGAGCGCCGCCGAGGGCTTCTCGTGCGCCTTGATGCGGATGTGGGGGCGCCCCGCGTCGACCAGATAGCGGTTCACGTAGAGCTTTTCTTCGACCCGCACCTGGGCCTTCGTCGGTTCGACCGTCATCGCCATGCCCTCGCCAGCTTGAATGCGTCCCCGATCATGCCCCGGAGACCCCGGCCCTTGCGGAAGGAGGAGACGATCTGCCGCTCCTTCTCACGCTTGTCGACACCGTCGACCCTGAACCAGTTCTGCGCCGCCTGGCTGAACAGGCGCGGATAGACGCCGAAGACATTCTTCGCGTTACCGTGCAGGAAGTTCGGGATGTCCTTGTATTTCTTCAGGTCCTTCATCACGAAGGTCTCGTCCAGTGCCTTCCGGTAGGCGGCGAGGTCGGCCTTCGAGAAATCGGAACGGAACTGCCTCAGGCGGATGATGGTTTGCGCCGCGATGCGCCCCGTGGTCATCGCCAGGTTGGACCCCTCGCGGTGCACCGCGTTGACGAAATGGGCGGAGTCGCCGACCAGCACCCAGCCGTCGCCATAGATTTCCGGGATCTCGCGATAGCCGCCTTCCGGGATCAGATGGGCGGCATATTCCTTGACCTCGGAGCCTTCGAGCAGCGGCTTCACGCTCGGATGGTTCTTGAAGGCTTCGAGCAGGGCGTAGGGAGCGGTGCCGGTTTCGGCGAAGTCGGAGACCATGCAGCCGATGCCGACCGCGAGCGATTCCTTGTTCGTATAGATGAAGCCGGTGCCGGTCATGCCGTTGGTCACGGTGCCCATCACCTCGATCACCACGCCCTCGTCGCCCTTCAGGTTGAAGCGCTGTTCGATCACTTCCTGCGGCAGGAAGTGCATTTCCTTGACCGCGAGGGCGACCGATTGCGGCTTCAGTTCGGGGCGGAGCCCGGCGCGCTGGCCGACCAGGCTGTTCACGCCGTCGGCGAGGACCACGACGTCGGCATAGATATGCCCGCCGCCGCGGTCGGTGCGAACACCGATCACCTTGCCCTTGATGTCGCGGAGCAGGTCGGTGACCGTCGTCTCGCACAGGAGCGTGGCACCGGCCTCGCGCACGCGGCGGCTGAACCACTTGTCGAACTGGGCGCGGATGATGGTGTAGCGGTTCGGCTTCTCTTCGTTGAAGTCTTCCGAACGGTAGTGCATGCCGGCGTGGGACGTGTCGTCCATCATCCAGATGCGCTGTTCGATGACGTGGCGTTCCAGCGGCGCGTCGTCACGGAAATCGGGGATCACCTTCTCCAGCGCGTCGGCATAGAGGATGGCACCCTGCACGTTCTTGGAACCGGGATATTCCCCGCGTTCCAGTTGCAGGACCTTGAGCCCGGCCTTGGCCATCGTATAGGCGGCGGCATTGCCCGAGGGGCCTGCCCCGACCACGATGGCGTCGAAACGTTCCTCGCTCATCTGAACCTCCTCAACTCGCCAGACGGTGGACGGACAGGCGCCGGCGGAACGCGGCCGTCAGCACCGGCAGAAGCTCGACCGCATTGGCGACGATGCCGACGTGGGCGAAATCGAAGATCGGCGCCTTGGGATCGGTATTGATGGCGACGATCAGATCGGCGCCCTCGACCCCCACGCGGTGCTGGATCGCACCCGAAATGCCGGCGGCGATATAGAGCTTCGGCCGGATCGTCTTGCCGGTCTGGCCGATCTGACGGTCTGCGGTGATCCAGCCCTTCTGCACGAGCGGGCGGGAGCCGCCGTATTCGGCACCGATCGCGGCGGCGAGGTCCTTCACGAGCTGGAAATTCTCCGGGCTCTTCAGGCCGAGGCCGCCTGCCACCACCGCATCGGCGTAGGAGAGCTGGGCCTTGTTGGTTTCGCGGTCGGCGACGAACTGCAGAACCTTGGTGATCACGTCCTCTTCCCGCATGTCGAGGGCATGGTCGATGATGCGGCCGAGGCGGCCCGGCTGCGCGTCCGGCATGGCCATGACGCGGGGCCGCACGGTCGCCATCTGGGGCCGGAAGTTCAGGGTGTGAATGGTGCAGAGAAGCGAGCCGCCGAAGGTGGGTCGCGTCGCCGCCAGCGAGCGTTCGTCGTCGATCGCGAGTTCGGTGCAGTCGGCGGTCAGGCCGGTCAGCAGTGTGGTCGCCACGGAACCCGCCAGATCACGGCCCAGGGTGGTGGCGCCGAGCAGCACGATCTCGGGCTTGAAGGTGTTGACGAGATCGGTCAGGGCCTTGGTGTAGGGCTCGTTCCGGTAATGCGCCAGCACCGGATCGGCGACCCGGTAGACGAGGTCGGCGCCATGCTCCCAGCAGGTCGCGGCGACATGGCCCAGTTCCTCGGCATCGCCGCCGAGGGCGACGCCGGCCAGTTCCGCGCCCAGCTTGTCCGCGAGCTTGCGCCCCTCGCCCAGGAGTTCGAGGGAGACCGGATGGATGTGGCCGTGCTCGTATTCGACGAAGACCCAGACGTGCTTGTAGGCCTTGAAGTGCTCCGGCAGCTCCTTCTTCATGCCGGCGCGGCCAGAGGCAGCGGGCGGGGCGGCGGCGGGAGGGGCGGCGGGTTTGGCTTGGTCGCTCATGATGTCATCCCCTCTGTCAGAAGCCGGCGGACAGGCGGCGCAGGTCGGCTTCGAGGCCGGGCTGCCGCTCCAGGATCGCGCCGATCAGGGCTTCGGCCGCCTGGGCCGCGGTGCGGTCCTGGGTCGCGACCAGTTGCGCCTTGTCGGCTCGCGCGGTCGGCGCGAAAACCTTCTTCACCACGGTGGGCGAGCCGCGCAGACCACATTTCACCATGTCGGTGATGCCGGCGGCGGCAGCGTTCCAGGTCACCACTTCCGCCCGCGCCGCCTTCAGCGCATCGGCGAGCGAGCCGCGACGGATCTCGTTGGTGCCTTCCAGCATGGTGATGAGCACGGGCAGCGCCGTCTTCAGGACCTGGACGCCGCCTTCGGCCCGGCGTTCCACCGTGATCTCGCCCTGTTCCTGGTCGATGCCGGTGATGCGCGAAACATAGGTGAGCTGGCGGAGGTCGAGACGCTTGGCGATGCCGGGGCCGACCTGGGCGGTGTCGCCGTCGATCGTCTGCTTGCCGGTGAAGACGACGTCGGGAACGCCCCAGGTTTCGCCGATCTTGGCGATGGCGGCGGCGAGGGCGTAGGACGTGGCCAGCGTGTCGGAACCGGCGAAGAAGCGGTCGGTCAGCAGGACGGCGCGGTCGGCACCGAAGGTCAGGGCCTTGCGCAGGCTGTCTTCCGCCATGGGCGGGCCCATGCAGAGCACCGTAACCTCGCCGCCGTGCTTGTCGCGCAGCGCCAGCGCCGCCTCGAGGGCGAAGAGGTCGTAGGGATTGATGATCGTCGGCACGCCCTGGCGCATGATCGTGTTGGTCACCGGATGGACGCGGATCTGCGCACTGTCGGGTACTTGCTTGATACAGACGACGATATGCATCCTGTCCTCCTGATCGCTGGCTGCCGACCACACCAACTTCTTCGCAAGTACCGTGCCAGTCGGAAAACCCAGGAAATCCGCCACTTTCGCGACCGACATCCGTGTCGGGTTCGCGACAGTGCGTCAGCCTTCGTTCGTCAGGGCCGACAGCGGCACGAAGGCGCCGCGCTTCGGCCGCACCGCGTCCTTCAGCACCTTGAAGACCCGCTGGTCGAGCGGCGACGAGGCGACGAAGTCGCCGTAAGCCTTGGCCAGGTGATCGCGGCAGGCCGCCATCAGCGCGCCGTCGTCGAGACCTTCGAGATCCTGCCGGCGCAGGTATTCGCCCATGCGACGCAAAATGTGCAAACGGGCGACGTTTAGTACCGACGGGTCATAAGGCACGCCCAGGAGGGAGAAGAAATCCTCGGCCGAGGACTGGCGCTTCAGTTGATCGAGCACGCTCATGACTGGGGTTCCTTCTCTTGCAGGTCGGTTTCCGCCTTGGCCCGGCGGCGATAGTGATCGAGCCGGGCTTCCAGGAATTCGATGCGGTCGAGCATGGCGGCCAGCGCCTCGCCCACCGGATCGGGCATCAGGTGATGTTCGAGGTCGATGCGGCCGTCGATGCGGCGGCGTTCGGATTCGGCACGCACCACCTTGCCGGGGATGCCCACCACGGTCATGCCCGGGGCGACATTCTCGATCACCACGGAATTGGCGCCGATGCGCGCCCCCCGCCCGACCGTGATGGCCGACAGCACTTTGGCGCCGGCGCCGATCAGCACGCCGTCCTCGATCGTCGGGTGGCGCTTGCCGTGCGACCAGCTGGTGCCACCCAGGGTGACGCCGTGGTAGAGCGTGACGTCGTCGCCGACCACCGCCGTCTCGCCGATGACGACGCCGGCGCCGTGATCGATGAACAGGCGCTGGCCGATCGTGGCACCCGGATGGATATCGACATTGGTGACCAGGCGGCCGAACCAGGACAGCAGGCGGGCGGGGAAGCGCGCGCCCAGCAGCCACAATCGGTGCGACAGGCGATGGATCATCACGGCATGGACGCCGGGATAGGTCAGCATGATCTCGAGGCCGAAGCGGGCCGCAGGATCGCGCGCCTTCACGCAGGCGACGTCGGCCCGCCAGGAGGCGAAGAGGCCCGGCTTTTTCGGCACGTCGGTGGTCACGAGATCGGCATTGGCGAGGTCGACCATGGTACCGCCCCCGTCATTCCGCGCCGGTCATGGCGCCGCGGCCGCAACTCGCATAGATTTCCATCAGCTCGGTATTGCCGACGATCCGCTTGGTCCGCGCGGCGCGGTCGCGCACCCGCTCCAGCACGGCGCGCGCGCGCATCTCGTCCGCCGCGAGGCCGAGGCGATGCAGGGCGGCGAGGACAGAGGAGACACCCGAATGCTTGCCCAGCACGATCTGGCGCTGACGCCCGAAACGTGCGGGCGACAGGGCTTCGTAGGTCTGCGGGTCCTGCAGCAGGCCGTGGACGTGGATGCCGGATTCATGGGTGAAGACACCCGCGCCGACGATCGACTTGGCGGTCGGGATCGGCCGGCCGCTGGCTGCCGCGACGATGTCGGCCAGGCCCTGGAGCCGGGTCAGGTCGACGCCGGTGCGCCGCCCCTGGGTCTGGGCCAGGGCGGCCACCACTTCTTCGAGGGCGGCATTGCCGGCCCGTTCGCCGAGGCCGAGCACACAGACCGAGGCATGGGTCGCCCCGCCCTGCACCGCCGCCAGCGTATTGGCGGTGGCGAGGCCGAGGTCGTCATGGCCGTGGAATTCGATCTCCAGGTCCGTCTCGGCGCAGAGCCGGCGCATGACGGCATAGGTCGCGAAGGGATCGAGGCAGCCCACGGTATCGGCGAAGCGGAAGCGATGCGCCCCCGCCTCTTCCGCGACGCGGAGCGCCTGGCAGACGAAGCCGATGTCGGCCCGGCTCGAATCCTCGCCGCCCACCGCGACCTTGAGGCCGAGGTCGAGGGCATAGCGCACCACGCGGTCGAGACGGCGCAGCGCTTCGTCCCGCCCGGCGTGATATTTGGCCTGGATCTGCCGGTCCGACAGCGGAACCGAGAGGTTCACGCGGGAGAGCCCGGTGCGCAGGGCCGCCTCGACATCCGCCTCGGTCATGCGGCACCAAGCGATCGGTTCGGCGTGATGCAGGCTGTCGGCGACGGCGGCGATCGCCTCGATCTCTTCCGTGCCCATGGCGGGCGTGCCGGCTTCGATCTCGTCGACCCCCGCCTCGTCCAGGGCGCGGGCGATCGCCAGTTTCTCTTCGAGGGTGAAGGCGACACCCGGCGCCTGCTCGCCATCGCGCAGCGTGGTGTCGTTGATGATCACGGGCGGCATCAGGGTGTCGGTCATGGCCGTAACTCCGAAGGGCTCAGGCGTAGGTCGGGTTGAAGGTCTCGGCGGCCGGTGCCCTGTTCGCCTTCCAGAAGGGCGAGAGGGCGCGCAGCTTTTCGATGATGCCGGGCATCACCTCCAGCACGCGGTCGACATCCTCTTCCCCGTTCTCGCGCGAGAAGGAGAAGCGGATCGCCCCGTGAGCCGCCGTATAGGGCACCTTCATGGCACGCAGCACATGCGAGGGTTCGAGCGAACCCGAGGTGCAGGCCGAACCCGAGGAGGCCGCGATGCCCTGCTTGTTGAGGAGCAGGAGGATCGCCTCGCCCTCGATGAATTCGAAGGCGACATTGGCCGTGTTGGGCAGGCGGTGATCGGTGTCGCCGGTCACGAAGGAATTGCCGATCCGCTGCAACAGGCCGCTCTCCAGCCGGTCGCGCAGGGCCTTCACCCGGCTCTGCTCCTCCGCCATATGGAGCTTCGCCAGTTCCGCCGCCTTGCCGAGGCCGATGATGGCGGGCGCATTCTCGGTGCCCGCGCGGCGGCCGCGTTCCTGATGGCCGCCGCGGATCAGCGGGCGGAGCCGGACACCCTTCCGGACATAGAGGGCGCCGATGCCCTTCGGCCCGTGCAGCTTGTGGCCGGAGAGGGAGAGCATGTCGATCTCGGTCGACTTCAGGTCGATCGGCAGCTTGCCGACCGCCTGCACCGCGTCCGTGTGGAACAGGGCGCCGGCGCCATGGGCGAGTTCGGCCAGCTTCTCGACCGGGAACACCGTGCCTGTCTCGTTGTTCGCCCACATGATGGAGGCGATCGCCGTCTTCGGGCCGAGCGCCGCCCGATAGGCGTCGATGTCGAGCCGGCCGCGGGAGTCGACCGGGATCCGATGCACCACAACGCCGCGGTGCTTTTCCAGATAGTCGCAGAGCGAGAGCACCGCCGGATGTTCGACGACCGAGGTGATCACCTCGTTCCGCCCGCCCTGGGTCTCCAGCGCCGAGAGGATCGCGGTATTGTCGGATTCCGTACCGCCCGAGGTATAGATGATCTCATGGTCGAATTCGGCGCCCAGCAGGTCCTGGAGCTGGCGCCGCGCCACCTTCAGCGCACCGCCCACCTCGGAACCGAAGGCGTGCATCGAGGAGGCATTGCCGAACTGCTCGGTGAAGAAGGGCAGCATGGCGGCGACCACTTCCGGATCGACGCGGGTGGTGGCGTTGTTGTCGAGATAGACGGGGCGCATCGCCGGCTCCTTCGCAGATGGATTAGACGGGGATCACGCGGAGCGGCTGGCCGAGCTTCTCGATCAGCTTCTCCTGCACGCCGCTCACGGTGACCGAGGCCATCTGGCAGCCGACACAGGCGCCCGAGAGCTTCACCATCACCCGCTCGCCCTCGACGTCGACCAGCTCGCAGTCGCCGCCGTCGCGCTTCAGGTAGGGCCGCAACTCCTCGATTGCCTCTTCGATCAGGCGGATCTTCTGGAGGTTGGTCAGCTTCGGCTTGGTCACCGGCTCGAGCTTGATGGCGAGGGGCGACTTGCCGGTCTTCGGCCGCTTCAAGGGACGGACCGCATTGCTGGGGTCGAAGGCTTCGGCGGCATCGAGCAGGCCTTCCGCGACCATGGCCGCGTTGGTCTTGGCCAGGACTTCCTCGATCCCTTCGACGCAGGTCGAGCAGCTCCCGCCGGCCTTGGTGAAATGGGTCACCTGCTCGATCGAGGTCAGCTTGTTCATGCGCACGGCGCGCTCGATCATGCCTTCGTCAACGCCGAAGCACTTGCAGATCAGGGCGCCTTCCTCATGGTCGTCGACCCAGGCCTCGCCCTTGTAGTTGGCGACCGCGGCGCGCAGCGCCTCGTAACCCATGACGGAGCAATGCATCTTTTCAGGGGGAAGGCCGCCCAGGAAATCCGCGATGTCCTGGTTGGTGATCTTCATCGCCTCTTCGATCGTCTTGCCGATGATCAGCTCGGTCAGGGCCGAGGAGGAGGCGATGGCGGAACCGCAGCCGAAGGTCTGGAACTTGGCATCGGTGATCACTTCGGTCACCGGCTCGACCTTGATCATGAGACGGAGCGCATCACCGCAGGAAATGGCGCCGACATCGCCCACCCCGTCCGGCTTTTCCATCACGCCGGCATTCTTCGGGTTGTAGAAATATTCCTGAACCTTTTCGCTGTATTCCCACATGGTTCCTACTCCTCAACCGAAGGACTTGCCGCAGGAGCAGCTGGACGTCGCCTGGGGGTTGTCGAAAGTGAAGCCGGAGCCTTCGAGGCTGACCACGAAGTCGATCGTGGTGCCGGCGATGACCGGGCCGCTGGCCGGGTCGATGAAGACCTTGACGCCGTCCTGCTCGGCCACCAGGTCGTCGGGCTCGGGCGCCGCCACGAGACCCATCATGTATTTGAAGCCGGCGCAGCCGCCCGCTTCGACCATCACCCGCAGGCCTTCGACCGGCTGGGTGGACCCGGCGATCGCGGTGCGGACGGCATTCAGGGCACTCTCGGTCAGTTGGATCATAGTGGCGGCTCCTTGCGACGCGATCCCTGTCCGGGGACATCGCAAGCTCCGTGCCAAGAGCCAACCAATTGATTTATATCAGTTTTTCAGATCGGGACGTTTGCCGCGGTGCGACATGTCGGTTTTCCGACAGGTCGGAATGACGACGCACGTACTTTTTGAAAAGGACGAACCCGGCTCCGCGGGGATCGGAAACGGAGCCGGGTTCACCCGGAGCGGCAGGGCGCCGCCGGGAAGCGTATCAGGCGTGAAGGGCGAGGTCGGCGGTCCTGCGGCTCTGCGCCATCAGGCTCTCGCCGTCTTCCGCGCCGAAACAATGTTCGAAATCGTCGCATTCGGAACAGCTCGGCGCCGTGCACAGGCGGAAGCCCTCGTCGCGGCAGATCATGCGATAGAGGAACTTCTTCCACTTCATGTCGCGGGCGTTCTTGCGGGCGAGCGACTCGAAGTGACGTTCCATGAGCCAGGAAAGTTCGCGCCGGTTACGCAGACCCAGGTCCTGCCACAGATGATTGGGCCGCATGGCACGCCGGGCGATCATGGCGGCCAGCTGATATTCGAAGGCGCTGCCCTCGCTCGAATGGCGGAACAGCAATTCGCGCAGGCAGGCTTCGTCGTCGGCCGGGACCAGTTCGCCCGGGGCGAGCCCGTCGAACTGGCGGCGCGCGGCGGGAAACACGCTGCCCACCAGGGAACGCAGGTCCTCGTGGGCGAGGCCGATGCGCTCGCCCGGACGCACCCCTTCCGCCGCCGCCTCGCAGAGCGAGAGCGACAGGATCGAGGCGACGACATGGGCATCGAAGGCATCGCAGGCGGCGCGTTCGCCACCGCCCATCAGCCAACCGTAGACATCCTGCGGTTCCATCGCGACCTCCTCAGGCCTGGCCGTGGCTCTGGCAATTGGTGGGACAGACGCGGGCGCAGGCACCGCAGCCGATGCAGGCGCCGGCATCGACCAGTGCCATCACCTTGCGTTCGATGTCGTCCTCGTCCGGATCGACCAGCTCGTCCTCGTCGTTGACGCCCATCAGGGTCATCACGCCCCGGCCGCAGACCTTGTAGCAGCGGCCGCAGCCGATGCAGACCTTGGCATCGATGGCGAGGAGATATTCCGGCACCCAGTCGCGGCCGTCGCGGGTCTGTGCTTGCATCGGTGCCTCCTTTACGCGGCTTCGAGACGCTTGAGTTCTGCCCGCTTGGCGTCCAGGACCTGGAACGCCTCATGGGCCTTGGCGGCGACTTCCGGGATCCTCTGCCAATTGACCGGCAGTTCCTCGGAGAGGTCGTGGAGATCCATCTTGGCCTGGGTCGCCTTGGCCGAGAGTTTCTTGAGTTCGGCCTTCAGGCTGTCGAGATCGCTCATCGCCACCTCCCTCAGGCCCGCGCCACTTCGGGGTGAGCTTCGATCGCGGCCAGCGCCTGACCGACCGCCTTCATGCCCTCGGCCGCCAGGGCGTCCAGGCTCTCGAAGCCGAAACGATGGACATCGCGCAGCGTCTTGGCGAAGACCACCAGCTTGCCGGCGATCAGCACGACCCGGCCGAAGCCCTCGTGGCTCATCTTCATCATCGGGCCGGCCATCAGGCCGCATTGCGCCTCGATGGTCAGGCCGACGGCGCGGTAGAATTTCTCCACCCGGTCCAGCGTGTCGGGATCGGGATCGCCGATGATCGGGATCTGGCGCCGTTCCTCCTTGGTCACGATCCAGTCGGCCAGGAGCCGGGCGTCGGAACGCTTCTCCCAGGCGCCATAGGAATCCTCGGCGCGGATCAGGCCGATCAGGCTCTTCATGAAGGGTGATGCCAGGGCATCGGGCTCGTTGACTGCTGCGACCGCCGACATTGCTCAGGCCTCCTCGTCCAGAAAATCCATCGACCGTTCCTGCTTGGCCATCATCACCTTGCGCAGCCAGGGCGGCGGATTGCCGACCATCATGGTCTGCACCTTGGTGATGATCTGTTCGATCGGCTCCGGCCCCGACAGTTTCACCGGGTGGATCCGCGCATTCACCACCTTGACCGCGGAAGGCCCGCCGATCGCCAGGCAGAACAGGAGATTGCAGCCGCGCAGGGCATCGACCTTGGGGCCGATCTTGTCGTCCCCCTCGGTCTTGTGCTTGCCGGATTCGTCGGACACCGTGCCGAATTCGACCGCCTCGACGAAGCGCGCCTCGTCCGGTGTCACATCGTAGACGGCGAATTTCTTGGCCGAACCGAAATGGGCGTTCAGCGCCTTCATGTCCTGGGTCGCGATGGCGATCCTGAGCTTCATGGTGCCGCTTTCCACGTCGGCCGGCTCCTTCTCAACAAGTTGCAGACGGCGCATGGCTCATGCTCCCTTCCAGGGGCGCCGGGGCGAGGATGCCGGCGAAATCCGCCGGGCGCTTCTCGGGCCGGAGCGCGATGAAACAATTGGCGACCTCGTAGATCAGGTCGCGCGTACCCTGATAGCCGACGGTGCAGCGGTGCTGCGCCCCCAGCCGGTCGAAGATCGGGAAGCCGACGCGGAGCAGCGGCAACCCCAGGCGTTCTGCCGCCTGGCGGCCGTGGGCATGGGTCACCAGCATGTCGGCCTGGGCCTCTTCCGCGGCGGTCTCGAAGTCCATCAGGTCGCCGACCAGCACGGTGTCGACGTCGAGTTCGCTCAGCAGCGGCGAATTCGCCGTCGAGGCGACCGCGGTCACCACGCTCGCCCCCATGCTCTGGAAGAAGCTCGCCAGCGAGAACAGGAGGTCGGGATCGGCGGCGATCGCGATGCGCCGGTCGCCGAAATGGAAATGGCCGTCCAGCATGGCGTCGACCAACTGGCTGCGCTTCCGCTTCAGGCTGGGCGGCACCGGCTGGCCCGAGAGGTGGGACAGCAGGGTGATCAGGCTGTCGGTCGGGGCGAGGCCGGTCAGGCTGGGAAACAGGGTGGTGGGCACGCCGGTCAGGCCCTGGAGCGCTTCGGCGGGTGCCCGCATATGACTGCCGATCGCGATCGTATGCAGTGCGCGACCGAGTTCCGCGATCTCGGCGATCTTCACGCCGCCCGAGGTGGCGCCCGAATATTGTTCGTTCACATGGCCGTCGAGCGAGCCCGAGATGTCGGGCAGGAAGACGGGCGTCAGGCCGAAGGCGCCGATGATCTCGCGCAAGGCATCGATGTCGCCCGAAGTCTGGTGGACGCCGGGCAGCACATTGACCTGGCGCCGCGTGGCCGCATTGCGGTCGCCCGGGATCACCAGGCCCTCGATCATGGCGGTGACCGCCCGCGCCCAGCCGTCTTCCAGGGCACCGGCGAAATCAGGCGTCGAGGCGAAGACGATCCGCGTGTTGGCCAGTTCCTCGCGCCGGGCCAGGATGCCCTGGAGATCGCCCAGGAAATCCTCGCCCCGCGTCTCGACGAGGGCGGTCGACGCGATGCCGACGAATTTGGGCTTCATCCGCCCGGTCAGATTGACCAGCGCTTCCTCGAGATTGTCGGCCCCGCCCAGCACGGTCGCCACTTCGTCGATCGCCGTGGTCTGCAGCGGCATGTCTTCCTTGAAGTGGCGGACCGCGATGGTGAGCGCGAAGGAGGTGCAGCCCTGGCTGCCATGGAACAGCGGCACCGCACCGTCGACGCCGAGATAGGCGAGCGCGGCGCCGAGCGGGGTCGAAGATTTCAGCGGATTGATCGCCAGGCTCTTCTTCGAATGGGTGATGGTCGCCATGTCAGCCTCCCTCACGCCCGCTTCGGTTCGATTTCGGCGAAGGGAAAATCGACACTCGGCGCGTCCCAGGGGGCGGGGCGGCGGATGTCGTCCCAGATCGGGTTGCGCAGCGACTTGGCCAGTTCCCTGACCAGGACCACCATGCCGTCATAGCCGGCGAAAGCGTGGAAGCGCTCCTGGTTGATGTCGAGCCAGGGCACCTTGGCCTTGAGCGCCACGAACTGGCTCTTGCCGCCGGAGAGCAGAATGTCCGCCTCGCCCCGCTTGAGCTGGGCATACATTTCGCGCGGCGGCACGCTCTCGACCATATGGGGATCGTCCATGATGGCCTTGATGCGTTCCTTGTCGCCCTCGGTCGATTTGCGGACCGAGGTGTAGACGATCTCCATGCCGATTTCCTGGAGCGCCGCGACGATCGACCAGGATTTGACGCCGCCGGTATAGAGCATCACGCGCTTGCCCTCGAGGGCCGCACGATAGGGCTCGATCCGTTCCCAGGCGTTGGCTTCCTCGCGGGCGATCAGGGCTTCGGTGCGTTCGATCAGGTCAGGCGATGCACCCCGTTCCACCAGCATCCGGGCGGTGGTGCGCAGCGTCGCATTCATGTCGGAAAGGCCGTAGAAGGAACATTCGAAATAGGGAATGCCCCAGCGTTCCTCCATCTTGCGCGCGACATTGATCAGCGCCGTCGAACAGACCATGAGGTTCAGCCTGGCGCGATGCGCCGTGGCGATCTCGGCATAGCGCCCGTCGCCCGACATGCAGGACAGCACGCGGATGCCGAGCGCTTCGAACAGCGGCTTGATCTGCCAGAGCTCGCCCGAGAGATTGTATTCGCCGATGATGTTGATGTCGCAATCGGTGGTGAATTCGGGCTCGCGCGTGCCGATCACATGGTCGAGCAAAGCTTCGCCCGCGAGCTTGTTGCCGAGGTTCTTGGAGCCCGCGAAACCCGGCGCGTTCACCGGCACGCAGGGCACGCCCAGCTTCTCGGTCGCATGACGGCAGACGGCGTCGACATCGTCGCCGATCGTGGCGGGCACGCAGGTCTGATAGACGAAGATGGCGGGCGGATTGTCGCGCGCGACGATATCCTTGATCGCCTTGTAGAGGCGCTTCTCGCCGTTGCCCATGACGATGTCGAGCTCGGAGAGATCGGTCGTGTAGCTCTGGCGGTAGGTCTTGGGGCCCGAGGTGTTGGAATTCCGGTTGTCCCAGGAATTGCCTTCGCAGGCGAGCGGCCCATGCACGAGGTGGACGACGTCGACGATCGGCTGGAGGGCGATCTTGGCGCCGTCGAAGGCGCAGCCGCCCGCGGCCGCACCCGGCGTCAACGGCTTGGAACAGCCCTTCTTCTTCGCCTTCTCGTCCTTGGCCGCGTTCTTGTCGCAGCCGGGTTCGTTGAAGACGTCGGCGATCTTGGCTTTCAACGCGTCGCTCATGCCACACCTCACCTCGCCATGGGTCGATCCTCGAAGCCGAAACCGCGGGGGCCGGAGCCCCCGCGGGTACTGATCAGCGGGTCAGGTCGTAGGAGAAGTCGGTGACGCCCGCTTCGATCGTCTCGCTGTCGAGATTGTCGAAGATCTTGTCGAGCAGCGTCACCAGGACCCGCAGGCCGCCCTGGTAACCCCAGAGCGGGAAGCGGTGGTGGTGGTGCCGGTCGAAGATCGGGAAGGTCAGCCGGATCAGCGGCACGCCCAGGTCACGCTCCAGATACTTGCCGTAGGAATTGCCGATCAGCATGTCCACCGGCTCGGTCGCCATCAGCGAGCGCAGGTGCCACATGTCCTTGCCGGCCCAGACCTGGCAGTTGGCACCGAAGGGGCTGGAGGCGAAGAGCGCCTTCATCTGCTCTTCCCAGGCCTTGCTGCCGTTGGTCGCCAGGCAGTGGCGCGGCTCGCCGCCGGTCTCCAGGACGAAGCGGGCCATGGCATAGACATAGTCCGGGTCGCCATAGATCGCATAGGTCTTGCCGTGCAGCCAGGCCTGGCTGTCGGCCATGGCGTCGATCAGGCGGCCGCGTTCCTTGGTCAGCTCCTCGGGGATCGCCTTGCCGGTCAGGGCCGAGACCTTCATCAGGAACTCGTCGGTGCCGGCGACGCCCATCGGGTAATGGAACGAGGCGGTTTCCTGGCCGAAGCTCTCGGCATATTCCAGGGTCTTGGTCGTGCAGTATTCCTGCATCGACAGCGTCGCCTTGGCGTTGATCGCGGCCTTGGTCGCGTCCAGCGTGGTGCCGCCGTCATACATGCGGTACTGGCCGTCCGACGGGGTGTCGAACTGGTCGGCGACGTCGGACAGGATGGTGTATTCGACACCCATCAGGTCCAGCATCCGCTTCAGCTCGCGGTTGTTGCCGACCGCGAAACCGTCGAAGCCCGGGATGATGTTGATCGAGGTGCCGGCTTCGGCCGTCTTGCCCTTCCAGAAGTTCTCCAGGATGCCCTTCAGCATATTGTCGTAGCCGGTGACATGGCTGCCGACGAAGGCCGGGGTATGGGCGTAGGGGACGTCGAAGTCTTCCGGCACCGAGCCCTTGGCCTTGGCGTTCAGGATGAAGGACTGGAGGTCGTCGCCGATCACTTCCGCCATGCAGGTGGTCGAGACGGCGATCATCTTCGGCTCGTAAAGCGAATAGGTGTTCGCCAGGCCGTCGATCATGTTGTTCAGGCCGCCGAACACCGCCGCGTCCTCGGTCATCGACGAGGAGACGGCCGAGCACGGCTCCTTGAAGTGACGCGACAGGTGCGAACGATAGTAAGCGACGCAGCCCTGCGAACCATGGACGAAGCTCATGGTCTTCTCGAAGCCGGCGGCGACGAAGACCGCGCCGAGCGGCTGGCAGGCCTTGGCCGGGTTGACCACCAGGGCCTCGCGGGCCAGGTTCTTTTCGCGGTATTCCCAGGATTTGGTCCAGTCCGCGGTCTTCTGCACGACTTCGTCAGCCGGCATGTCTTCGAACAGGGCCTTTTTCTTGGCGAGCATCTGACGATACTCGGGCTCGCGGAACAGCGGTGCGTGGTCGAGCACTTTCTCAGCGGACTGGGGCATCTTCTGCATCCTTGTCGATAGAGGGGTTGGGGCGGTTCCTCACCGCCCCGTGCCCACCGGCGTTACGCCGCCGTGGTCCAGGGCGCCTTGAACAGGCCCCAGACCGGGTTGTTGATGGCGAGGTCCATGTCACGGGCGAAGATGGCGAAGCCGTCATAGCCGTGATAGGGGCCCGAGTAATCCCACGAGTGCATCTGACGGAACGGGATGCCCATCTTCTGCACCGGGTATTTCTCCTTGATGCCGGAGCCGACCAGGTCGGGCCGGATATTCTCGATGAACTTCTCCAGCTCGTAACCGGTCACGTCGTCATAGATCAGGGTGCCGTCCTTGACGTAGTGGCCCGTGCGCTTGTAGTCGTCGCCATGGGCGAATTCATAGCCCGTGCCGGCGATCTGCATGCCCAGGTCCTCGTAGGCCGTGATGACGTGACGGGGGCGCAGGCCGCCGACATAGAGCATCACCGACTTGCCTTCGAGGCGCGGGCGGTACTTGGCGATCACGGCGTCGACCAGCGGCTGGTACTTGGCGATGACCTTTTCGGCGTTTTCCTTGATCGTCTCGTCGAACTGCGCGGCGATGTTGCGCAGCGAGGCGGCGATCTGCGAGGGACCGAAGAAGTTATATTCCACCCACGGAATATTGTACTTCTCTTCCATGTGCCGGCAGATGTAGTTCATCGAGCGGTAGCAGTGGATGAGATTGAGCTTCGCCTTCGGCGCGCGCTCCATCTCGGCCAGCGTCGCGTCGCCCGACCAGTTGCCGACCACGCGGAGACCCATTTCCTCGAGCAGGATGCGCGAAGCCCAGGCGTCACCGCCGATGTTGTAGTCGCCGATGACGTTGACGTCATAGGGACCGGCCTCGAATTCCACGCTCTTCTTGTCGAACACCCAGTCGCGGATGGCGTCGTTGGCGATATGGTGGCCGAGCGACTGCGAGACGCCGCGGAAGCCTTCGCAACGAACCGGAACGATGGTCTTGCCCGTTTCCTTGTTCTTCTTGCGGGCGACCGCCTCGATGTCGTCACCGATCAGGCCGATCGGGCATTCCGACTGGATCGACACGCCCTTGGCCAGCGGGAACAGCTCGTTGATCTCGTCGATCACCTTGTCGAGCTTCTTGTCGCCGCCGAAGACGATGTCCTTCTCCTGGAAATCGGAGGTGAACTGCATGGTCACGAAGGTGTCCACGCCGGTCTTGCCGATATAGTAGTTGCGGCGCTGGGACCAGGAATACTGGCCGCAGCCGACCGGGCCATGGCTGATGTGCACCATGTCCTTGACCGGGCCCCAGACCACGCCCTTGGAACCGGCATAGGCACAGCCGCGGATGGTCATCACGCCGGGGATCGACTTGATGTTCGACTTGACGTCGCATTCGGTCAGCGGCTCGGCCGCCTCTTCGCCGTCGACCGACTTGGCGACGGAGAGATGCTTGGCACGGCGCTTGCGCGACTTGTCGGGATAGGCTTCCAGCACCTCTTCGATGAGGCGCGCGTGGAATTCGCTGTCGTTTTCGTAATCGAGGCTCATGGCGCCCTCCTGTGGTGCCGGATCCGATCGCCGGTCCCGGCCGCCTGGCAGCGGCCGGGACCCAGCGGGTTACTGAGCGGCGAGAGCCGCGGCCTTGGCCGCTTCCCGGGCCTGGAGTTCGGCGAGGGCCTGCTCCTCGGTCTTCATGATGCCGAAGTCGAGCAGCATGTCCTCGAGCTCTTCCATGGTGATCGGGGTCGGGATGGTGCCCTGGCCCGAATTGGCATGGATCTTGGTGGCGAGCTGGCGGTACTCGGCGGCCTGCTGGCTGTCCGGCGCGTATTGGATCACCGTCTGACGGCGCAGTTCGGCGTGCTGCACGATGTTGTCGCGCGGCACGAAGTGAACCAGCTTGGAGTTCAGGCGCTTGGCCAGGGCTTCGGCCAGGTCCAGCTCGCGGTCGGTCTGACGCTCGTTGCAGATCAGCCCGCCGAGACGCACGCCGCCGGAATGGGCGTACTTCAGGATGCCCTTGGCGATGTTGTTGGCGGCATAGAGCGCCATCATCTCGCCCGACATGACGATGTAGATTTCCTGGGCCTTGTTCTCACGGATCGGCATGGCGAAACCGCCGCACACCACGTCGCCGAGCACGTCGTAGGAGACGTAATCGACGTCGTCATAGGCGCCGTTTTCCTCGAGGAAGTTGATCGAGGTGATGACCCCGCGGCCGGCGCAGCCGACGCCCGGTTCCGGACCGCCGGACTCGACGCACTTGATGCCCTTGTAGCCGAGCTTCAGCACGTCCTCGAGTTCCAGGTCTTCGACCGAGCCCGCTTCGGCAGCGAGGCTGAGCACGGTGTCCTGGGCCTTGGCGTTCAGGATCAGGCGGGTCGAGTCCGCCTTGGGATCGCAGCCGACGATG
This sequence comes from Zavarzinia sp., assembly GCF_041650655.1. GTDB lineage: Bacteria > Pseudomonadota > Alphaproteobacteria > Zavarziniales > Zavarziniaceae > Zavarzinia. Next base: position 27,102 of record NZ_JBAZKR010000036.1, read on the forward strand.
AGGATCTTCTGTCCCATCTCGACCAGGGCGGCGAGGGTGTTCTGAGAAGTGGTGGACTTGCCGATGCCCCCCTTCCCGTAGAACGCGATCTGACGAAGTCCGCTCATGTTCGTTTCCTGTCTCGTTCGAGAAGTTCGCGCGGGCATCATGCGCCGCACCCCTTCCTTCGCAAGCCGCGTGCCAACTTGGGCAGACAGGAAAAAATCATTTTATATCAATATGTTACCAGATTTAGGCGGAGCCGCCAGGGCTCCGACACCGCTGTTACAGTTCCGACAAAACCCGACAGCGCTGTCGGTCGCCCGAAAGCGACGAGGGCGGCGGGCCTCTCGGCCGGCCGCCCTCGAAGGTGCCGATGCGGCCCTGAGGCCGCCCGCGATCAGTAGCGGTAGTGTTCGGGCTTGTAGGGGCCTTCGACCTTGGCGCCGATATAGTCGGCCTGGGCCGGGGTCAGCGCGGTCAGCTTGACGCCCAGCTTGGCGAGATGGAGGCGGGCCACCTTCTCGTCCAGGTGCTTGGGCAGCATGTAGACCTTGCGTTCGTATTTGGCCGCATTGTTATAGAGTTCGATCTGGGCGATGACCTGGTTCGAGAACGAGGCACTCATCACGAAGCTCGGATGGCCGGTGGCGCAGCCGAGGTTCACCAGGCGGCCTTCGGCCAGCACGATCAGGCGCTTGCCGTCGGGGAAGATCACCTCGTCGACCTGCGGCTTCACGTTGTCCCACTTATAGTTACGCAGCGCCGCGATCTGGATCTCGCTGTCGAAATGGCCGATGTTGCAGACGATCGCCCGGTCCTTCATCTCGCGCATGTGATCGAGGGTGATCACGTCGATGTTGCCGGTGGTGGTCACGAAGATGTCGCCCAGCGGCGCGGCCTCTTCCATGGTGACGACCTGGTAGCCTTCCATGGCGGCCTGCAGCGCGCAGATCGGGTCGATCTCGGTCACCATGACGCGGGCCCCCTGGCCGCGCAGCGAGGCGGCCGAGCCCTTGCCGACGTCGCCGTAACCGGCGACGACCGCAACCTTGCCGGCCAGCATGACGTCGGTCGCCCGCTTGATGCCGTCGACCAGGGATTCACGGCAGCCGTAGAGATTGTCGAACTTCGACTTGGTCACGCTGTCGTTCACGTTGATCGCCGGAACCTTCAGCGTGCCGGCCTTCTGCATGTCATAGAGACGATGCACGCCGGTGGTGGTCTCTTCCGAGAGGCCGCGCACGCCGGCCATCAGCTCGGGGTAATCCTTGTGCATGAGCACGGTGAGGTCGCCGCCGTCGTCCAGGATCATGTTGGGGACCCAGCCGTCCGGCCCCTTCACGGTCTGGTGGATGCACCACCAGAATTCTTCCTCGTTCATGCCCTTCCAGGCGAACACCGGGATGCCGGCCGCCGCGATCGCCGCCGCCGCCTGGTCCTGGGTCGAGAAGATGTTGCAGGACGACCAGCGCACTTCGGCGCCGAGCGCCGTCAGGGTCTCGATCAGCACCGCGGTCTGGATCGTCATATGCAAGCAGCCGGCGATGCGGGCGCCCTTCAGCGGCTTCGAGGCGCCATATTCGGCGCGCAGCGCCATCAGGCCGGGCATTTCCGTCTCGGCGATGGCGATTTCCTTGCGGCCCCATTCGGCGAGCGAGAGGTCCTTGACCTTGAAATCGGTGAATTCGGCCATCGTCGGGTTCCTTGTCCGATGTTTTACGCCTGTCCGGCGTCGAATGGCCCCTCTCTTACCAGCAGGCGCCCAGGGGCGCAAGCAACCAGATAAAGACATCTTTATGTGTTGATGTTTTTGCCAGACCATGGCGGGCGGCCCCGCCGCACGCTAGACTCGCGTCATGCTGGAATTTTTCGACCGGATCGGCTTCACCATGCTGGACCTCGCGGCCCTGGCGCTCTTCGCCGTGGTCTGGTTCGGCTACGAATGGGTGCTGCGCCTGCTGGGGCCGCGCCACCGCACGATCAATTTCACCATGAAGCTGGTGCGCCGCCAGTGGATGGAAGGCATGGCCCGGCGCGAGGCGCGCATCGCCGACGCGGCCCTCATGGGCCATTTCATGCAGTCGACCTCGTTCTTCGCCTCGACCACGGTCCTGGTCGCGGCGGCGCTGGTCGGCGCCTTGTCCAGTCTCGACCATATCCAGCCCTCGATCGAGGCACTGGATTTCACGGTCAAGACGTCGCGCAGTTTCTTCGAATTGAAGGTGGCCCTGCCGCTCGCCGTCTTCGTCGCCGGCTTCTTCCGCTTCACCTGGGGCTTGCGGCAGTTCAACTATGCGATCGCACTGATCGGGGCGACGCCATTGCCGAGTCACGCGCCCCCGGATGAGGCCCATACCCTGGCCGACCTCACCGCGACCGTGCTGACCAGCGGTGCGGAGGCCTTCAACGGCGGCATCAGGGCCTATTATTTCGCCCTGGCCTGTCTGTTCTGGTTCGGCGGGCCGATCGCCTTCATGGTGGCGACGGTGGCGGCAGTATGGACATTGCTGCGCCGCCAGATCGCCTCGGAGACGGCCCGCGCCATCCGGATCGAGGCAAGAAAGCTGACCCGTTATTGATCCGGGCCTGCCAACGGGGCGCTGCGCAGCCACAGCCGCGCAGCAGCATCCCCGAAACCCGGCCCCGATAGGGGCCAGTTACTGACCTTAGGCGGCCTTGGCGCTCTGATGCGCGCGGACGGCGCCGTTCATGGCCTTCAGGGCGATTTCATATTCGCCGTGCAGGGCCAGTTCGGTGGCCTTCTGCTGGGCCCAGCGCAGGTGACGGGCCTCGAAGGACTCGGCGGCGCTCACGACGTCGGTGGCCAGAACGCGGTTATTCTGCTTCAGCTCGATGATCATGACGATTCTCGACAGTTCCCAAGCGACTGCCAGCGACGGGGCCGGCACCCTGACTACGAATTTGTGACAGATAACCTGTCCTTTCGTAGCTTCCCCAGATCAACCCGCCTACTTCAAACGGGTTCCAAGAATTTTGCACGAGCAATATTGCATCGCAACATTTCCGCGCCGCATCAGGGGTGGAATCGGGTCGAGACCGAAGTTTCCGGCGTGCCTGTGGCCGGAAGGTCGCAGGACGGCGACCCAAAAAAGCCGAGGGCCGCGCGATGGCGGCCCTCGTCGGGGAGTTCCGAAGCCGGGTGGCCGACGGGCCACCCGGTCGCGGGGGGGATCAGAAGCGGTAGCCGACGCCGACGCCGACGAGCAGCGGGTTGATGTCCACGTCGGCCTTGATGGCGCCGTTCACCGTGGCGGTGGTCGACAGGAAGATCTGCTTCACGTCGACGTTCAGCATCCAGTGGTCGTCGAGCGGAATGTCGACACCGGCCTGCAGGGCCCAGCCGAAGCCGTCGTCATAGGAGACGTCGGTGATCGGGGACTTCTCGCCGCCCTGGCCGTAGAAAATGGTGTAGTTCACGCCGGCGCCGACGTAGGGACGGAACTTGGAGTCGGGCGCGAAGTGATACTGCAGGGTCAGGGTCGGCGGCAGCAGCCAGATGTGGCCGAGGTCGAGGTTGCCCAGCGCGGTGCGCTTCACGTCGACGTTATGCGGCGTGGTGCCCAGGATCAGTTCGGCCGCGATGTTCTTGGTGAAGAAATAGGTGATGTCCAGTTCCGGCACGATCGAGTCGGAGATCCGGACGTCCGAACCGGCCAGGGCCGCGTTGTTGTAGCCGGTCATGTCCTCTTCCGGCAGAACCAGCAGCGCACGGGCGCGGATCTGCCAGGGGCTCTGATCGGCCGCCTGGGCCGGGGTGGTGGCAGCGATACCGACCCCGAGGCCGGCGATGATGGCGGCCGCAGAAAGGCCGGCCTTGATGTTGTGCAGCATTGCTCATTCCCTCCAAGGTGACGGTACGTGGCCACCCGCGGATCGGACTTTGCCTCAACCAGACATGGTTGATCGTTGATTAAGGTCAATCTCCCGAAACTGCGACGAAATTGACCAGGTCGCGACTTGGGGATGCCGTCTTGACCTGGATCAAAGCGAAACTGCAGCTCCGGGCGTCTCATTCCGTGCATGGCCGAGACGCATCTTACAGAGCGCTATCCGCGCTACACCAGCTTTCCTACCGCCCCCCACTTCCATGCGGGGGTCGACGGCGAGACCTATGCCGAGTGGCTCTACAACCTGCCGCCGGACCGGGACATCTCTCTTTATATCCATGTCCCCTACTGCGACTCGTTGTGTTGGTTCTGCGGCTGCCACACCAAGGTGACCAATCGTGCCGGCCCGGTGACCCGTTTCGTCACCACGGTGAGCGCCGAGGCGAGCTTGGTGGCCGAAGCCATGGGACGGAAGCCGCGCCTGTCGCATCTCCATTTCGGCGGCGGCAGCCCCACCATCATGGGCGCCCGCGACATCGAACACCTGATGACCAGCCTGCGCGGCCGCTTCACGATCGACGAAGGCACGGAATTCGCGGTCGAGATCGACCCGCGCGACATCGACGACGCCAAGCTGGACGCCTGGGCCGCCGCCGGCATGACCCGCGCCTCGATCGGCTGCCAGGATCTCGACCCCAAGGTCCAGCAGGCGATCAACCGTTTCCAGCCTTTCGGCGTGATCGCCCGCGCGGTCGACGGCCTGCGCCAGCGCGGCATCAAGTCGATCAATATCGACCTCGTGCACGGCCTGCCCTATCAGACCGTGGCCGGCCTGATGGAGACTGTGCGCCGGATCCTGACGCTGCAGCCCGACCGCCTGGCCCTCTTCGGCTATGCCCATGTCCCGGCGTTGAAGCCGCACCAACGCCTGATCCCGACCGAATCCCTGCCGGGGCCGAGCGAGCGCCACATCCAGGCGACCGCGGCCTTCGACCTGATCGTTGCCCATGGCTACGAGGCGATCGGCCTCGACCATTTCGCCAAGCCGGGCGACACGCTGGCGACCGCTGCCGCGGCCGGCAAGCTGCACCGCAATTTCCAGGGCTATACCACCGACGACGCCGGCATCCTGGTCGGCCTCGGCCCCTCGGCGATCGGTGAACTGCCGCAAGGTTACGTCCAGAACACGCCGGACATCACCGCCTGGCACAAGGCGGTCGCCCAGGGCTCTTTCGCCACCGCCCGCGGCGTCGCCATCAGCAATGCCGACCGCCTGCGCCGCGCCGTGATCGAACGCCTGATGTGCGACTACCAAGCCGACGTCGGCAAGATCGCCGACCGCCTGCGCCTCGACCCCACCCTGGTCAACGATGCCTGGGCACGGCTCGCCCCACTCGAAGCGGCCGGCCTGGTCAGCCGCCACGGCAGCCACATCGGCATCGAACCGACGGCCCGCGCCCTGGTGCAGAAGATCGCCGCCTGTTTCGACGACCGTTTCACCGCCCCCGAACCGATGGCGGGCCGCGCCGCCTAAGCTGTTTCCGGCAGACCAGCTTCTGCTTTGCCGGAAACCGCGCTAGAGGCAGGGCGACCACCTGACCTCGTAGCCGTTCCATCCGCGCCCGATCCAGCGGAATTCGGCACGGCGGCGGAGACAGCACTTTTCGTCAATCTCGATCTGCGGGCCGATGATGCCGCAAAGGGTGTCGTATCGCTGTCGGTCATCGGGTAATGCCGGATGGGTCTCCGGCGGTGCGTCGCCGCGGACCCGGGCATCGGACCAGCGGATCCATATCGCCCACCGTTCTTCGATCAGGGGCAGCAAGGCGGGGTCGACAGGCGCCAAGGCGTAGCAATCGGCATAGTCGTCCGCCGCTTCGTCCCAAAGGTTCCGATAGGCGACCAGTCGGTCACCATAGAAGGCGATGCCGCCGCGCGGAATATCCCAGAAAACGTCGGCAGTGACGACCCGGTTCCAAGTCATGCCGTCACCTTAGCAAACCCGGTGAAACGGCACTAGGAAAGCGGCAGCTCCAAGCGGAAGCGGGCGCCGCCCTCGCCCGGCACCAAGTCGATGCCAGCGCCGGCATTGGCCAGCAGGGCGCGCGCGATGGCGAGGCCGAGGCCGCTGCCGCCTTCGGCCCGGCGCGTCGTGAAGAAGGGCTCGAACAGGCGTTCGCGGTCACCGGGGGGAATGCCCGGGCCGTCGTCCGCCACCTCGACCCGCAGCCTGCCGCCGACGGGTGCCGCCGTCACCGTCACCCGATGCGCTCCCGCCTGGCGGCTGTTCTCGAACAGGATGGCGAAGACCGCTTCCAGCACCTCCGCCGGCATGGCCAGGATGGCCTCGCCGACCTCGCCCTCGATCGCGAAATCCGCGCCGCGCAAGGCGTCGGCGACCCGATGCAGCGAATCGGCCAGGGCACAGCGGGCCGGATCGCCGAACCGCGCCATGTCGGCCCGGGCGAGGTCCAGCAGGCGGCCGACCAGGCGCGTGAGCCTGGCCACGTCGCCCGCCGCATTGGCCAGGAAGCGGCGGCGCTCCGATTCGGTCATGGTGCCGCCGTGGTCTTCCAGGAGTTCGAGGGCACCACGGATGCCGGCCAGCGGAGTCTTGAACTCGTGGCTGAGCGCCGCCGCGAAATCACGGAGATAGGCGGAACGGCGCTCGATCTTCTCCGCCATCAGGCGGAAGTCGCGGAACAGGGCGCGGATCTCGACGGCGGCGGTCTGCGGCGTCTCCGGCACCTCGCCCCGGCCGGCGGCGATCGCCGTGGCGGCCCGGCCCAGTTCTTCGATCGGCCGGGTGATGGTGCGGCTCAGCACCCCGGCGAGGCCGATCACCACGAAGAGGCCGATGGCGCTGCCGGCCGCGATCTTGCCGAGGTCGTCATAGATGCCGCGAAACAGCGCCCGGGGCGAGCGCGACAGCAGGATGGCGCCGACCACCTTGCCGCCCGCCGTGATCGGCCTCGCATAATGAACCCGGATCGCCGCCGCCCGGCTCAGCACCTCGAAGGCATAGCGGGGCACATAGTCGCCGCGCCGGCGCAGCACCGTGAGGCTCCGCCCGGCCAGCGCCGCCTGCACCTCCGGCAGGGCGCCGTAGCCGAGGCCCAGGTCGGCCCGGCCCAGAACGACGACGCCTGCGGCATCGACGATCCGAATCGAGGCCAACGTCGTCTCGCTGGCCCGGGCGACCAGGGGTGCTATCGCCGCGGCGACCCGCGCGGTTTCCGGGTCGGGCGCCCCCGCGGGCCGGCCCGGCGGCCGTTCGGGCAGGATGTCCATGGCGTTGAGATCGATGGTCAGCGGTTCAGGCCGATAGGCCGGCGAGTCGCCGGCCGGCGGCAACTTTCCGGCGGTCGCGAGATAGGCCGCCTCGATCACCGCCGCCTGGGCGATCAGCTCCGCCTCGGTCTGACGCACCAGCGTATTCTCGAAGACGCGGAGGAAGACGGCGCCGAGCGCCGGCAGCACGGCGACGAAGAGCAGCACCAGGGTCAGGATCACCCGAAGCCGAAGCGGCGGCCAATGGCGCTTGATCGCATCCTTCAGCCGGCGGATCACCGTGCCGCCCCACAGGGGCCCAGGCGATAGCCGATGCCGGCCCTGGTCTCGATCGCATCGTCGAGCCCGAGCGTCGCGCATTTCCGCCGGATATGGCGGATATGGCTGTCGATCGTGCGGTCGGTCACGGCGAAGCCCGGGCCGTGCAGCCGGTCGATGATCTCGTCCCGGGTGAAGACCTTGGCCGGGGCGGCGGCGAGCACGGCGAGAAGCTGGAATTCGGTCGCGGTCAGGCCGGCATCCCGGCCGTCGACCAGCGCCGCCCAGCCCTCGCGGTCGAGGCGGAGCCGGCCGGTCTGCACCGGCACCGGTGCGTCCTCCGCCCGGGGCCGGGCGCGCTTCAGGATGGCGCCGACCCGGGCCACCACCTCGCGCGGCGAAAAGGGCTTCACCACATAATCGTCGGCGCCGAGTTCGATGCCGACGATGCGGTCCACCTCGTCGTCGCGGGACGACAGGAAGAGCACGGGCAATTCGCCCTGGGCGCGCAGGCGGCGGCAGACGTCGAGCCCGTTGAGGCGCGGCATGTTGATGTCGAGCACGACGAGATCCGGCGCCGAGGCCGCCACGGCTGCCAGCGCCGCCTCGCCGTCGCCCGCCTCGCGGCAATCATAGCCGGCCTTGGCCAGGGCGAAGGCCAGCAACTCGCGGATATGGGGGTCGTCGTCGACGATCAGGATGCGCTGGAGCATGGCTTCATCACTGGCATTGCGGCAGGTCGCGGTCAATCCTGGCCGAGCAGGGCACGGGCGGCGGCAAGGCGCCGGGCCCCCCGGAAAGTCCAGCCGCCGGTGGCGCCCGTCTGAGCCTCTTCGAGGTCGATCATCAAGTCCTGGCGCAGCCGGGCGGCGGCGTCCTTCAACTCAGGATCTTCCGTCGCCTGCTCGAAGCGGATCGCCGGCACCAGGGCGGCGGGGCCGAGCCTGCCGAGATAGCACCAGTCGACCGACGGCCCGCTCGCTCCCGCGGCAAGGGCGCGCGACAGGTTCCATTCGGCGGTCACCGTGGCGGGATCGACGACCAGCAGGCAGGTCCCGAGGGCGAGACCGGCGGCCAGGGCATTGGCGTTGATCAGCCAGCGCCCGCTCCTGCCCGTCAGCAGGCGCCAGCAGACGAGGCCGAGGCCGAGCGCCACCAGCGCCATCCAGACCAGGGCGGCGAAACGCCACTCGCTCATGCCATAGGCATCGACATAGGCGAGCGTGCGCCGGGCGCTGGAGGCGACCAGCAGGAGGTTCTGCCCGATCCACAGCACCACCAGCCGGCGGAGCCTTGGCACGTCCGCCGTCGCCGTGCCGGGGCGCAGGGCGACCAGCACGAAACCGCCGGCCAGCAGTGCCGTGACGATCAGCGGATAGGCGCCGCGGTGGGCATAGTCGGCCAGCGTCACCCCTTCGGGCAGATCCGCGCCGGACCACAGGAAGAAGAGGTCGAGCCCGTTTTCGATCGCGAAGACCAGGTTGAAGACGGTGAGCGAAGCCCCGACCGAGGCGACGGTGATGCCAGGCCATTCGCCGGCCGGCCGCGTCTTCCGCCGCCGCCGCAGGCCGAAAGGCCGAAGCCAGAGGCCGAGGGGGATCGACAGAAGGATCCAGAAGGCGACCCGGTCTCCAGTCAGGAAGTGGAGCCAGCGTCCGGGATCGAGCCCGGCCAGCACCCGTTCGATCAGCGGATTGGCATCGGCGAACAGGGCGAGGAAGACGAGACCGCCGAAGAGCGGCAGCGCCAGTGTGGCGAGACGGCGCCCCAGGCCGCGGATCGGCCGCCGCTCGAAGGCGGCGAGCAGGTGGTAGCTGTCGCGAAACGGAACCGCCACAGCGACGAGGCCGAGCAACCCGACCCGCCCGGCCCAGCGCAACGCATCGTCGAAACCGGCCGAACGGGGCAGCGCCACCGCCACGGTGAGGCAGGTGAAGAAAAGCAGGAAGGGCAGCGACTGCCGTTCTTCGATCAGGCTGAGCGCGCTGAGACCGGCCAAGCCGAGGGCCACGGTGGCCGCCCGGTCGCGCAGCAGACGCGGGTGCACGAAGGCGACGGCGCCGACCACGGCGAGGCCGTAGAGCCCGGTGAACAGGCCGACTTCGCATTGGAACAGCAGCAGATCGCCGAGCAGGAGCAGGGCCAGGGCGGCGACCGCCTTGGTCCGATACAGGTGACGGATGGACATGGAACACCTCCTGCCGGGCAGACTGGCGTCCGCCTGCGCAGGGGTGATCCGCGTCCCGTGGCTTTGCCCCGTCCGCGCCGTGCAGAAACGATGCAGAGCCTCAGACGAAGATCGCGACGGTCTGCCGCGAGACGAGAAGCGGCGTGCCGTCGGCCGCCCAGGTCTTCATCGCCTGGGCCGAATAGCCGTGGGTCGCGGTTTCCGCGATGCTCTCTTCGAGGCGCCAGCCGTCGTCCGGCCCGGCCGCCTTCTCGTTCAGAACCTCGATCGACCAGGTCATGGAGGAGATCGGCCCGAAGGTCGGGAAGCGCACCATGGCGGCCGGCGGCGGCGCATCAGCGAGGGCGATCAGCGAGACGACGTCATTCGCCGCCGCCCGGTCCTTGTGGCGGAGCCAGAGCAGATATTCGGGCCGTTCCGCCATCGAGAAGGGCGCCTCGCCGCCCGCCTGCAGCATGTCGAAATGATGGGCGAAATTGGGCCGCATGCCGCCCCGGAAAAAGTCTTCGCAAGCCTCGGCTGGTGGGGCCGCCGGGGCCGGCAGGGCGACATGCTCGACCGCCGACTCCCTGACCGTGCCGAAGCAGAGCAGCGCCCGCGTGGCCAGCCCCGCCTCCCCCGCCACGTCGACCCCGACATAGGTGGCCGAACGGCCCTGGCGCAGGATCGACGGCGACAGGGTCAGCATGCCCGCCGCCGGCCCGATGAAGGCGAATTGGGCGGAGCGGAGCGGCGGCAACCCGTCAAAGGCCCGCAGCGCCGCAGCCAGGGCGAAGGCGGCGGAGGCACCACCGTAAAGGGTCCGGCCCTGCACCCAGTCCTCCGCCACGCCGACCGAAAAGCTGTCGCCCTGCCGGGCGATGCCGGCCAGCACGTCGGTGAAGGGCGTCATCCTGCCTGCCTCTTTATATGATGGTTCGTCCAGCAAACTATCCGGTGCAAGGCGGGCGGCGGCAACCGCAGCCCCTGCAACCGCCCTATGCCATTGACGATGGCGAGGCCCGGGCGTAACGTCTCGCCCTCGTGGGATTTGAGCCGGCTGGCTTGCGGCCACGTTAAACACCGCTAAAAAGCCGGGATGGAAACACCCGGCTCAGGCCGGGTTTTTTTATGCGCGCGAGAAGGCGCAAGAGGACAGGCAAATGGCACGGCGTACGCCCCGCGACGAAGCGGACAAGTGGCGACTGGCGACCAGACTGGTGCGCGGCGGGACCAACCGTTCGGATTTCGGCGAGACCTGCGAAGCGATCTTCATGACCTCGGGCTTCCGCTACGACAGTGCGGAAGAGGCCGAGGCCCGCTTCAAGGGCGAGCGTGAAGGCTTCACCTATTCGCGTCTCGGCAATCCCACCACGGCGATGTTCGAGGAACGCATGGCGATCCTCGAAGGCGCCGATGTCGCCCGCGCGGCTTCGTCCGGCATGGCGGCGGTCAATGCCGCGCTGATGTGCCAGCTCGCGGCCGGCGACCGCATCGTCTCGGCCCGTGCCCTGTTCGGCTCCTGCCGGGTGATCCTGGACGAGATCCTGCCCCGCTTCGGCGTGAAGGTCGATTACGTCGAGGGCTCGGATATCGAGAGCTGGCGCCAAGCCCTGAAGACCCCGGCCAAGATCGCCTTCCTGGAAACCCCGGCCAATCCGACGTTGGACGTGATCGACCTCGCCGCAGTCTCGGAACTGGCTCATGCCGCCGGTGCCAAGGTGGTGATCGACAATGTCTTCGCGACGCCGATCCTGCAGCGCCCGCTCGATTTCGGCTGCGACGTGGTGGTCTATTCCGCGACCAAGCACATCGACGGCCAGGGCCGCTGTCTCGGCGGCGCCATCCTGTGCGACCGCGACTTCTTCGACAAATACCTGAACCAGTACCTGCGCCACACCGGGCCGTCGCTCTCGCCCTTCAACGCCTGGCTCCTGCTCAAGGGGCTGGAGACGCTGGAACTCCGGGTCGAGCGCCATTGCAGCAATGCCCAGAAGGTGGCCGACTTCCTGGACCGGGCCAAGGCGACGGGGCGGCTGAAGAATGTCTCCTACCCCGGCCTCGCTTCCCATCCGCAGCACGAACTGGCACTGGCGCAGATGTCGGGCCAGGGCGGTTCGGTGGTCACGCTGGAGGTCGAGGGCGGCCGGCCGGGCGCTTTCGCCCTGATGAACCGGCTCCGACTGATCGATATTTCCAATAACCTGGGCGACTCCAAGAGCCTGATCACCCACCCCTCGTCGACCACGCATCAGCGCCTTCCGGCCGCGGAACGGGCCCATCTCGGCATCACCGAAGGCTTCATGCGCCTGTCGGTCGGGCTTGAAGATGCGCAGGATCTGGTCGACGATCTCGACCAGGCGCTCGGCTGAGACCGGCCGTCAACGCTCTGTTTCCTTGGCGCCCCTGGACTTTGCCGGGTGGCGCGACGATATGATGACGGCAATGTACGACAAGACGACCCGCGCGATCCGCGTATCGGTAAAGCCCACCTTCCTCGAGGATCAGTCCTCGCCGGACGAGAATTATTACGTCTGGGCTTACCGCGTGCAGATCGAGAACCAGGGGGCGGAAACCGTGCAGCTCCGGGATCGCTACTGGCGCATCACCGACGGTTTCGGCCGTGTGCAGGAAGTGCGCGGGCCGGGCGTCGTCGGCGAACAGCCGGTCCTGAAACCCGGGGAGCGTTTCGAGTACACGAGCGGCACGCCGCTCGCCACACCGTCGGGCATCATGCTCGGCACCTATCGGATGGAAACGGACAAGGGCGAGTCCTTCGAGGTCGAGGTTCCGGCCTTCTCGCTCGACAGTCCGCACCAGCCGGTGCGCATCAACTGATCGGCCTGATCCGGCCGGCGGGCGCAAGCGTAGAAGCCGCGGCCGGATCAGCCGATGGCCCGGAAACACGGGGTCCGAGACACCCCGAACGAAAGGGATGGAGATGACTGTCACCCCCACCATGAAGCGCCCGGCCGACGGCAAGGGCGAGAAGCCGAAAGGCGGTCGCGAGTCGAACCTCGTGCTGGGCAAGGCCCGGACCGACCGGCCGAGCCGCGAAGAGGCCGAATCCGCGATCCGCACCCTGCTGCTCTGGGCCGGCGACGATCCGGACCGCGAAGGCCTGGTCGACACGCCCGCCCGCGTCGCCCGCGCCTATGAGGAATTCTTCGCCGGCTATGACGCCGATCCGGTCGAGATGCTGAACCGCACCTTCGAGGAGGTGGAGGGTTACGACGAGATGATCGTCCTCAAGGACATCCGTCTCGAAAGCCATTGCGAGCACCACATGGTGCCGATCATCGGCAAGGCCCATGTCGCCTATCTGCCGAAGAACCGCGTGGTCGGCATTTCCAAGCTGGCCCGGGTGGTGGACGCCTACGCCAAGCGCTTCCAGGTCCAGGAAAAGCTGACGGCACAGATCGCCAATTCGATCGACGAAGTGCTGCAGCCGCGCGGCGTCGCCGTGGTGATCGAGGCCCAGCACCAGTGCATGACCACGCGCGGCGTGCACAAGCCGGGCGTTTCCATGGTGACCTCGCGCATGCTGGGCGCCTTCCGCCACGACCCGCTGACCCGGCGCGAATTCCTCACCATCATCGGCAATCCGGCGTCGAGCGTCGGCGCCTGATTTTCGCTATAGTCGGCACTTCGAGTCGCCCGCTCCGACCCCGGGGCGGGCGAACCCGTTCTGGAGGGAGCCGAATGGCCGGTGAACATATCGATGCGGTGGAGATGCTGCGCCGCCTCGTCGCCTTCGACACGACGAGCCGCAATTCCAATCTCGAACTGATCGATTTCGTCCGCCACTATCTCCGCGGCCATGGCGTCGAGAGCGAACTGGTGTTCGACCATGGCGGCGCCAAGGCCAATCTCTATGCGACGCTCGGCCCGCGCGAGACGGGCGGCATCATTCTTTCCGGCCATACCGACGTGGTGCCGATCGACGACCAGGACTGGACGACCGATCCCTGGCGCCTGACCGAACAGCACGGGCTGCTCTACGGCCGCGGCTCCTGCGACATGAAGGGTTTCGTCGCCTGCTGCCTGGCGCTGGTGCCCGAATTCCTGGCGCGGGGCCTCAAGGAACCGATCCACCTCGCCTTTTCCTATGACGAGGAAGTGGGCTGCCTCGGCGTGCACAGCCTGATCGAGCATGTCGTGGCCAACCACCCGAAGCCGCGCCTCTGCCTCGTCGGCGAGCCGACCATGATGCAGGTGGTCGATGCCCATAAGGGCATCCGCTCCTTCTTCACCACGGTGACCGGGCTCGAAGCCCATTCCAGCGCCACCCATGTCGGCGTCAACGCGATCATGGTGGCGGCCGACCTGATCGGCTTCCTCGGCCGCATGGGCGAAGAGCTGAAGGCAAGGGGCGATGCCACCGGCCGCTTCACGCCGCCCTATACGACGCTTTCGGTCGGCACCATCGAGGGCGGCACGGCGGTCAATATCATCCCGCGCCACTGCCGCTTCGCCTGGGAATACCGCCCCCTGCCGGGGACCGACGCGGACGAGCCGATCCGCCGCTTCGAGGAACACGTCAGGACCCAGGTGATGCCCGCCCTCGAAGAAAAGGCGCCCGGTGTCGCCGCCATCACCACCGTGCCGCGCTCGGTTACACCGGCGCTCAGCCCCGATCCGGGCTCGGCAGCAGAGGTGCTGGCCAAGGCGCTGGCCGGCACCAACGAGACGCTGGCGGTTTCCTACGCGACCGAGGCCGGGATCTTCCAGGTCCACGGCATCCCGACCGTGGTGTGCGGCCCGGGCGACATTCTCCAGGCCCACCGGCCGAACGAATTCGTCGCCCTCGACCAGATCCGGGCCTGCACCGCCTTCCTGCGCAAACTCGCCGACCGCGTCTGCGCGGCCTGAGGCGCCGGCGATGACGGGCCCCCTGCTCGCCCTCGCCTCCGCCCTCCTGTTCGGGGCCAGCACGCCCTTCGCCAAGCTGCTGCTCGGCCAAGGCGTCGATCCCTGGCTGCTCGCCGGCCTGCTCTATCTGGGCTCGGGCTGCGGGCTCGGCCTGTTCGCGCTGGCGCGGCGTCTGCGGGGCGGTCCCGCCGCCGAAACGTCGCTCTCCCGGCGCGACCTGCCCTGGCTCACCGCCGTGGTGCTCTCGGGCGGGGTCGCCGGGCCGCTTCTCCTCATGCTCGGCCTCGCCCGGACGCCGGCTTCGACCGCTTCCCTGCTGCTCAATGTCGAGGGGCTGGCGACCATGGCGATCGCCTGGGTGATATTCCGCGAGAATGTCGACCGCCGGCTGCTGCTCGGCGCTTTCGCCATCCTGGCCGGGGCCGTGCTGCTGTCCTGGCAGGGCGGGCCCTCGGGCTTCGGCTTCGGTGCGCTCGCCATCACCGGCGCCTGTATCGCCTGGGGTATCGACAATAATCTGACA
>NZ_JBAZKR010000037.1:0-41308 GCF_041650655.1 Zavarzinia sp.
GAGGACGGCACCAGCCACCTGACCGAGGCCGACCGCACTGCCATCGCGGCCTATCTCCTGTCCCAGGCGCCGGTAAGGCATGGCAAAAAGCCGAGCAACTGATAGTGTCGCATCGGGTATAGGGCACCAGGGGGAGTAGCTGGAGATCATGGAGGAGCCTGCGCAGGGGACGACACCCCCGGGTGAAGACGAAAACAGGGGCCGGCGCATCGTGGTTGTCGCTGCCGGCGCCACGGTCCTGGCCCTCGTCCTCGGCCTGGTCTGGTGGCTGAGCGCCACGCCGACGCGGCCGACCTCCCCCGCCGACGCGCCCCAGGCGCCGGCCGCACCGCAGCCCGCGCCGACGTCGTCCCCTCAGGCGGCCGCCCCGGCGCCGCAGAATCCCCCGCCTCCGGCCGAGCCGCCGCAGACTCGAGCGCCCCACGCCCCGGCGACGCCGCCGAGCTTCGACCTCGCCCGCATCGCCCAGGACGGCACCGCCGTCTTGGCCGGCCACGCCCCGGCCGAGAGCGTGGTGAAAATCCTGGGCAATGGTGCCACGATCGGCACGAGCAAGCCGCAGGCGGCCGACGGAAGCTGGGTCCTGGTGGTCGACCAGCCGCTGCCCGAGGGCACGCTGGAACTCTCCCTCGAAGCGACACTGGCGGACGGGACCGTGCTGCGCTCGGAACAGGTCGTGCTGGTCGAAGTGCCGAGCCGAAAGAAGCCTGGCGAGACGCCGGCCCCTGCGGCCGAGGCACCGGCAGCGGGCGCCCCCACTGAAGGCCCGGCGGCGGGCGCCGCCATGGAAGGCCCGGTCGCCGTGCTGACCAATCGCGACGGCGCCACGCCGGATGCGCCGTCCCGCGTGCTCCAGGCGCCGGACCAGGGACCGGCCGCGCCGAGCGGGCCGGAGCCGACGCTGGAAACGGTCGAATATGGGGCCGACGGCGCCCCGCTGTTCTCCGGCCGGGCGGCGCCGGATGCCCTCGTCCGCCTCTATCTGGGCGACCGCCTGATCGCCGAGACCAAGGCCGGCGCCGACGGCCGCTGGCGCGCGACGCCCAAGGTTCCGGTCGAACCCGGGCGCTACAGCCTGCGGATCGACGTGATCGGCGCAGACGGCAAGGTGATCGCCCGGCGCGAACTGCCCTTCGAGCGCGCCCCGGTCGATGTCGCGGCCGCCACGCCCGGCCAGCCGGACAGTTTCACCGTCCAGCCGGGCAACAGCCTGTGGCGCATCGCGCGGAGCCGCTTCGGCACCGGCTATCGCTATATCGACATCTACCGCGCCAACAAGGGCCAGATCCGCGATCCGGACCTGATCTACCCGGGGCAGGTCCTGGGCCTGCCCCACTAATGAGGCTCAGGGGTTCGCGCTGACCAGGCGGCTCGGCCCTTCGTGGGCCGGGCCGTCACCGATCTCGACCACCGTGTCGGTGTAGAAGCCGTTGAAATGGCTCGCCACCGAATTGGAGTAGGCGCCCACCTGGCCGATTTCGATCCAGTCGCCGTCGGTCACGTCGTCGGGCAGGACGAAGGGTTCGGGCAGCACGTCGAGACTGTCGCAGGTCGGCCCGAAGATGCGGAAGGGCGCGAATTCCCGCGACATGGGCGCGCCGCCCTTGCGGATCAGGCGGACCGGCGGGGTCAGCTTGCCGATGTTGAGCTCCGAGAGATTGCCGTAGGTGCCGTCGTTGATGTAGAGACTGCCGCCCTTCCGGAGGTGCACCTGGACGAGGATGGTGCAGCCCTCGACCACCAGGGCGCGGCCCGGCTCGCACATCAACTCGCAATCCGGCGGCAGCGACAGCTTGCCGACCGCGTGTTTGATCGATTCGAAGAAACTGTCGAGCGGCGGGATCTGGGTGCCGCGGTAATGGGCCGGGAAGCCCCCGCCCACGTTGAGGAAGCGGATCTTCACCCCGGCACGCTCGATCACGTCGCCCGCCTCGGCGATGGCGCGGGCATAGGCTTCCGGCGTGCGGCACTGGCTGCCGACATGGAAGGAGACCGCGGGCACATAGCCCCGGCGCTCGACGTCCTGCAACAGCGCCACCGCCTCGTCCCGCGTCGCACCGAATTTCAGCGAGAGGTCGAAGGCGGCGTAACCCGAGGCGGTCTGCAGGCGGACCTGGATGATGTCGGGGCATTTGCCGACCTCTTCCTCGATCTTGTCGAGCTCGTCGACCGTGTCCACCACCCAGGCGTCCATGTTGTAGACCTTGTCGGCCGATTCGATCGCCGCCGTGCCCTTGACCGGGTGGTTGAAATAGCAATGCGCATCCGGCAGCAGCTCGTGCACCAGCGCGATCTCGTTCAGCGAGGCGGTGTCGAAATGGCGGATGCCGGCGCGCCACAGCGCCTCCAGCACCAGGGGATGCGGGTTGCATTTGACGGCATAGAGGACGCGGCCCGGAAAGCCGGTCAGGAAGGCCTGGGCGCTGCGCGCCAGCCGGTCGGGATGGACGCAGAGGATCGGATAGCTCGGGTTCAGGACCTCAATCACCTTGTCCACGCTG
The DNA here is from genome assembly GCF_041650655.1 of Zavarzinia sp. Taxonomy (GTDB): domain Bacteria; phylum Pseudomonadota; class Alphaproteobacteria; order Zavarziniales; family Zavarziniaceae; genus Zavarzinia. The sequence goes on from NZ_JBAZKR010000037.1 coordinate 2,502, forward strand.
GAAAACCGCCGGTAGCGCATCGAAACCCCTCCCCGGGAATCCTGTCCCGCACCCAGCATGATGGGCTTTGCCCGTGTCGGAAAGATGTCGCCCAAACGGACGATCCACGGCGCCGCCTTTCAGGGCATCCTGCCCGCGGGAGGACCGAACCATGGCCTGGAACATCGACCGACTGCCGAAGCTGAACGGCCGCATTGCCGTGGTCACCGGCGCCAACCGCGGCCTCGGCTTCGAGACCGCACGAGGCCTCGCCGCCCGGGGTGCGCTCGTGATCATCGCCTGCCGCGATCCGGCCCGCGCCACGGAGACGGTGGCCCGCCTGATCGGTGAATTCCCCGATGCACGGATCGAGACCGTCGCCCTGACCCTGGACGACCTCGCTTCCGTCAGGGCCTGTGTCGCCGAACTGGTGGACAGGCTGGAGACGGTCGACCTGCTGATCTGCAATGCCGGCGTCTTCGGCATCGACTATGGCCATACGAAGGACGGCTTCGAATGGCATTTCGGCGCCAATTGCCTGGGCCACCACGTGCTGACCCTCGGTCTCCTGCCCCTGCTGGCCAAGGGGCACGACGCCCGCGTGGTCACCGTGACCAGCGCCATGTACCGCAAGGGCAAGCTCGACTTCGCCGATCTCGACTGGCGCCGCCGGCCCTATTCCAAATGGCAGGCCTATGCCGATTCGAAGCTCGGCAATCTCCTGCTGGCCGAAGAGTTGCAGCGCCGGATCGACCATGCTGGCCTGGCGATCAAGAACCTGCTGGCCCACCCCGGCTATGCCGCGACCAATTCGGCCTGGGGTGGCCGTTCGATGAAGCCGACCTTGCTGGAAACCGCGATGCTGGCCCTCGGCAATGCCCTGATGGCGCAGACCCCCGCCATGGGGGCGGCACCGAGCCTCCTGGCCGCGACCGATCCGGCGGCAAAGGGCGGCGACCTCTATGGTCCCACCAAGCTCGGCGGGATGCGCGGCGAGCCCGCGAAGGCGGACAAGAAGATCACGCCGGACCCGGCCGCTGCCGCGCGCCTCTGGCAGGTCGCGGCCGAGCTGACCGGCGCCGACTGGGGGTTCCCGCAAGCCGCCTGATCTGCTCAAGTCGGGACGGAGAAGGACCCGCCCCGACATGACCGATCTGCCCGTCACCATCGCCGACATCCGCACCGCCGCCGCCGCCCTGGCCGGCCAGGTGGTCGAGACGCCCTGCGCCGAGGCCCGCACGCTCAGCCAGATCACCGGGGCACGGCTGTTCCTGAAGTTCGAGAACCAGCAGTTCACCGCCTCCTTCAAGGACCGCGGCGCCTGCAACAAGTTGCAGAGCCTGAATGCGGCGGAGCGCAAGGCCGGAGTGATCGCCATGTCGGCCGGCAACCACGCCCAGGGGGTCGCCTATCACGCCGCCCGGCTCGGCATTCCGGCGACCATCGTGATGCCGCGCACCACGCCCTTCGTGAAGGTGCGTCAGACCCGCGACCACGGCGCCCGCGTGGTGCTGGAAGGCGAGATGCTGGCCGGTGCCTTCGCCGCGGCGGAGCGCATCGCGGCGGCGGAAGGGCTCACCATGATCCACCCCTTCGACGATCCGGCGATCATCGCCGGCCAGGGCACCGTCGGCCTCGAAATGCTGGCCGAAGTGCCGGATCTCGACTGCCTGGTGGTGCCGATCGGCGGCGGCGGGTTGATCGCCGGCATCGCCGTGGCGGCCAAGGCGCTGAAGCCCGGGATCGAGGTGATCGGGGTCGAGGCCGCCCTCTATCCCTCGATGTACAACGTGCTGAAGGGCGAGGAAGGCCAATGCGGCGGCATGACCATCGCCGAGGGCATCGCGGTCAAGGAAGTGGGCCAGATCACGCGGGCGATCGCCCGCGACCTGGTCGACGACATCCTCCTGGTCACCGAGGCGGAGCTGGAGCGGGCGATCGGCCTCCTCCTCGCGATCGAGAAGACGGTGGTCGAAGGCGCCGGGGCCGCCGGCCTCGCCGCCGTGCTGGCCCATCCCGCCCGTTTCGCCGGCAAACGCTGCGGCCTCGTGCTCTCGGGCGGCAATATCGACCTTCGCCTGCTCGGCGAAGTGATCCGCCGCAACCTGGTGCGTGAAGGCCGCATCGCCGGCCTCCGGGTGCAGATCTCGGACAGCCCGGGCACGCTCGCCGCCATCGCCAGCCTGATCGGCGACGGCGGCGGCAATATCCTCGAAGTGAACCACCAGCGCCTGTTCCTCGACGTGCCCGTGAAGAATGCCGACCTCGACCTGGTGATCGAAACCCGCGACGCCGAGCATCTCACCGACATCATCACCCGCATCACCGCCGCCGGCTATCCGGTCCGCCAATTGCGCCCGAGCGGCGCCGAAGGGTGAATGTCATCGGCAGGAATCATGGCGAGATGGAGGGGGCCGTAGCCCCCTCACCTCGATTGTCGGCGCGCAGTATCGGGCGTTAAAGCGGAAACACCCTGATCATATTCGCGACACTTTCAGTCCGCGACGAGACCATTGATAAATACGCTCAACAAACGATCGATGTTCTTTTCGGGCGATGCGTCTTTTTCGGTAGCGAGTGAGATTGCCGTTACGACGCATACTATGTCATTGAAACCGATATCGGGCCGGATGACTCCAGCGTCTTGCGCATTGGCCAGGAGTCGAGCGCCTTCCTCGCTGGTTGCGAGGCATCCAGCGGTTCCAATCTGCAGAACCGTCCCGAGCGACGCGGCGAAGCCACGGTAGAGATTCGTATATCGGACGAGTTCTTTGATGTAGGCCCGCAAGGCGTTCAGGGGATCAATCGTAGCGGCTCTGGCACGACTGTCCTCGGCGAAAGCCAGGAATCTGGCGTTATACGCTGCCGCCAAGAGTGCTTCTCGCGTTGGAAAGCGCCGATAGAGCGTCCCGATCCCGACTCCGGCGCGCTTTGCGACGTCGTCCAAAGAGACGCCAGCGCCTCCTTCAAAAAAGGCGGCCTCGGCTGCGGCGAGGATTCGCTCCCGGTTTCGCTGCGCATCGGCCCGCAATGAAATTTCGTCGGCCAAAAGCCTCTCCTCATCCCGGCTTGATAAGTGGAGGATTCCTCCATATAAAAAAATGGAGCAATCCTCCACTTTATGAAGGGCGTGTAGGGGACATGACAAGGCGATTTGACGGCAAGGTCGTGGTGATCACGGGCGGAACGGAAGGCATCGGCTTGAAAACAGCCACCTTGTTCGCGGCGGAGGGCGCCCATGTGTATGTCACGGGACGCCGGCAAGAGCGTCTGGACGAAGCGCTCGATGAAATTGGCGGCGGAGCCGTCGGTGTTCGAGGTGACGTCAGCGATCTTGCCGACCTCGACAGGTTGTACGCGCAAATAGCCCGAGACCACGGCCATGTGGACGTGGTTTTCGCCAACGCTGGCATATCAGAGTCCGCCCCGATCGGCGGCATCGAGGAAGACCACTTCGACCGCCTGTTCGCGATCAACGTGAAGGGCACCGTCTTTACCGTGCAAAAGGCTCTGCCGCTGATGTCCGCCGGCGGTGCCGTCGTGCTGGCTGGATCGGGCGCGGGTAGCAAGGGCTTCGCCAATCTGTCGATATATAGCGCGACGAAGGCGGCCATCCGCTCTCTGGCACGGACGTGGACGACCGATCTGAAAAGCTACGGCATTCGTGTGAACGTTGTTTCCCCCGGCATGGTCCTGACCCCGGCGATGCAGACCTATCTGCGGAACAATGCCGGCGCCGACGAATGGATGCGGCAGACTATTCCGTTCGGCAGGCTCGCCCGGACCGAAGAGATTGCCAGGGCCGTATTGTTTCTCGCATCTGACGAGAGCAGCTTCGTCGGCGGGGAGGAGCTTCTGGTCGACGGTGGCTTCGTCGCAGTCTGAAAATCTCGAATGAAGCGCAATGCGCTCATCACAAAGGGCGGCCAGCCAGCGACGGCGCGCCGGTCGGGACCACGCGACTTTCAACGGATAGAATTCCTTCCGGCCGCCCCTAGTCCCCCGCCAGGATCACGATCCAGTCACGGCTGACCTCGGGGCCGGTCAGCAGATGGCCGGCCGCGTCCAGGGGGGCGCGGGTCAGTGTGACGCCTTGCAGGACATTGCCGCCGATGGCTTCGACGCAGCGGCCGGAGGCGGCGAAGGCGCAGGGGGCGGTACCGACCACGATGTCGCAATGCATGGGCCGGCTGCCCTCCGTGGCGAGATCGTGCCAGTCGGCTGGCGGCTGGCCGCTCCGCGTGGCGCAGGCGAGGTCGCCCGGCCTCGGCACCGTATCGGCGATGCCGCGGGCGGTGAAGGAGCGACTGCCCGGGGCGGCCGTGATGGCGTCGGCGACATAGTCCCAATGGGTGTCGGAATAGCGGAAGCGATCCTCCGCCACACCCGCCTGCCACACCACCCAGGAGACGAAGGCGGCCGACCAGGGTTCGTTGAACGGGCTCAGGCCGATCGGCGTCCGCTCGAAGGCGGTCTTGTCGATCGTGCCCGCCGCGGTTTCGACATTGGGGAAGCCGGCCGCCTGGGCGGCCAGCGCCCAATGGTTGCGCCGGGGCGGCGTCACGCACCAGTAGCGGGCCAGGGCGGCGAAGGCCGGGCGCTCCTCTTCCCAGCCGGTCGCCTTGCCGTCGGGCAAGATCAGGACCTGGCGGCCGGGCTGGAGTTCGGCCACCCGGTCGCCCCAGGCGTGCCATTCCGCCCGCGCGATGCGCACCATGGCGGCGGCCCTGCCATCGGCCGCCGGGGCGGGTGGTACCTCGCGGCATTCGTCCGGCACCGGCGTGTCGCCGATCCCGCCTTGTGGCACAAGCGCACAACCATCCAGGGCGAAGAGCGCGAACAGTGCCGAAACGGTGCGTTTCATCGTCCTCTCCCGCCCACTCTAAGCGGTTTGTTAACCACCCCGGGGCACAGTGCAAGCGTCATCCCTGCTCCTGATCTCGCTCCGGTCGCCCCATGCTCCTGATCATTGGTTTCGTCGTCGTGCTGGGTTGCGTGGTCGGCGGCTATGCCCTGGCCGGCGGCCATCTCGAAGTGCTGTGGCAGCCCTTCGAATTCATGATCATCTTCGGCGCGGCGGCCGGCGCCTATATCATCGGCAACCCGGTCACCGTCTTGAAGAAGACGGGCGGCGACGTCGCCTCGGCGATGAAGGGGCCGCGCTACAACAAGGCTGCCTTTCTCGAGCTTCTGTCCCTGCTCTATTCCGTGTTCAAGCTGGCCAAGACCAAGGGCATGCTGGCGCTCGAACAGCATGTCGAGAACCCGCACGACAGCGCCCTGTTCAACCAGTTCCCGGTCTTCGTCAAGGACCATCACGCCGTCATCTTCCTGTGCGACTACCTGCGCCTGATGACGCTCGGCACCGAGAATTCGCACGAGATGGAAGCCCTGATCGACGTCGAGCTGGAGACCCATACCCAAGAGGTCCACGAAGTCTCGCACGCGTTGCAGAACATGGCCGATGGAATGCCGGCGCTCGGCATCGTGGCCGCCGTGCTGGGTGTCATTCACACCATGGGGTCGATCACCGAGCCACCCGAAGTGCTGGGCCACCTGATCGGCGGTGCGCTGGTCGGCACCTTCATGGGCGTGTGGACGTCCTATGGCTTCATCGCGCCGGTCGCCAATGCCGTGCGCACCACCCATGACGCCGAGCTTCGCTATCTCCACTGCATCAAGTCCGGCCTGCTCGCCCATCTGCAGGGCTATCCGCCCGCGGTTTCGGTCGAATTCGCCCGCAAGGCGCTGCAGAGCCATGTCCGCCCGACCTTCTACGAGGTCGAGGAAGCGAACCAGAAACTGGCCCCGGTCTGATGGCGAACGGCAAGAACGGCGAACCCGTGATCATCATCAAGCGGGTCAAGAAGGTCGAAGGCGGCCACCACGGCGGCGCCTGGAAAGTCGCCTATGCCGACTTCGTGACCGCCATGATGGCCTTCTTCCTGCTGCTGTGGCTGCTGAACGCGACCTCGGAAGCGCAGAAACAGGGCATCGCCGACTATTTCGACCCGATCTCGATCAGCGAGACCACCTCGGGCGCAGGCGGCGTCATGGGCGGCCAGAACATCTCGCAGGACGGCAACCGCAACGACAGCGGCAGCCCTGCGATCATGAGCCGGATCGAATCCGGCAGCCAGACCTCGGACCAGCAGGAAAGCGACTCGACCATGCCGACCAGCGGCTCGGCCCAGTCGCCCGACGACAGCCAGAGCCAGCAATCCAACGGCGGCAGCGCCAGCTCGGCGATCGCGACCCCCCTGCCCGGCACCGCCAATGCCCAGAGCAACACCCAGCAGGGTTCTGGCGTCACCGGCACGGGCACGGGCCAGGGCGGCAATGCCGATCCCCGCCCGGTCGACGCCCTGGGCCAGCAGACGCCGCCGCCCGGCGCCCCCTCCGCCCAGGCCGACGCCCGCGCCAGGGTCGAGGCCCAGGGCAAGGCCGAGGAAAAGCGCTTCGCCGAAACCGCCCAGGCACTGCGCCAGGCGCTGCAGTCTTCGCCCGAATTGCAGGCCGTCGCCTCGCAGGTGCTGGTCGACGTGACGCCCGAAGGCATGCGCATCCAGCTCGTCGACGGCCGGAACGAGGCCATGTTCCAATCGGGCTCGTCGCGCATGTCGGACCAGATGGTCACCCTGCTGACCAAGATCGCCGGCATCATCGCGCGCCTGCCGAACCAGATCGCCATCGCCGGCCATACCGACGCGGCGCCCTATCGCACCACCACCGGCTATACCAACTGGGAACTCTCGGCCGACCGCGCCAACTCCAGCCGCCGCGTGCTGACCGAGGCCGGCGTGCGGCCGAACCGGATCTATCAGGTCTCGGGCAAGGCCTCGTCCGAGCCGCTGAACCCGGACAATCCGCTCGACCCCGCCAACCGCCGCATCACCATCACGCTCTTGCGCGAAGTGCCGGTCCTGCCGCCCGAAATCACCACCTCGCCCGCGGCCCCCTGACCACTTCCCCTTTTCGGCCTTCAATCGGGCCGAAGGAGTGTTGACAGGTCCATTTGGAAAATCATAATTTTCCAAAAAGAGGAAAGGCCATCGCCGAGGCTTGACTTGGCCGGACGCCGGGTCTTTTCTCCATCCGATTTCGGAAACCGGAAATTTATACGATTTTCGGACGTGAATAACCCAGAATCGAGAAGCCGATCGTGTCCCAAGACACCCTGACCCATCTCCAGCGGCTCGAAGCCGAGAGCATCCACATCATGCGCGAGGTGGTGGCCGAGACGGAAAATCCGGTCATGCTCTATTCGATCGGCAAGGACAGCGCCGTGATGCTGCATCTGGCGCAGAAGGCCTTCTACCCGTCGAAGCCGCCCTTCCCGCTCCTCCATGTCGACACGACCTGGAAGTTCAGGGAGATGATCGCCTTCCGCGACCAGATGGCGAAGACGCTGGGCATGGATCTCCTGGTCCATATCAACCAGGAAGGCGTCGACATGGGGATCAGCCCCTTCGTCCACGGCTCGGCGCTGCATACCGACATCATGAAGACGCAGGGGTTGAAGCAGGCGCTCGACAAATACGGCTTCGACGCCGCCTTCGGCGGGGCCCGCCGCGACGAGGAGAAGAGCCGCGCCAAGGAACGCATCTTCTCCTTCCGCTCGACCCAGCACCGTTGGGATCCGAAGAACCAGCGCCCGGAACTCTGGCGTCTCTACAACACGCGGAAGAACAAGGGCGAGACGATCCGCGTCTTCCCCCTGTCGAACTGGACCGAGCTCGACATCTGGCAATATATCCACCTCGAGCAGATCCCGATCGTGCCGCTCTATTTCGCGGCCGAGCGCCCGGTCGTCGAACGCGACGGCACGCTGATCATGGTCGACGACGAGCGGATGCCGCTCGCCCCGGGCGAAACGCCCGCGATGAAGAAGGTGCGTTTCCGCACGCTGGGCTGCTACCCGCTCACCGGGGCGATCGAATCCGAGGCCGATACGCTGACCTCCATCATCCAGGAAATGCTGCTGACCAAAACCTCCGAGCGCCAGGGCCGGGTGATCGACCACGACCAGTCCGCCTCGATGGAAAAGAAGAAGCAGGAAGGTTACTTCTGATGTCCCACATCTCCGACCTGATCGCGACCGACATCGACGCCTACCTGAAGGCCCACGAGACCAAGTCGCTGCTGCGCTTCATCACCTGCGGCTCGGTCGACGACGGCAAGTCGACCCTGATCGGCCGCCTGCTCTATGATTCCAAGATGATCTTCGAGGACCAGATGGCGGCCCTCGAGGCGGATTCGAAGAAAGTCGGCACCCAGGGCGGCGACATCGACTTCGCCCTCCTGGTCGACGGCCTGGCGGCCGAGCGCGAACAGGGCATCACCATCGACGTCGCCTATCGCTTCTTCTCGACCGACAAGCGGAAGTTCATCGTCGCCGACACCCCGGGCCACGAGCAATATACGCGGAACATGGTGACCGGCGCCTCGACGGCCGACGTCGCCGTGATCCTGATCGACGCCAGGAAGGGCGTGCTGGTCCAGACCCGGCGGCATTCCTACCTGGTCTCGCTGATCGGCATCCGCAAGGTCGTCCTGGCCATCAACAAGATGGACCTGGTCGGTTACGACAAGGCGACCTTCGATCGCATCGTCGATGATTACACCGCCTTCGCCGCCAAGATCGGCCTGACCGATGTGACGCCGATCCCCCTCTCTGCCCTCAAGGGCGTGAACATGCTGGCCGAAAGCGCCGAGACGCCCTGGTACCACGGGCCTTCGCTGATGGGCTATCTCGAGACCGTCGAGGTCGAGGACGCGGCCAAGAGCGCGCCCTTCCGCCTGGCCGTGCAATGGGTGAACCGCCCGAACCTCGATTTCCGCGGCTTCTCCGGCCTGATCGCGTCGGGCGAGATCCGCCCGGGCGACGCCATCCGGGTGCAGCCCTCGGGCAAGACCAGCACGGTGACCCGGATCGTCACCTATGACGGCGACCTGCCCTGCGCCGGGGCCGGCCAGTCGGTCACCCTGACGCTGGCCGACGAGATCGACATCTCGCGCGGCGACGTGATCTCCAGGACCGACAGCCCGGCCCATGTCGCCGACCAGTTCGAGGCGACGGTGATCTGGATGAGCGACCAGCCCCTGCTGCCGGGCCGGCCCTATCTGATGAAGATCGGCACGCGCACGGTCGCCGCCTCGATCACCGAGCCCAAATACAAGGTGAACGTCAACACGCTGGAACATCTGGCGGCCAAGAAGCTGGAGCTGAACGAGATCGGCGTCGTGAACGTCGCGACCGACCAGCCGATCGCCTTCGACGCCTATAAGGAGAACCACGACACCGGCGGTTTCATCCTGATCGACCGCATCAGCAATACGACGATCGGCGCCGGCCTGCTGCATTTCGCGCTCCGCCGTTCCGAGAACGTGCATTGGCAGGCGGTCGACGTCGCCAAGGACCAGCGTGCCGAGCTGAAGGGCCAGAAGCCGGCCATCCTGTGGTTCACCGGCCTTTCCGGCGCCGGCAAGTCGACGATCGCCAACCTGGTCGAAAAGAAGCTCTTCGCCGCCGGGCGCCACACCTATCTGCTCGACGGCGACAACGTCCGCCATGGCCTGAACAAGGACCTCGGCTTCACCGATGCCGACCGTGTGGAGAACATCCGCCGCGTCGCCGAAGTGGCAAGGCTGATGGTCGACGCCGGCCTGATCGTCATGGTCTCCTTCATCTCGCCGTTCCGCTCGGAACGCCGGATGGCGCGCGAACTGGTGAAACAGGGCGAGTTCTTCGAGGTCTTCGTCGACACCCCGCTCAGCGTCGCCGAAGCCCGCGACGTCAAGGGCCTCTACAAGAAGGCGCGCCAGGGTCAGATCAAGAATTTCACCGGCATCGACAGCCCCTACGAGGCCCCGGAACATGCCGAAATTCACCTGGACGCGGCGAATATGACGACCGAACAGGCGGCCGACGCGATCATCGCCCGCCTGAAGGAAGCCGGCGTCGTCTGACGCCGGCCCGCCACCTCAGCTCGAAGACTGGGCCTGAGCGAGGCGCGCCGCCATGCGTGCCTTGTAGGCGGTCAGACGGGGCAGTTCCAGGGCGCGGCGCTTCAGGACCATGTCGAGCGGCGCATCCATGATGCTGACCAGGAAGGCGTAGAGCGTGGCGTCGACGCTGGCCGGCCGCTCGGCCACGGCGAAACCGTCAGGCGTGATCAGGGCGGCGATCGCTTCGAGATCGGCGATGCCGAGGGCATAGATCTCGGCCGGGCTGTGGCGGCCGTAGCCCTGGCCGTGCAGGCCCTTCCGCACGCCACGCCGGGCGATCGGCGGCAGCAGGTCGCGCATGCCGGGCGGCATCGCCCCGAAGAAGGCCGGTTTCGACAGTTTCCAGCCCGCGGGATCGATCCAGCGGGCATAGAGAAGGACGAAATAGAGGCTCTCCTCGACCGTGCGGCGGATCAGGTGGGCCAGCGCCCGCTGCCCCTCGTCGAGCCCGGCGTCGAGGTCGATGCCCTTGGCCTTGAAATGCTCGATGATGGCGCCGCTGTCGGCGATCCGGGTCCCACCGTCGGTGATGAAGGGCAGCTTGCCCTTGGGCGCCAGGAAGGGCGGCGTGTTCACCTCGCGCCACTCGATGCCGGCGAGCGCGAAGAAGACTTCGACCTTGAGGCAGAACGGGCTCGGATTGATGCCCCAGGCCTTGGGAAACTGATGCAGCTGGATCATGGCGACGCCCCCCCGACGAGGCCGCCATCATGCCATGCCCGGCGCCCCGAGAAAGGGGCGCCGGGCGTCATTCGATCAGCCCTGGGCGCGATTCCGCGCCGGTGCATTGCCGGGCTTGCGCGCCGGCTGCTGGCCACCCGGACGGCGACTGCCACTGTTCTGGGGCCGGCCGGGACCGGCGTTCTGGGGCCGTCCCTGACCACCGTTCTGGGGCCGGCGCTGCTGCTGCGGCGGGCGCGGCTTGGGTGCTTCGGCCGGGGCCCTGGGATCGGCCCGGCGGTCGATCACCGGCAGGCTCTGGCGCGTCGTCTTCTCGATGTCGCGGAGAAAGGGTGCCTCGTCCCGGTCGCAGAAGGAGATCGCGACGCCGGCATTGCCTGCCCGCGCCGTCCGGCCGATGCGGTGGACATATTGTTCCGGCACGTTCGGCAGTTCGAAATTGAAGACATGGGAAATGCCGTCGACGTCGATGCCGCGGGCGGCGATGTCGGTCGCCACCAGGACGCGGACCTTGCCCGACTTGAAGCCGTCGAGCGCACGTTCGCGCTGGCCCTGGCTCTTGTTGCCGTGGATCGCGGCGGCCGCGATGCCATGGGCTTCCAGATGTTCGGCCACGCGGTCGGCGCCGCGCTTCGTCCTGGTGAAGACGAGCGGCCGGGTCACATCGGCCGGACGCAGCAATTCGACCAGAAGGCCGCGCTTGCCGTTCGCCTCGATCAGATAGACCTGCTGGCTCACCCGCTCCGCCGTGGTGGCGACCGGCGTCACCTCGACCTTCACGGGATCGCGCAGCATCTCGGCCGCGAGGCCGGCGATTTCGCGCGGCATGGTCGCCGAGAAGAACAGGCTCTGACGGCGATGCGACAGCTTCGACAGGATCTTGCGGATCGGCACCACGAAGCCGAGGTCGAGCATGTGGTCGGCCTCGTCCAGCACCACCACTTCGCAGTGATCGAGCCGGCAGTTGCCGCTCTCGACATGGTCGAGCAGGCGGCCGGGGGTCGCCACCAGGACGTCGACGCCGCGCGCCAGGGCGCGGATCTGGCCCCCGTGGCCGACGCCGCCGACCACGACGGCGACCGAGATGCCGGCATGGCGGCCATAGGCGGAGAAGCTCTCGCCGATCTGGGCCGCGAGCTCGCGGGTCGGCGCCATCACCAGGGTGCGCACGCCGCGCTGGGGCGCGCGCTGGCGGTTGGTGATCAGGCGGTGGATGATGGGCAGGGCGAAGGCGGCGGTCTTGCCGGTGCCGGTCTGGGCGATGCCCAGAATGTCCCGGCCTTCCATCAGCGAAGGAATGGCGCGCGCCTGAATCGGCGTCGGCACCTCGTAGCCTTCGTCGGCGAGGGCGCGGAGGATGGGCTCGGCGAGGCCGAGGTCCTTGAATTGAGTCACTAGGGAACTTTCTCGATAGCCGCCGTGGCCGCGCATCCCGCGCGGACCCGTCCAACGGTTCCTATCCAGCGGCCCCGCGTATCTGGGTCGCCAAGGGTTGAGGGATCGATGCACTCGACAGGCGGACGGTCGAAACCATCCCAACGCGGCTGGAGCGCCTGATGCCGGAACTTCCGGTACGCCACTTATCGCAGATGCGAAGGGCGCCGTCAAATGGGGGCTTCTGCATGGCAGCGGTGACGCCCCTCACTTTACTCCGACTCGGCGTCGCCTATCATCGTCGCCTGGGCGAACGGGAAAGGATCCGGATGCTGCCGCTGCTCTATGCGACGTTCGAGGCCGCCTGTGTCGCCGCCGAAGAGTCGGCCCTTCCGGGTCTCGATGCCGCGGCGGTGCAGACGATCCGGACCGCGGCGGCCGCGGCTGTGCGAAAGTCGCCGGCGGGCGGCAGTGCTTCGCCGGGCGGTGACTTGTCGGCTGTCGTGCCCGGCGCCCTGAAGTCCGGCGGCAGGCTGACCACGGCCGGGGTGCGCGCCGTCGCCGGCAAGGTCGCCGAGGTGATGCAGTCGACCCCGGCGCTGGCCCAGGATTTCCAGAACATGCGTCGGCTGGGCGCGGTCTATTTCTATCCGGGGCTGGACGACGGCCAGATCGGCCTCGCCTGCTCGATGGTGTCGCGGAACGGGGTGCCGCGGGTCTACTTCATGCCCACGGACCGGGCGAGCGATGCCGCGCAACTGGCCTTCTTTCTGAAGACCTGCAGCGACGGCTGGAGCGACTCGCGCTTCAGCCCCTGGCACCTGCTCCGGCGCCTGTTCAGGCACTGAGCGAGTTCAGGCGAAGACCGGGGTCCTGCCGAGGGCGAGGAATTTCTCGCGCCGCTCGCGCCGGATCGCCTCGCCGTCCTTGCCCTTGAATTCGGCCAGGGCCGTCGAGATGGCATGACCGACCGAGGCGATGGTCGCCTTGGGATCGCGCTGGGCACCGCCCAAGGGCTCCGAAACCACGGCATCGATGACGCCGAGCTTCATCAGGTCCTGCGCGGTCAGCTTCAGGGCGGCGGCGGCATCCTGCGCCCGTTCGGCCGAGCGCCAGAGAATCGAGGCGCAGCCTTCGGGCGAGATCACGGAATAGACCGCGTGTTCGAGCATCAGCACGCGGTTCGCGGTGGCCAGCGCCACCGCCCCGCCCGAGCCGCCCTCGCCCACGATCACGGCGACCAGGGGCACCTTCAGCTTCAGGCACATCTCGGTCGAGCGCGCGATCGCTTCCGACTGGCCGCGCGCCTCCGCCTCGATGCCCGGGAAGGCGCCCGGGGTGTCGATCAGGGTGATCACCGCCATGCCGAAACGATCGGCCAGTTCCATCAGGCGGATCGCCTTGCGATAGCCCTCCGGCTTGGCCATACCGAAATTGTGGCGGATGCGACCTTCGGTGTCGGCGCCCTTCTCGTGTCCGATCACCATCACCGGCCGGCCGCGGAAACGGCCCATGCCGCCGAGGATCGCCTTGTCGTCGCCGAAGGCGCGATCGCCCGCCAGCGGCACGAAATCCTCGATCAGCATCTTCACATAGTCGTTGAAGCGCGGCCGCCCCTGGTGGCGGGCGACCTGCGTCTTCTGCCAAGCGGTCAGCTTGCCATAGGTCTGGCGCAGCAGGAGATCCGCCTTCACTTCGAGCCGGGCGACATCCTCGGCGATCGAAATGCCCGGTGTTGCCGGCATGGCTTGCAGTTCCTTGATCTTGGCTTCGAGCTCCGCGATGGGCTTCTCGAAGTCGAGGAACATCACCATGATTCAACCCTCTTCTCGCCGGGACGGCCTTGCGGGGGTGGGGTTACTCCGGAACCCCACCTTTGGCAATCACTTGTTGGCGATGCGATCGGCCTGCTGGACCAGGGCCTCGGCCTGACGGATCGAGGCGAGATCGATCAGCTTGCCGTCGAGCGAGACGGCGCCCTTGCCCTCGGCCTTGGCCTGGGTCATGGCTTCCAGGATGCGGCGGGCCTTGGTCACTTCCTTCTCCGACGGGGTGAAGACTTCGTTGGCGACCGGGATCTGCTTCGGGTGGATCGCCCATTTGCCTTCACAGCCGAGCACGGCAGAGCGGGCCGCCTGGGCACGATAGCCGTCCGAATCCGAGAAGTCGCCGAAAGGACCGTCGATCGGGCGAAGGCCGTTGGCGCGGGCCGCGACCACCATGCGGGCAACCGCATAATGCCACATGTCGCCCCAGTGGCGGACGCGCTCGCCCGCTTCGTCCGGATCGGTCAGCACGGCATAGGACGGGTTCGGGCCGCCGATCTGGGTCGTCTGGGCGCGGGTCGAGGCGGCATAGTCGGCGACGCCGAAATGCAGCGACTCGTTCCGCTTCGAGGCGGCGGCGATCTCGTGGATGTTCTGCATGCCGAGGGCGGTCTCGATGATGTGCTCGAGGCCGATCTTCTTCTTGCGGCCGATCGCCGCCTCGATCTGGGTCAGCATCATGTCGACGGCATAGACGTCCGACGCGGTGCCGACCTTCGGGATCATGATCAGGTCGAGGCGCTCGCCGCCGCGCTCGACCACTTCCACGATGTCCTTATAGGCATAGTGGGTGTCGAGGCCGTTGATGCGGACCGAGATGGTCTTGTCGCCCCAATCGACATCGTGCAGCGCCTGGATGATGTTCTCGCGCGCCTTCGGCTTGTCGTCCGGCGCGACCGCGTCCTCGAGGTCGAGGAAGATCACGTCGGCCGCCGACTTGGCCGCCTTCTCGAACATATGCGGGCTCGAACCGGGCACGGCCAGTTCGCAGCGATTCAGACGGGCGGGGGCCTGCTCGACGACTTTGAAGCTCATCAGGACTGTCTCCGGATCAAGTGGCGGGGACGGTAGAAAGGGTGGTATCGCTTGTCAACTTGTGCGCCGCGGCAATTTTGCCATCGGATGGTGCCGGTTGACGAGGGTGCGCAGCTTCTCGTCGAGGATATGGGTGTAAATCTCGGTCGTGGAGATGTCGGCATGGCCGAGCAGCGTCTGCACGACACGAAGATCCGCCCCATGCGCCAACAGATGGCTGGCGAAGGCGTGGCGCAGCACATGGGGCGAAACCCGGGCGGGGTCGAGCCCGGCCTCCGCCGCCAACGCCTTCAGGCCTTGAGCGAAATGCTGGCGCGTCATGTGCCCGGTCGCGGTACCGGCGGGAAAGAGGAATTTCGCCTGCTTGGGCAGCAGGCCCACGGGGCGGAGCTTCAGCCAGCGCGCGATGGCCGAGCGCGCGGGATCCGACAGGGGCACCAGGCGTTCCCGCCCCCCCTTGCCGCGAACCAGGACGAAGCGCGGATCCTGGGCCAGGGCCGCGAGCGGCAGGCCGACCAGTTCGGAAACGCGAAGCCCGGTCGCATAGAGGATTTCGAGGAGCGCCAGGAAGCGCATCCGCCGCTTCTCCCCCGATTTGCCCGCCGCCTTGCCGAGGCCGTCGGCAGCGAGGCCGAGCAGGCGCTCTACCTCTTCCTCGGAAAGATATTTGGGCAGCCGGCGGCCCTGGCGCGGCGCCTCGATCCGGCTGGTCGGATCATCCGTCCGGATGCCGTCCGAGAGGGCGAAACGGTGGAACTGGCGAAGCGCCGAAAGGCGACGCGCCGCTGTCGAGGGTTTCAGGCCACGCCCCTCGACGCTGGCGAAATAGGCTTCGACATCCTCCGCCGCGGCAGCGTCGAGGCTCCTGCCCTGGCGTTCCAGGAAGAAGGCATAATCGGTCAGGTCGCGCCTATAGGCGGCCAGCGTATTGGCCGCAGCGCCGCGCTCCGCCGCCATCATTTCGAGGAAGCCGTCGATCAGCGCTGCGGTCCGGCCGCGCGGCGCGAAGGCCGGCACCACTTTGGGCCGGCCGCGGCGGCGGACGGGCGCCTCGCTCACGGCCGCCCCGTTCAGAGGCCGGCGGCCAGTGCCGCCTCGACCGCCAGCGCCCGGGCATCGTCGCCGAGGCCGATCCGGCGCAGCACCGAGACGGCATAGGCGAGCTCGTCCGGCGCCACGGCAGCCAGCGGCCGGTCGCCCAGCAGCGCCAGGACGGAGGCCAGGGCCTCGCCCCGGCGGCCGGCGGCGATCAGCGCCTCGACCGGGCCGGAGATCGACACCGCCACCCCGTCACCGCGCGCCGCCGTCAGCAGGTCGGGCAGGACTGCCCCCAGGGCGTCGAGCAGCAGGGCCGTCAGGCGCAGGCGGGCCGTCCCGTCGCTCCCCCGCGGCAGCGCATCGGTGAAATCGTCGAAGCCGCCGGGCAGCGGTGCAGCCGGCGCCAGCAGGGCGCGGTAGGGCCACAGGAGATCGACCGCGGCGGCGCTGCCGTCGCCCGCGACCTGGCCCAGGCGGTCGAGCTGTGCCTTGGCCGAGGCGATGTCGCCGGCCCAGAGGGCGGCACGCACCAGACCGGCACCGATCGGGGGCGGCAGCGACTGCGCTGCGACATCGGCGATCGCCCGTCCCTCGACCGCGGCCATGGCGGCGGCGAGACCATCCTTCGCCCCGGCCTCGACCACGGCGGCGACCGCCTGGGCGCGCACAGCGGGCCCCGAGGCTTCGACCACCACGCGGTGCAGGGCCTGACGACGCAGGCCGGGCGGCAGCGCGGTGACGGCACCGGCCGGTGCCGGCCCTGTCTCATAGAGTGTGGCGAGCACGGAAGGCGCCACCACACCGACGGCGACGCCTCGTTCGGCGGCCGCGATCCTGGAGTCGAGCGACCCCGGCCCACGCGCCAGGAGGCCCAGATTCAGCACGGGCACCCTAACGACATCGAGTCCGCCGGCCGGCGCCAGGGCGAGCGCCTCTCCGGCCCAGAGACTCAGGGCGTCCGCCGGCTTCACGGCATCCGGCGTCGCCCGCTCGCCGCCCGACATGGTGGCGAAGAGATGCTCGAAGCCGGGATCGAGGGGCTGGCGGTCGCGCGCCATATCGAGCATGAGCTGGGCCCCCGCACCGTCACCCGCAGCGACCCGGCACAGGGCGACGGCGCGCAGGACCTCGGAGTCCGAGCCGGCCGGATCGGCCAGACGGTCGAGCCCCGCGCCGCAGAGCTGCCGGCGGTCGGGCGAGGCTGCCAGGGCCTGCACCACGGCGGCGATCGCCTCGTGCGGCAGGGCGCCCATGGCGGCGGGGTCGCCCGCCAGCCGAGCCAGGTCTGCGCCATCGCCGGTCGCGGCACGCAGGGCGACGAGACGGGGCAGGAGCTCGGGCCAAGGCGGGTCGGCGGCGATCAGGCGGCGCGTGAGGGCGCGGGCGGCGGCACTCCGTGCCGGCACCGGCAGGCGATCGAGCAGAAATCCCGCCGCGGCCGCGTCGGAACCCGCCCAGACAGCCCCGCCGACCAGATCCTGCAGGGCCTCGGTCCCGGCGGGCGAGAGGGCGACAGCCGTCGACAGGGGGGCTTCGGCGACCGGCGCCGGCAGGGCCGCACCGCGCGGATCGGTGGTGTCCGGCGCCGGGCCGGGCGCCTGGAGCGGTGGCCCCGGCTCGGTCAGGGGCGCCGTCATCAGCGAGAGCGGGCCGCTCGCCGGCGGCGCACCCGTATCGGCGGTCGGCGGCGCCCGCCGCCCGCCGCCGCAGGCGCCGAGGATCGGCAAGCCGGCCGCCAGCAGGGCGGCCGCGGCAACAAGAGAGAGACCGCCTCGCCTATTCCGGGAAGCGGTCATTGGGCAGGACCTGCTCCACCCGCTCGCGGGTCACGGGCGGGTCGAAGGTCGCCAGATAGATGGCACCGCCGACGACGGCGGTGAGGACGACCCCGGCCAGGATGATGAGAACTTTCGACATGATCGGATGGTGAACGGCGTCCAAGGCGGAAAGAAGGCACAGGCGGGTGGCGGAAACGGGACGATGCGTCCCGGCCGGCGATTCCCGCACGGCGATTTCCGTCACTTTAGGGGCACCCCCCTGCCAGGACAAGGGTGGCCGCGGCATGGCGCCCTGCCCTGCACGACCTTGAAAGATCGCCCGCCAGCGGGCACATTCCGGCGGTGCAAGACGACATCCTCACTTACGACGGGGCCGGCGACCCTGCCGTCACCAGCCCGCCGCCCTTCGCGCTGACCCGGACGCTCGTGCTCGTCGGCCTGATGGGCGCCGGCAAGTCTTCGATCGGCAAGCGCCTGGCCCAGCGCCTGCACGTGCCCTTTCGCGACGCCGACGCCGAGATCGAAGATGCCGCCGGCTGCACCATCGAGGAAATCTTCGAACGCCACGGCGAGGCCGCCTTCCGCGACGGCGAGCGGCGCGTCATCGCCCGCCTGCTGACCGATGCCACGCCCCACGTCCTGGCGACCGGCGGCGGCGCCTTCATGGACCCCGAAACCCGCGCCCGGATCAAGGAATTCGGTGTCTCGATCTGGCTCCGCGCCGATCTCGACGTGCTCTTGAAGCGGGTCAAAAAGCGGAACAACCGGCCGCTCCTGAAGCGCGGCGACCCGCGCGAGATCCTGGAGCGGCTGATCACCGAACGCTATCCCGTCTATGCCGAGGCCGACCTCGTGGTCGACAGTCTGGACGGCCCGCACGACCAGGTGGTGGACGACGTCCTGGCCCAGGTCGCGCGCCTGCAAGGAATCGCCCTATGACCGCCCCGACCTCCGAGGTCACCGTCCCCGTCTCGCTGGGCGAGCGGTCCTACGACATCCACATCGGCGCCGGCGCGATCGACCGCCTGGGTGCCGGGGTGCGCGATCTCTTCCCGCGCGGGCGGGCCCTGATCGTCACCGACGAGACCGTCGCCCGCCTGCATCTCGCCCGCGCCGAGGCCAGCCTCGACGCCGCGGGTGTGAAACATCAGGCGATCGTCGTCGCCCCCGGCGAAGGCTCGAAGAGCTTCCCCGTACTAGAACGGGTGATGGACCGCCTGCTCGACGCCCGGATCGAACGGCGTGACGCCGTGGTGGCGCTGGGCGGCGGCGTGATCGGCGACCTGGCCGGCTTCGCCGCCGCCATCGCCAAGCGCGGCGTCGACTTCGTGCAGGTGCCGACCACCCTGCTCTCCCAGGTCGATTCCTCGGTCGGCGGCAAGACCGGGATCAACACGCCCCACGGCAAGAATCTGGTCGGCGCCTTCCACCAGCCGCGCCTGGTGCTGGCCGACATCGCCCTGCTGGAAACCCTGCCCCGGCGCGAACTCCTGGCCGGCTATGCCGAGGTGGTGAAATACGGCCTGCTCGGCGACGCCGATTTCTTCGACTGGCTGGAGGTCCACGGTCCTGCCCTGGTAGCCGGCGACCGCGCCGCCCGGATCGAGGCGGTGCGCCGCTCGGTTGCCGCCAAGGCCGCCATCGTCGCCCGCGACGAACGCGAGACGGGCGACCGCGCCCTGCTCAACCTCGGCCACACCTTCGGCCACGCCCTGGAAGCGGCGACCGGCTTCGGCCCCCGCCTGCTGCATGGCGAAGGGGTCGCCATCGGCATGAGGCTGGCCTTCGATCTCTCGGTCCAGCTCGGCCTCTGCCCGGGCCAGGACGCCGTGCGCGCCCGCCGCCACATGGCCGCCGTGGGTCTGCCGACCGCCCCGGGCGACATCGAAGGCGCCACGGCACTGGCTGCCGAACTGGCGCCCCAGGCCCTGATCCATCACATGGCGCAGGACAAGAAAGTGAAGGACGGCAAGCTGACCTTCATCCTGGCGCGGCGCATCGGCGAGGCCTTCATCACCCAGGACGTCGCCATCGAGGCGGTCGAGCAGGTGCTGCGCGCGGCCTGACCCCTCAGGCTGCCGCGGGATTGCCGCGGAAATAGTCGACCACCCAGCAGCGCAAATTGGAGGTGAAATTGTTGCCCGGCCGTTCCGTGGCGACCCGGGTGCAGAGATCGTCCAGGCCCACGCCCTCCCGCAAGCAGATGTCCTCGATCGCATCCCACAGCGTCGGTTCCAGACGCACGCTGGTCCTGTGCCCCTTGATTTTGACGTTCCGCATCCGCATACCGGTCCTCACCCGACCACCCAGACGCGCACAATATAACCACATATCCTTATAGTATGTGATCAAAAAGTTGTGTTACCGCATAGCACGCTTAATGCGTGTTACTTCCCCGCGGCATCCTCGTCCGGAGTCAGCAGGGTGAGCTGGAGGGCGTGGAGGCCGCGGCCGAATTCGCCAGCCAGGAGGTCGTTGACCCGGCGATGGCGGGCGACCCGGCCCTGCCCGGCAAAGGCGGGACTGACCACGCGGACCTGGAAGTGCGTTTCCCCGCCGCCGGCATTTCCGGCGTGGCCGGCGTGACGGCCGGAGTCGTCGATCACCGCCACGGTGGCGGGGGCGAGGGCGGATTCGAGGGTCCGGCGAATTCGATCGGCCATGCGCATGGCGAAATCCCTTGTTGACGCGGCGGCACGCGGTTTCCCATCCGGCGACCTTGTTTCACCGGTTCTTGCCACCCATAATCCACAGATGTCTCGGAAGGAAAGTGCTTATCCGCGCCGGGCCCAAGGCCACCGCGAATCCCCGCCGCCGCGCCCCTGCGCGAGCGAAGGGTGCAGCTTGTGCGGCGAATACCGCGCCCCCCGGTCGCGCAACCCCGCGGATCAGCCATTGTGGTTCTGCCTGGACCACGTGCGGGAATACAACAAGTCCTGGAACTGGTTCGAAGGCATGGGCGCCGACGAAATCGAACGGTATCAGGCCCAGAACGCGACCTGGCACCGACCGACCTGGAAGCTCGGCGAAAGGTCCAGCGGCCGGACATCGTCGGAGCATCAGCACGTTCCGCACGATCCCTTCGACCTTCTCGGCGAAGCCGGGCTTCGCGTCGACGGCAAGCCCGTCCGCGGCGCGGCGCCGGAAATGCGCCGCCTGTCCCCCGAAGACCGGCAGGCGCTGGCCGTGCTCGAACTCGAATCCGGGGTTTCGGGGGCGGATGTGAAATCGCGCTACAAGGCGCTCGTCAAGCGCTACCATCCCGATCGCAACGGCGGCGACAAATCCGCCGAAGCCCGGCTGCGCCAGGTGATCGATGCTTATCGGCACTTGCGCGACAAGGGTTTCATGCGTGACGAATTGTCCAGGTAAACCGCTCAGTATTCTCGCCTCGTTAGGATTGACCGATCATGACAGCACCCGCCACCACCGTGACCCCTGACGGCAAGCCCGACATCAAGGTTTCGGTGCGACAGATGTTCGGGATCGACAGCGACCTCGAGGTGCCGGGCTTTTCCGCTCCCAACGAATATGTCCCCGACCTGGACGAGACCTATCGTTTCGACCGCGAAACCACCTTGGCCATCCTGGCGGGCTTCGCCTACAACCGCCGCGTCATGATCCAGGGCTATCACGGCACCGGCAAGTCGACCCATATCGAGCAGGTCGCGGCGCGGCTGAACTGGCCCTGCATCCGCATCAACCTGGACAGCCACATCAGCCGCATAGACCTCGTCGGCAAGGACGCCATCGTCCTGAAGGACGGCCGCCAGGTGACCGAATTCCGCGAAGGCATCCTGCCTTGGGCGTTGCAGAACCCGACCGCGCTGGTGTTCGACGAATATGATGCCGGCCGCCCGGACGTGATGTTCGTGATCCAGCGCGTGCTCGAAGTCGAGGGCAAGCTGACCCTGCTCGACCAGAACCGGGTGATCCGCCCGCATCCGGCCTTCCGCCTGTTCGCCACGGCCAATACGGTCGGCCTCGGCGATACCACCGGCCTCTATCACGGCACCCAGCAGATCAACCAGGGCCAGATGGACCGCTGGAACATCGTGGTTACCCTGAACTACCTGCCGAAGGAGCAGGAAGTGGCGATCGTCCTGGCCAAGGCACAGCATTTCAACACGCCGGAAGGGCGCAAGATCGTCAGCGCCATGGTCAGCGTCGCCGATCTGTCCCGCGCGGGCTTCATCGCCGGCGACATCTCCACCGTGATGTCGCCCCGCACCGTGATCACCTGGGCCGAGAACGCCCGGATCTTCGGCGACGTCGCCTTCGCCTTCCGTGTCACCTTCCTCAACAAATGCGACGAGGTCGAGCGGGCGACGGTAGCCGAATACTACCAGCGCTGTTTCGGCAAGGAATTGCCCGAGTCGGCAGCCAATATCCGGATCTCGTAACGCGCCATGGCCCGGCCCGAGAGCCCCGTCGAACCATTCAAGCGCGCGGTGGCCGCCACCGTGCGCGCGATGGCGGAGAAGAGTGATCTGACCGTCGCCTTCGGCTCGGAAGGTGTCGCCAACCGCCCGGCCAGCCCGGGCACCGGCTTTACCGGCAGCAACACCGCCCCCTCCGGCGGCGGTGCCGCGGTACGCCTGCCCCAGCCGACGCGGGAAATGACCACGGGCGAAATCGCCCAGGTGCGCGGTCACGCGGATTCGGCGGCGCTGCGCCTGAAGTACCATTCGGACAAGCTGCACGGCCATTTCATGCCGGACGGGACGAGCGCCCGCGCCGTGTTCGACGCGGTCGAGCAGGCGCGCTGCGAATCCCTCGGCGCCAACGACATGGAAGGCGTCGCCGCCAACCTGGGCGCCATGTTGGACGAGCGCGCCAAGGCCCGGGGCTATGCGCGGGTGACCGAACGGGCCGACGCCCCCCTGTCGGAAGCCGTCGCCTTCATGGTGCGCGAGCGTCTGACCGGCGCCCCGCCGCCCGAGGCCGCCACCAAGATGGTCGACCTCTGGCGCGACTGGGTGAACGAGAAAGGTGGCAAAGAGCTCGATCGCCTGGCCGATGTGGCCGGCGACCAGGCCGCCTTCTCGCGCCTGTCGCGCCGGCTGATCGCCGATCTCGGCCTGTCCGACGACATGGGCGCCGACCAGGACGACAAGGAAAACAACGACGACGCCGACGAGGACCAGCAGGACGAAGGCGAAGGCGACAACCAGGAGGGCGAAGGCGCCGCCCCCGAGGGTGCCACCACCGAAATGGTCGAATCCGACGAGCCGAGCGCCGATGATTCGACCGAGACCGCCGTCCAGGTCGACAGCGAAAACGACCTCGACAGTGCAGAGGGCGAGGATTCGACCGAGGCGACGCGGCCCTGGCGGCCCAACGGCCCGGTCACCGACGAGCCGGGCGAGCCGCCCTACCGCGCCTTCACGACCGAATTCGACGAGACCATCGAAGCCGAGGAACTGTGCGACGCCGACGAGATGACGCGGCTGCGCGCCTATCTCGACCAGCAGCTCCAGGCCCTTCAGGGCGTCGTCTCCAAGCTCGCCAACCGGCTGCAGCGCCGCCTGATGGCCAAGCAGAACCGGACCTGGGAATTCGACCTCGAGGAAGGGATGCTGGACGCCGCCCGGCTCTCCCGCGTGGTGACCGATCCCATGCATCCGCTCTCCTTCAAGCGGGAACAGGACACCACCTTCCGCGACACGGTCGTCACCCTGCTGATCGACAATTCGGGCTCGATGCGCGGCCGGCCGATCACCGTCGCCGCGACCTGCGCCGACATCCTGGCCCGCACGCTGGAACGCTGCTCGGTCAAGGTCGAGATCCTGGGCTTCACCACCCGCGCCTGGAAGGGCGGGCAATCGCGCGAACGCTGGCTGAAGGAAGGCAAGCCGGCGCAGCCGGGCCGCCTGAACGACCTCCGCCACATCGTCTACAAGAATGCCGATGCGCCCTGGCGGCGTGCGCGCAAGAACCTGGGCCTGATGATGCGCGAAGGCCTGCTCAAGGAGAATATCGACGGCGAAGCCCTGCTCTGGGCCCACAACCGCCTGATCGCCCGCGAGGAACAGCGCCGCATCCTGATGGTCATCTCGGACGGTGCGCCGGTCGATGATTCGACCCTGTCGGTCAATTCCGGCTCCTATCTCGAGAAACATCTCCGCCAGGTGATCGACTGGATCGAGACGCGCTCGCCGGTCGAGCTGATCGCCATCGGCATCGGCCATGACGTCACGCGCTACTACCGCCGCGCCGTCACCATTGTCGAAGCCGAACAGCTCGGCGGCGCCATGATGGAACAGCTCGCCTCCTTGTTCGACGAACAGGCGCCGACACGGGCGGCGGCCGGTGCCCAGGCGGGACGGCGGCGGCGCTGACCATGCGCCTCGCCCTGCTGCTTCTGCTCGGCGCGGCGGCGCTGGCCTCGTCCGCCGCGGCCCAGACGGCGTCCCACGCCCTGACGGTCGAGGCGGTCCCAGTGCCCCTCGGCTTCACCGATCCGACGCTCGACCATGCGGGCCTCCTGGCCTATCGGGGCGGCCTTCTGCTGTCTTCGGCCGACCGGGATTTCGGCGGCTGGTCCGGCATGGTGGTGAGCCCGGACGGCAATCGGGTCGTCCTCATTTCCGATGTCGGTTCCTGGCTGACCGCGACCCTCGAACGGCGCGACGGCAAGGTGACCGGGCTCGGCGGCGCGACGCTCGCCCCCCTCGTCGGCGAGGATGGCCGGCCCCTCGGCAGCGACAAGGAAATGGCCGACGCCGAGTCCCTGGCCGAGTATCCGGACGGCAGTCTCGCGATCGGCTTCGAGCACCGGCACCGGGTACTGCATTATCCCGTCTCGGCCGACGGCCGCCCGCCCCTCTTGAACCGGCCGAGCCGTATCGACGCCCCGCCAGGCGTCGCCGCGGCCGATCCCAACCAGGGCCTCGAAGCGATGACGGTGATGCCGGACGGCGCCCTGCTCGCCTTCGACGAATATCTGCCGGACGGCCTGGGCCACGACATCGGCTGGGTCTTCGCCCGGCCGGGCGGCGCCCCGATCCGCACCCTGAAGCTGGACCTGACCGACGAATTCAAGCCGACCGACATCAAGGTGCTGCCGAACGGCGACTATCTACTGCTGCAACGGCGGTTCAGTGCGGTCGCCGGTGCCGGCGCCCGGCTCTCGGTCGTGAGCGCCGCCGCCGTCGCGGGCGATGCCCCGA
Organism: Zavarzinia sp.; assembly: GCF_041650655.1. GTDB lineage: Bacteria > Pseudomonadota > Alphaproteobacteria > Zavarziniales > Zavarziniaceae > Zavarzinia. Next base: position 27,393 of record NZ_JBAZKR010000037.1, read on the forward strand.
TCGCCGACCGCGAATTGGGCCAGATCACCAACGAGATGACGGTCGACAATTTCGAATGTCTCGGCGTCTGGCGCGACACCCAGGGAAAGACCCGCGCCATCGTCGTCTCGGACGATAATTTCAGCGTCCTTCAGCGGACCCTGTTGCTGGAATTCGAGCTACCGGCCGAGTGAGGCTCAGGCCATCGCCGGACGGCGATACCAGGCCATGAACAAGCGGAAGGGAGCGAGCAGGCCGAGCGCGAAAGTCATCTTGACCGCGAGGTCGCCGGCGGCCCAGCCGGTCCAGGGCAGGCCGGAACCCGCGAAGGCGGCGGTGAAGAACACCGCGGTATCGACCAGGGAACCCAGCGCCGAGGCGACGAAGGGCGCACGCCACCAACTCTGGCGGCGCAGGCGGTTGAACACCGTGACGTCGAGGAGCTGGCCGACCAGGAAGGCGAGGCCCGAGGCGGCGGCGATGCGCGGCTCGGACAGCAGGGCCGAGAGCACCACGGCGACCAGGAAGCCGGCATAGACGACGCGGCGCGCCGCCTGCGGCCCGACCTGGCGGTTGGTCAGGTCGGTGACGAAGAAGGAGAGCGGGTAGCTGAAGGCACCCCAGGTCAGCCAATCCGCCAGGCCGAACGGCTCGAACGGATATTGGACCAGGATGTTGGAGGCGACCACGACCGAGGTCATGGCGGCGACGGCGCCGAGGAAGAAGCCCCGATCGGCTTTCGCCAGCACGGCCATGGTCACCCGCTCCGACGCGCTCAGGCCGCGGCGGCAGCCGCTTCGGCGCGCTTCTCGACCAGCTTCTTCAGGCGGCGGGCCTTCAGCGACAGGTCGGTGTCGCGGCTCTTCAGCAGGAAAGCGTCGAGACCGCCGTTGTGCTCCACCGAGCGCAGCGCATTGGCCGAGATGCGCAGGTGCACGGACTGGTTCAGGGACTCGCTGATCAGCGAGACATTGACCAGATTCGGCAGGAAACGGGTCTTGGTCTTGTTGTTGGCATGGCTGACGTTGTTGCCAACGAGAACACCCTTGCCGGTCAGTTCGCAGCGCCGCGCCATGTTCAGTCTCCCATCGCCTTGCGCAAAATACCTATGTCGCGGGAAGCCTCGGCCCCCTGCGGAAGGTGGGTCTTCTAGCCCCGATACCCGCAAAGGTCAAGGCCCCTGGCCTGCAAAGTCGGCACGGCCCCCTGCCGCCGGCCCGGGTTGTGCCGGGCGGAGGCGGCGCCCACTCTGACGGCATTGTTCAACAAGGTGAAGGGTCGCGTCGCATGACTTGGACCACCCCCCTGTTTTCGCCTTATCATTTGGCGGAGATCGACCTGCCCAACCGCATCGTGATGGCGCCGCTGACGCGGGCGCGCGCCGGTGCGGGCAATGTGCCGACGGCCCTGGCGGCGGAATATTACGCCCAGCGCGCCAGCGCCGGCCTGATCATCTCCGAAGCCTCGCAGATCTGCCCCGAAGGCCAGGGCTATGATTCGACCCCCGGCATCCACAGCCCGGAACAGGTCGCCGGTTGGCGCCGGGTGACCGATGCGGTGCACGACGCGGGTGGGCGGATCTTCATTCAGCTCTGGCATGTCGGGCGGATTTCCAACGTGGCCTTCCAGCCGAACGGGGCGCCGCCGGTCGCCCCCTCGGCGATCAAGGCCAATGCCATGACCTTCGTGCACGGCGACTTCGTGCCGACGTCCGAGCCCCGGGCGCTCGAAACGGACGAGATCCCGGGCATCGTCGCCGCCTATGCCAAGGCCGCCGGGAATGCCATGGCGGCGGGTTTCGACGGGGTCGAGATCCATGCCGCCAACGGCTATCTGATCGACCAGTTCCTGCGCGATTCGAGCAACAAGCGGACGGACGCCTACGGCGGCCCGATCGCCAACCGCTGCCGCTTCCTGTTCGAGGTGGTCGACGCCGTGACGGCGGCGATCGGCCCGGAACGGGTGGGTGTCCGGATCGCCCCGGTGAGCCCGGCCAACGACATCGCCGACAGCGACCCGACGGCCCTCTTCACCCAGGTGGTCGACGGGCTGGACAAACGCGGCATCGTCTATATCCACGTCATCGAAGGCGCCACCCAGGGCCCGCGCGAGACGGCGCAACCCTTCGATTTCGTCGCCCTGCGCGGCCGCTTCCGCGGCGCCTATATCGCCAACAACGGCTACGACAAAGCCCTGGCCGAAGCGACCCTGGCCGCCGATCACGCCGACCTGATCGCCTTCGGCCGCCCCTTCATCCCCAATCCCGACCTGGTCGAACGCCTGCGCCGCGACGCCCCCCTGACGCCCTTCGTGCGCGAGAAACTCTATGGCGGCGGAGCCGAGGGCTATACGGACTATCCAGCGCTGGCGGAGTGAGGCGAGCCGCCGTCAGGGCTGCAACAGCCGTTCCCAGTCCTGCGCCGCATGGGTGATGGAGAGGATCGTCACCCGCGTATCCTCGACCCGATAGAAGATCAGGTAGGTGCCGTAAGGCCGGCGGCGGACGCCTTGTGCGATGAAGTCGCCGATAGACTAGAGCGCGTTGAGGGCGGGCGTCGAGAAGACGACCTTCACCGCCTGCCCTGCGCATCGGCCATGGCGCGGTATTTCGCTTCCAACTCGTCGAACACTTCGTCGGCATCATAAACGCGGCCGGCGTCTGCGTCGGCGATGCCTTCCTCGATCCCTCTGTCGATGGCGGCGCGGGCGGCTTCGCGGTCTTCGAGCAGGCGGAGCGCGTCGCGGATCACTTCGCTGGCGCTGGCATAGCGCCCGCTTTCCACCTGGATGCGGATGAAATCCTCGAAATGCTTGCCGATCGTGTAGGAGCTGGGCATGGGCGGCCTCCGGCTATCATTTTATGATAGCCGGAGGCCCCTTCTTCAATCGGGCCACACGGGCCGGCCGAGGAAGGCGGTGAGCAGACGCTCGGCGGCAAGCGTCGGAGTCGTGGAGCCGGCGACCACCGCCTGTTCCAGGGCGGGGGCTTCGGCGGCGACGGCGGGATGGTCCTTGAGCGCGGCGATCAGCCCGTCCTCGATCTCGCGCCAGAGGGCTGCGCGGGCCTGTTCGGCGCGGAGCTTCGCGAGTTCCCCCGCCCCTTCCATGGCCTGGCGGAAGCTGCCGATGGCGGACCAGACGTCGGCCATGCCGGTCGCCTGGACCGAGGAGACGGTGAGCACCTGGGGCCGCCAGCAGGGCACCTTGGGCCGCATCAGGTGCAGCGCCGAGCGAAGCTGGGCGGCCGCGCGTTGGGCTGCCGGGGCGAGGTCGCCGTCAGCCTTGGTGACGATCAGCAGGTCGGCCAGTTCCATGATGCCGCGCTTGATGCCCTGGAGATCGTCGCCGCCTGCCGGAGAAGCCAGGAGGACGAAGAGATCGACCATGTCGGCGACCGTGGTCTCCGACTGGCCGACGCCCACCGTCTCGATGAAGATGACGTCGAAACCCGCCGCCTCGGTCAGCAGCATGGCTTCGCGCGTGCGCCGGGCGACACCGCCCAGCGTGCCGCCGGAGGGGCTCGGTCGGATGAAGGCGTTCGGCTCGCGGGAGAGCATTTCCATCCGGGTCTTGTCGCCCAGGATCGAGCCGCCGGAACGGCTGGACGAGGGGTCGACCGCGAGCACGGCCACCTTGTGGCCGGCCTGGACCAGATGACAGCCGAAGGCTTCGATGAAGGTCGACTTGCCGACCCCGGGCGGGCCGGAGAAGCCGATCCGGACCGAACGCCCGGTCGCCGGCAGCAAGTGGCCGATCAGCCGCGCCGCCTCGGCCCGATGATCGGCCCTGGTCGATTCCACCAGGGTGATCGCCCGAGCGAGGGAACGGCGCTCGCCCCGGAGGATGCCCTCGGCGAGTTGGGCCGTTTGCGGCGACATCGGAGCCGGCTCGCCGGCGGAAACGGAACCTGTCATCATCGGCTCGATTTATCAGGGCAGCGCCCGAAGGCAAAGCCCAGAAGCTGCGTTCGTGAAGCCGCGTTCATACGGATGGAGTAGCCGTCATGTCCGTCGTTCGCCGTATCGCCCTCCTTGCGACCCTGATGATGTTCCCCGCGGCGGGCGCCGGACAGGCCGGCTCCACCGCGCCGGGCCAGGTCGCATTGACCTATCGCGTCTTCCTGGGCGGCGTTCCGGTGGTCGAAGTCGACACCAGGACGATCGTGGACGCCCAGCGTTACCGGATGGACAGCCTGACCCGGACCATCGGCCTCTGGGAGGGCATGTTCAAGGCGCGGATGCAGAGCCGGGTCGACGGCGTGCTGGCCGGCTCCAAGGTCGAGCCCCTGCTCTATCAGATCCGCTATGACGGCCGCGTGGGCAAGCGGCGCTCGATCGACGTCACCTTCGGCGACAACGGCCCGACCATGGTCCACACCGTGCCGGACAATGCGGAGGACGGACGCAAGCCCGTCGAGCCAGAATTCCTGGTCGGCGCCATCGATCCCGCCTCGGCCGCGATCATGGCGACATCGGCGTCGAGCGACGGCGAGTTGTGCCACGGTGGCTACAAGATCTTCGACGGCAGGCGGCGCTACGACGTCGCCTTCGACAACCAGGGCGCCGATACGCTGGACGGCCACGGCGATTTCTATTCGGGCGAAGCCCTGCATTGCCAGGTGCAATACCGGCGGGTGAAAGGCTTCGATCCCGACTGGGAACGCTCCGAAGCCAAGAAATTCCCCAATACGATCGACGTCTGGTTCGTGCGCCTGCCCGGCCTGCCCCGCGCCGTGCCGGTCAAGGTGGCGGTCAACACCGAATTCGGTGTCGTCGTCGCGCAGATGGTGGACCACGTCACCGGCCCGGGCGAGTCGCTCGGCGATGCCGCCTATTTGCCGCCACCCGATCGCGACAAAATGGGCGGCTGACTGCCACAACACCGTCGCAAGCCGGCCCTATAGATTAACCATGCTCGTGTAGCGGGCTTTTCGAGCCGATATCGGCGGCCCGAAGCGATCCCGGCCCTGCGCAGGATTTTCCTGCGATCACCGAGCACGGCTATCTCACGGACGGCGCCGGCAAGGTGATGACCCTGTTCGTCCATATGAACGACGAATGGACCGAGCCGGTCGCGGGGCGCCTGCGCATGCTCTACGACGACCATGATTTCGAGCCCTTCGCGACCGAAGTGCCGCCCACCATGGGCACCGTCTTCGGCTTCCTGCCGGGCGGCCCGTGGCACGGCCACCGCCCCTTCACCGGCGAACGGCGGGTGTCAGATCGCCTGGCTGCCCGACGCCAAGGAATTGGGGCGCAAGCAGAACCGCAATTCCCTGGCGCAATTCTTCAAGGGCATCTTCGGGCGCTGAGGCTCAGACGCAGCGCCCGCATTCCGAACTGCCGCCCAGCGCCTGCAGCATCAGTGCCATGCGGTGCTCGTTGCCGGAACCGGCGAGATAGCCGCCGAGCAGGCCCGGAAGGCCGCCGACGGCGCGGCTGACCCGTTCCGCCGTGGTCGCCGGCACGGGCAGGCTGACATAGGGCCGGCCGAGCGGCACGCCGGTGCGGCTGACCGGATCACGCGCCGTCCGGTAATTCCAGACGTCCTGATTGGCGAGGTTCAGATGCACCGCCCCCGTGAGGTTGCGGCAGCCGGGCGCGTTGAAAGTGACGCCGACCGAATTGGGACGAATGCCGACGGCGAGCTGGGCGAGGCCGCCGCCGAGCGAATGGCCGGTGATCACCAGCCTCGTGATGCCGCGCTGGGCCGCCGCGGCCGAAGCCCGGTTCATATAGCCGACCGCGTCGGCGAGCTGGCCGAGCGGCAGGCGGCCGCGGCCGATATCGGCATCGGCGTCGGTCCAGTCCACTGCCTCAACACTGCCGCGGAAGGCCACCACGACCTCATTGCCGCGCAGATAGGTGGCACCGAAGAAGGCTTCGCCCACGGCGAGATCTGCCGTGACCGCGCCGCGCACCCAGCCGGGCGCGTCGCTGTTCCTCGTATTGTAGACGTCGGTCGAAATGCGGGCGCAGTCGAGAATGGATGCCATGGCAGTTTTCCCTCCCTTGTCATCAGGCCGGCGGTCGGGCCGGTCGTCCTTGGAGGGCGCGACAATAGCGCCGCCGCAGCCCCCCTGGCTGTGACGCCCGCCACTAACAGACGCTCGACGGGCGCAACGGCCCCCGCCCGGCCGGGCGGGGGCCGGCAGACGATCAGGCGGCTTGGCGGCGCTTGGCGATGATCGACATGATCTCGGCCGCGGCGGCCGGGATGTTGGTGCCGGGGCCATAGATGGCCGCGACGCCCGCCTTGTAGAGGAAGTCGTAGTCCTGCGCCGGGATGACACCGCCGCAGACCACCAGCACGTCCTCGGCGCCGAGCTTCTTCAGCTCGGCGATCAGCTCGGGCACCAGGGTCTTATGGCCCGCCGCCTGGGACGAGACGCCGATCACATGGACGTCGTTCTCGACCGCGTCGCGGGCGACTTCGGCCGGGGTCTGGAACAGGGCACCGACGTCGACATCGAAGCCGATGTCGGCGAAGGCGGTGGCGATCACCTTGGCGCCGCGGTCGTGGCCGTCCTGGCCCATCTTGGCGACCAACATGCGCGGCCGGCGGCCTTCCTCACGGGCGAAGGCGGCGACTTCCTTGCGGATGCGGTCGAAGCCCTCGTCACCCTCATAGGCGGCGCCATAGACGCCGGAGATCGAGCGGATCACCGCCTTGTGGCGGGTAAAGACCTTCTCGAGCGCATCCGAGATCTCGCCCACGGTGGCGCGCACGCGCGCGGCCTTGACGGCGAGGTCGAGCAGGTTGGCATCGGTCCCCTTGGCGCCTTCGGTCAGGGCGTCGAGCGCGGCCGTCACCGCCGCCTCGTCGCGGGTCGCGCGGATCTGCTTCAGGCGGGTGATCTGGGACTCGCGGACGGCGACATTATCGACGTCCAGGATGTCCACCGGCGCCTCTTCCTTCAGACGGTACTTGTTGACGCCGACGATGACTTCCTCGCCGCGGTCGATCGCGGCCTGGCGGCGCGCCGCCGATTCCTCGATGCGGAGCTTGGGCAGGCCGCTCTCGACCGCCTTGGTCATGCCGCCGAGGGCTTCGACTTCGGCGATCAGCTTGCGCGCCTCGGTCACCAGGTCGGCGGTCAGCTTCTCGACGTAGTAGGAACCGCCGAGGGGGTCGATCACGTGGGTGACGCCGGTCTCTTCCGCCAGGATGAGCTGGGTGTTGCGGGCGATGCGGGCGGAGAATTCGGTCGGCAGGGCGATCGCCTCGTCGAGCGAATTGGTGTGCAGCGACTGGGTGCCGCCGAAGATCGCCGCCATCGCCTCGTAAGCGGTGCGGACGACGTTGTTGTAGGGATCCTGCTCGGTCAGCGAGACGCCGGAGGTCTGGCAGTGGGTGCGCAGCATGGAGCTGGACGCCTTCTTCGGCTTGAACTGAGCCATCAGCTCGGCCCAGAGGAAGCGGGCGGCGCGGAGCTTGGCCACTTCCATGAAGAAATTCATGCCGATCGCGAAGAAGAAGGACAGGCGGCCGGCGAATTCGTCGACGTCGAGACCCTTCGACAGCGCAGCGCGGACATATTCGAGACCGTCGGCCAGCGTATAGGCCAGTTCCTGGACCTGGTTCGCGCCCGCTTCCTGCATGTGATAGCCGGAGATCGAGATCGAATTGAACTTCGGCATGTTCTTGGAGGTATAGGCGATGATGTCCGCGATGATCCGCATCGAAGGCTCGGGCGGATAGATATAGGTGTTGCGGACCATGAACTCCTTCAGGATGTCGTTCTGGATCGTGCCCGAGAGCTTGTCCTGGGAAACGCCCTGCTCTTCCGCCGCGATGATGTAATTGGCGAGGCAGGGCAGCACGGCGCCGTTCATGGTCATGGAGACCGACATCTTGTCGAGCGGGATGCCGTCGAACAGGATCTTCATGTCCTCGACGCTGTCGATCGCGACGCCGGCCTTGCCGACGTCGCCGGTGACGCGCGGATGGTCGCTGTCGTAGCCGCGGTGGGTCGCCAGGTCGAAGGCGATCGAGAGGCCCATCTGGCCGGCGGCCAGGTTCTTGCGATAGAAGGCGTTCGACTCTTCGGCGGTCGAGAAACCGGCGTATTGGCGGATGGTCCAGGGCCGGTTGGCATACATCGTGGCGCGCACGCCGCGGGTGAAGGGCGCGAAGCCGGGCAGGCCGCCCGTCGTCTCCAGGCCTTCGGCATCTTCCGCGGTATAAAGGGGCTTCACGGCGATGCCTTCGGGCGTGTTCCAGGTCAGGCTGTCGGCCGGCTTGCCGCCCAGCTCCTTCGCCGCCAGTGCCTGCCAGTCTTCAAGGCTACGCTTCGGAAAATCGGCCATCGCCTGCCACCCCTGAGAATACGTCACGCCGTAATAGGATCTTCCCGGCCCCGAAGTCAATCAAGGGGGCGGCTAGACCTTGGGCGCAACCCGTGATCTCCTGCGCTTCCGTTCGATGGACATCAGCATGACGTACGCACCGCGTTCCCGTTCCCTCATCCTCGCCGCAGCGCTCGCCGCCGGATGCCCGGCCGCCGCCCTGGCCGAAGGCCCGTCGCCCGATCCCAACGGCACCTTCACCTTCCAGATCGAGAACGACTATTTCGCCCATACCGATCGCTACTACACGAACGGTGCCCAACTCACCTGGCTCTCGCCCTCCCGGCCGCCGCCGGCGCTCGAAGGCGTGAGCGACCTCGGCCGCTTCTTCCTGCGGCCGGACGCCCAGCTCCGCTGGGGCTTTTCGCTGGGCCAGACGATCTATACGCCGGAAGACACGGAAACCCGGGTGCCCGATCCGACCGACCGGCCCTATGCCGCCTTCCTCTACGGCACGCTCTCCTTCGTCGCCTATACCCAGTCCGAGCTGAATTCGATCGAGATCCAGGCCGGCGTGGTCGGGCCTTCGGCACTGGGCAAGGACATCCAGAACGGTTTCCACGACCTGATCCGCGACACCCACTCGGAAGGCTGGGACCATCAGTTGAAGGACGAGCCGGGCCTGAACATCGTGTTCGACCGGCAATGGCGGGCCATCACCCTGGTCGGCGAGCGCACCGGGCTCAGCCTGGATCTGTCGCCCAACATCACCGTCTCGCTCGGCAATGTCGCGACCTATGGCGCGGCCGGCGCCATGCTGCGCTTCGGCCAGAATCTCGATTCCGATTTCGGCGTGCCGCGCATCCGCCCGGCGCTCGCCGCCGCCAATTTCTACGACAAGCGCGACGGCCTCGGCTGGTATCTCTTCGCCGGCGTGCAGGGCCGCGTCGTGCTGCGCGACATCTTCCTGGACGGCAACACCTTCCGCGACAGCCCGAGCGTGGACAAGAAGATCCTGGTCGGCGACCTCCAGGCCGGCGCCTCGGTCTTCCTGGGGGCGACGCGCCTGACCTATTCCTATGTCGTGCGGACCAAGGAATTCGACGGTCAGAAGGGCCATTCCGCCTTCGGCGCCCTCAGCGCGAGTTGGAGCTTCTGAGGCGCCGTCTCATTTCGTCGGAATGAAAATGGGCATGAAGGTCGGGCTGGAGGCCGGGGCCTGGGGCATCGGCTTGGTCTCCGACCGCGAACGATAGTCGACGACCTTGCCGTCCGGCGCGATCAGCACCTCAAGGAAGGACAGGACGATCTGGCGCGACCTGTCGAACAGCAGTCGCTGGCGCGGCGTCAGGCCCACATAGCTGTAGCTGAGCAGCAGCATGCCTTTGTCGCGTACCGCCGGATAAATCGCCTGGCCGGTGGGCTCGCCCAGAAGCTCGACGATCTGCGCTTTGGTCGTGGCGCCGCGCTTGATCGAGGCGATCCGGCTCTCGTCGAACTGGCTCGAATTGTCGGCGAAGCCGCTGATCCAGTCGTAGCTGATCAGGCGGTCGTTCATAAAGGCGAAGAAACAAACGCGGGTGCCGCCGCCGGTCCCATCCAGCCCGTCCGGCTTCGAATATTCATACTCGATGCGGCTGTAGCCGCCTTCCGCCGGGACGGCATCGAAGGGACTCTTCACGGCCGCCAGCTGCTCCGCGCTCGGCACCGGCGCCACCTGCTGGCGGCGGCTCGACGGCGTCCCGAAGGCCTGGACGATCTGGGCCTCGGTCGAACCGCCCAGGACGACCGAGGCCATAGTCGGCCGCGCGACGTCTTGGCCCCGGGCACAGGCACCGAGCAGACAGGCGGCCATGAAGATCAACAGTGAGCGCATGATGTCTTCCGTGTCACGATTTCAACGCCGGTTCATGGGCAGGGCCGCATCGTCGTCGCCCCGGTAGGCCTGCACGAAACCATGCTCGTCGATCAGAACGTCGGCGTGCTGGCGCTGGACGTCCCGTTGCCAGACGAAGAAGCCCTGGTGGACGGCGAAATAGTTGTAATGCAAGACATGGCTGCCGGGGTCGCGCACCGCCGGGAAGATGCCCCGGCCCGACGGCGGGCCTAGCAGGCTGATCACCTGGGCCTCGATGGTGCGGCCGATCGCGACGTCCTTCAGGCGCGCGAGGTCGAAGGTGGTGGCGTCCGCCTCGAAGCTGCTGTTGAAGTGATAGTCGATGAGGACATCGTTCCAGAGCAGGAATTCGGCCGTCTTGGTTTTGGTGTCGCCGCCGAGCAGCCGGGCTTCGGCCTCGTTCGTCAGCGCGTAGCGAAGGCGGGTGTAGGTGCCTTCGAAGGGGACGGCGTCGAAGGGCGAGCCGCCGCTGGGCAACCCGGTCGCGGAGCCCTGCGGTGTCGTCTCCCGCTCCGACGACGTGGGCGCACCGTATTGGGCGCGGATATCGGCTTCGGTCGTCCGGCCGAGGACAAAGAGAGCCTCAGCCGGCGGCTTCACGGCGTCGCCGGTCTGACACCCGGCCAGCGCGGCGAAGGCAAGAAGAACGGCGGCGAGTCTGCACGGACGATGAGGCATTGCGGGAAGAATACTCGCGCGAAGATCGCGCCCGCCGCAATGACCTATCGCAACAGCCCACATCCTCTCGGATGCAGGCTGTTCAAAGTGGCAGCGGTTCAGGCGGCTACGGCGCCGATCCGGCCGAGGTAATTGTCGACGTCGCCACGCATCGCCTCCGCCTGCTGGGCCAGTTCACCCGCGGCGTCGAGCAGGGCTTCGGCCTGGTTGGCGGCTTCCGCGGCCGACCGGCTGACGCCTTCGATGTTGGAGGTGACCTGCGCGGTACCGTCGGCGGCTTCGGCGGCGGAGCGGGAAATCTCGCTGGTCGCGGCGCGCTGCTCTTCGACAGCGGAAGCGATGATGGAGGTCACTTCGGCGCTCTTGTCGATCGTGCGGGCGACGTTCTTCACCACTTCGACCGAGGTCGAGGTGGCGTTCTGCATGGCCACGATCTGGGCCCCGATGTCTTCGGTCGCCTTGGCGGTCTGATTGGCGAGCGCCTTCACTTCCGAGGCCACGACGGCGAAGCCGCGGCCGGCCTGACCGGCGCGGGCGGCCTCGATGGTCGCGTTCAGGGCGAGCAGATTGGTCTGGCCGGCGATGTCGCGGATCAGCTTCATGACGTCGCCGATCTTGAGCGCCGATTCCGCCAGCATGTTGAAGGATTCGTTGGCCGAGGAGGCTTCGCTGACCGCGCGCTGGGCGATCGCGGTCGAGTCCACCACCTGACGGCTGATCTCGGCCACCGAAGCGGCCAGTTCCTCGCTCGCGGCGGCAACCGTCTGCACGTTGCCGGACGCCTGGCCCGCGGCCGAACTGACCATTTCCGCCTGGCGCGTCGAATCCGCCGCGGTCGCCTGCATCGCCTCGGCCGTGGCCCGGACCTCGACCGCCGCCGAGGCGACCATGCCGGCGATCTGCTTCACCCGGATCACCATCTTCACCTGGTCGGTGATGTCGGCGGTGACATATTTGACCACCTTGAAGGGCCGGCCGTTGATGTCCAGCACCGGGTTGTAGCTGGCCTGGATCCAGATTTCGCGACCGTCCTTGGTCAGGCGCTTGTACTGGCCGGCGTCATAGGTGCCGCGGCCGAGCTTGTCCCAGAATTCCCGGTAGGCGGGAGAGGCACGGAAGGCCGGATCGACGAGCATCGAGTGGTGCCGGCCGATCAGGTCCTCGCGCCGGTAGCCCAGCATGCGCAGGAAATTGTCGTTCACGTCGACGATGTCGCCGGTGAGGGAGAATTCGATCACGCCCTGCGACTTCTGCAGCGCGGCGAGCTGGCCTTCGTTGTTGGCCTGGAGGATGCGGGTCGCGGTGATGTCGGTGGCGAATTTCACCACCTTCACCGGACGACCGCTCTCGTCGAGCACGGGATTGTAGCTCGCCTGCATCCACACTTCCTTGCCGCCCTTGCCGATCCGCTTGTACTGGCCGGCGTCGAACTGGCCACGCCCCAGCTTTTCCCAGAACTCGCGGTAGGCGCGGCTCTCGGCATAGGTGGGGTCGACGAACAGGCGGTGGTGGCGGCCCACGATCTCGTCAAGGCGGTAGCCGGTCAGGTCGAGGAAATTCTGGTTGGCGCCGAGGACGTCGCCATCGAGGGAGAATTCGATCACGGCTTGCGAACGGTCGATCGAAGCATAGAGGCGCCGCAGGTTCACCGCCTCGTCGTTGTCCACTGCGCCGACCGCGGCCACCGGATGGGCGGCAACCGTCGAAGTCCTGGATTTGAAGCCGAGCGCCATCTTTGCCCCCATATTCTACCGTCGATATTTTCGCAGGCACCGGCCGTCGCGGAGTCCGGGCCGAGCATCCCATTGGAGACATTTTCGGCGCGGCCCCCTAAAAATCCCTTACCGGATCGGAGCGATTTCGGGCGCCGACACGTCGGTCTTGAGATTCCTGCCCGGGCGACCGATGTTCAGGCCGTTATGTCAGTCATTCACCGCCCCTCCGCCCGACCGGCCCAGGTGGTCGCCGAAGGCCGGGTCACGGCCATGCTGGGGCCGACCAACACGGGCAAGACCCATTTCGCCATCGAACGCATGTTGGCGTACCGGAGCGGCGTGATCGGCCTGCCGCTGCGCCTGCTCGCGCGCGAGGTCTACGACCGGGTGGTGCGCATCAAGGGGCCGGCCGCGGTCGCCCTGATCACCGGCGAGGAAAAGGTGATCGGGTCGGAAGCCCGCTATTTCGTCGCCACCGTCGAAGCCATGCCGATGGAGCGGCATTTCGAGTTCCTGGCGGTCGACGAGATCCAGCTCGCGACCGACAGCGAGCGCGGCCATGTCTTCACCGACCGGCTGCTCCACGCCCGCGGCTTTTCCGAGACCCTGTTCCTCGGCTCCGAGACCATGCGCGGTGCGATCCGCCACCTGATCCCGGATGCCGCCTTCATTTCGCGGCCCCGGCTCTCCACCCTGTCCTATGCCGGCTATCGCAAGCTGGCGCGGCTGCCGCGCCGTTCGGCGATCGTCGCCTTCTCGGCCAACGAGGTCTACGCCCTGGCCGAGGCGGTGCGGCGCCAGCGGGGCGGTGCCGCCGTGGTGCTGGGCGCCCTGTCGCCCCGGACGCGGAACGCCCAGGTCGAAATGTTCGAGGCGGGCGAGGTCGATTATCTGGTGGCCACCGATGCGGTCGGCATGGGCCTCAACCTCGGCGTCGACCATGTCGCCTTCGCCAGCCTGGACAAATTCGACGGCCGCCAACAGCGCCCCCTGACGCCGACCGAAGTGGCCCAGATCGCCGGCCGCGCCGGGCGCCACATGCGCGACGGCACCTTCGGCACCACGGCGGGCCTCGAGCCTTTCGACGACGACATGGTCTCAAGGGTCGAGAACCACCGTTTCGACCCCGTGCGCCTGCTGCAATGGCGCTCCTCCGATCTCGATTTCTCCAGCGTCGAAGCCCTGCTGCGCACGCTCGACCGGCCGGCGCCCCTGCCCGGCCTGTTGCGCGTCAAGGAAGCGGACGACCAGAGCAGCCTGCGGAGCCTCGCCGCCGACGAGGAGATCGCCGCCCTGGCGGCGGGTCGCGAGCGGGTCGAGCTGCTGTGGCAGGTGTGCCAGATCCCGGATTTCCGCAAG
>NZ_JBAZKR010000038.1:0-41140 GCF_041650655.1 Zavarzinia sp.
TGCTACGCCGCCCCCGCCTCGCTTCAGCAGTCGATGCAGCGCATGGTGCCCGTGCTGGCCCTGCCCGGGCGGCTCTACGGCATCAAAGCCCTGCGCCGGCTGATCCGCGGCCTGGTCGACCTCGCCTTCAAGCTGCCGCCGCTCCGCCGTTTCGTCGGCTCGATCTTCGGCATCGTGGTGATCCTGGGCAAGCCGAGTTCGCGCGGCGCGATCCACCTCACCTCGGCCGACCCCGCGGTGCCGCCCCGGATCGATCCGGCCTATTACGCGACCGAGGAAGACCGCGCCGTGCTGCGCGCCGGCATCGCCCGCGCCCGCTCGATCGCCGCCAAACCGTCGCTAGCCGCCGCCGGTGTCCGCCCGCTCTCCGCCGGGGCCAAGCCGGTCTCGGAAAAGGCGCTGTGGAAATGGATCCATGGCGCCACCATGACGACCTTCCATTTCTGCGGTTCCTGCCGCATGGGCGACGACGCCGGCAGCCCGCTGGACGACCGGCTTCGGGTCAAGGGCCTCGCCAATGTCCGGGTCGCCGATGCTTCCGCCGTGCCGGAAATCCCGGTCTCAGCCCTCAATGCGCCGAGCATGATGATCGCCTGGCGTGCCGCCGACTTCATCCTGGCCGACCGGCAGGAAGAGACGTCTTTCGTCCCACAGCGCCGCGCCGTCGCAGGAGAACCGGCATGAATATCGTCCCCCTCCCCCAGGCCGCGGCGAACACCGGCCCGCGTTCTTCGGCGAGCGTGATCCATTGCATCAATCCGGCGACCGGCGAATCCCTCGGCGAAGTATCCGTGGCGAGCCCGGACGATGTCCGCGCCGTGGTCGAGCGCGCCCGGCAGGCGCAAGTGGCCTGGGGCCGGAGCAGTTTCGCCACCCGCCGCGCGGTGCTGAACCACCTGCTCGACGTCGTGCTCGAGCGGATGGACGAGATCTGCGCCGCGGTGGTCGAGGACAGCGGCAAGACCTTCGAGAACGCCCTGCTCGGCGAGGTCATGCCGGTCTGTAACAAGATCCGCTGGGTGATCAGGAACGGCGAGAAATTCCTCAAGCCGGAGCGCGTGCCGTCCGGCATCCTGCTGCACAAGAAGGGACGCATCGAGTATCGGCCGCTCGGCGTCGTCGCCTGCATCGTGCCTTGGAACTATCCGTTCCAGAACATCTTCGGCTCCTTCGTGGCGCCCTTGATGGCGGGCAATGCGGTGGTGATCAAGGCATCCGAGGCGGTCGCCTGGTCCACGATCTTCTTCCAGAAGATCATCGACGAGGCACTGGCCCGCGCCGGCCAGCCGGCCGACCTGGTGCAGATCGCCAACGGCTTCGGCGAGACCGGCGCCGCCCTGGTGCGCGCCCGGGTGCAGAAGATCCTCTTCATCGGCTCGGTCGGCAACGGCCGGCGTATCATCGAGGGCAGCGCCGAGCACCTGACCCCGGTGGTGATGGAACTGGGCGGCAAGGACCCGATGATCGTCTGCGAGGATGCCGACCTCGACCACGTGGTCCATTCGGCGCTGGGCGGCTGTTTCATCAACCTGGGCCAGAATTGCATCGCCTCCGAACGGCTGATCGTGCTCGACGGCATCTACGACCGCTTCGTCAAGGAATTCGGCGCCCGCGCTGCCGCCCTTCGCCAGGGCGTGCCGCAAGCGCCCGGCACGCTCGACGTCGGCGCGATCAACACGCGCCAGCAGATCCGCGTCATCGACGAACTGGTGAGCGATGCCCTCGCTCACGGCGCCCGCGCCCTGACCGGCGGCAAGCTGCCCGATGGTCCCGGCCATTTCTACCCGCCCACCGTGCTGGTCGACGTGACGCCGGAGATGCGCATCGCCCGGGAAGAGGTCTTCGGCCCGGTCGCCCTGATCATGCGGGCGAAGGACGACGCCGAGGCGATCGCGATCGCCAACGGCATCGACTTCGGCCTGCATTCCTCGGTCTTTTCCAAGGACCGCGCGC
The DNA here is from genome assembly GCF_041650655.1 of Zavarzinia sp. GTDB lineage: Bacteria > Pseudomonadota > Alphaproteobacteria > Zavarziniales > Zavarziniaceae > Zavarzinia. The sequence continues at coordinate 1,954 of NZ_JBAZKR010000038.1, forward strand.
GGGCGGAACGGATCGCGGCCGCCCTCGACGCCGGGGCCACCTGCATCAATGATTTCGGCCTCTGCTACCTCAATCAGGACCTGCCCTTCGGCGGGGTCAAATATTCGGGCTTCGGGCGCATGAACGGGCGCGACGGGTTACGCGCCTATACCAACGCCAAGGCGGTACTGAGCGACCGCCTGCCCCGCTCGATCCCGCCCAAGCTCTATCCCGTGAAGCCGGGCGACTATGCCAAGGCGCGAAACACCATCCGTCTCCTGTTCGCCCGCGGCATCGGCGCCAAGTTGCGCGCCCTGTTCGCCCTGATGCGTTGACCGTTCCGAGAGGCATTCCCGATGGACACGACTTTCTTCATCGTCTGGGGCGTCACGCTGGGCGTGAACGGCCTGATCATGGCCGTCTTCAACTGGATGTCGAACAACCGGCGCTTCGACCAATACCGGATCCGCATTCCGAAGAGCCCGCAGATCCCGCCCCTGCGGAAGTGGATCAACGTCAGCCTGAACGGTCTGTTCTCGACCGTGCTGATGATCGGCTTCTTCTATTTCTTCGGCGAGAAGATGATCTACCGGGGCTTTCCCACCGTGGCCGGCTTCGTCGGTGAGACGCTGGGCGTCCTGCTGCTCTATGATTTCATGTATTACTTCCTGCACCGCTTCATGCACGCCAGGCTGGTGCTGAAATATGTCCACCGGACACACCACCTGATCCGCTTCCCGACCGCGCCGGAGAGCATCTATCTCCACCCGGCGGAGAATTTCGCCGGCCTGGCGCTCCTCCTCCTCGCCATGTGGGCCCTGGGGCCGGTGTCGCAGACGAGCTTCCTGATCGTCTTCTTCGTCTATTCGGTGATCAACGTGCTGGTGCACACGAACTTCGTTTTCCCGCACCCGGCCTTCCGTCTCTACAACTTCTGGACGACGAAGCACGACACCCATCACTTCCGCATGAACTACAACTACGCCTCGATCTTCCCCTTCTGGGACCAGGCCTTCGGCACCGACAAGTGAGACCGACAATGAAGAAGAAGATATTCGTCACGGGGGGACAGGGCTTCGTCGGACGGGCCCTGGTGGACCGCTTCGCCGACCTCGGCTACGAGGTGACCTGCGGCGACATGAACGACAAGCCGTTCAGGCCCGACGTCCGCTTCGTCAAGCTCGACATCCGCGACGCCGCGGCGGTCGATGCGGCGCTTGCCGGCATGGACAGCGTGATCCACAACGCCTCCCTCGTTCATACCAAGCACAACCGGGTGGAGGACGTCTGGGCCGTGAACCTGGGGGGAACGGAGAACATCCTCGCCGCCTGCGCCAAGAACCATGTGCCGCGCCTCGTCTATATCTCGTCGGCCAGCGCGGTCTACGAGGGCGGCGACATCGAGAACGGGGACGAGAGCCTGCCCTATTCCTCGATCTCCCAGGCCCCCTATGCCGACAGCAAGATCGCGGCCGAGAGGAAGGCGCTCGCCTTCAACGGCACCGGCGGCACGCTGACCTGCGCGATCCGCCCCCATGTCATCTTCGGCGCGGGCGACAACCGCTTCATCCCGGCGATCCTGGACAAGGCCAAGGCGGGCAAGCTCAACCGCGCCGTGGGCAACAGGGACAAGCTCTCCGACTTCACCTATATCTCGAACCTGGTCGATGCCGTGGTCGCGGCCGAGGAGCGGCTGGTGCCCGGCTCGCCCGTCGCGGCCCAAGCCTATTTCATCACCAATGGCGAGCCGATTGCCTTCTTCGACTTCATCGAGAAGCTGATCCTCGAACTCGGCTATCCGCCGATCCGGGGCAAGGTGCCCTACTGGCTCGCCTATGGCGTCGCCGCCGTGGCGGAGGCGATCGATACGCTGAAGGGCGGCACGCTGAATGCCGAGAACGGCCTGACCCGCTTTTCCGTCCGCTACATGGTCACGCACCATTATTTCAACATCGCCAAGGCGAAGCGCGACCTCGGCTGGACGCCCAAGGTCGACCTCGCCGAGGGGATCAGGCTCACCGTGCAGGAACTCGTGAAGCGGCAACCCTCGCTCAAGGTGGCGTGAGGGGGCCCCTGAATCCGTAGCATCGTCAAGGCCGGGCTCGTCCCACGGCTATACGGTTGAGCTGAAGATCACCGTGGCAGGCCAGAAAGCGGGCGGGATTTGCCCCCGCGCATCGACCGGAAAACAATCCTCTATCGTCATGGCCGTGCTTGACACGGCCATCCACGAGAACACCGAGCCGGGCGGAGAGGCGTGGATCGCCGGGTCGAGCCCGGGCATGACGACAGAGGGGCGACTTCCGGCCGCAAGGTCGTAGCCGGCCCGGCAGTTCGGAAAGGCCTCGGCACTGCTTCGTCAAATGCGAATGAGAAAAAGCCCGAGCGCGCCCTAGGCTTCTCTCCGGAACCAGTGAGAGAGGCCGAAATGTCGTCCCTGCGTATCGAACCGACCGTTGCCGATCCCGTCGCCGCCCTGAAGGCGACCGTCGAAAAGCCGTTCGAGGATGCACGGGCGATGCCGCCGGCGGTCTATACCTCGGCCGAGGTGCTGGCCGCCGAACAGGCGCGGATCTTCGCCCGGCAGTGGATCTGCCTCGGCCGGGCCAGCGCGCTGGCCAAGCCCGGCGACTATCTGACCGACGAGATCGCCGGCCAGCCGATCCTGGTGCTGCGCGACAAGGACGGCGAGATCCGCGGCATGTCCAACGTCTGCCTGCACCGGATGTCGACCCTCTTGGAGGGCCGGGGCAATGTCCGCACCATCGTCTGCCCCTATCACGCCTGGACCTATTCGCTCGACGGCTCGCTGCGCGGCGCGCCGATGATGGAAAGGCAGTCCGGCTTCTGCAAGGACGCCTACCGCCTGCCGCAGGTCCGCACCGAAGTCTGGGAAGGCTGGATCTATGCGACGCTGGACGCCGACCTGCCGCCGGTCGCCGAGCAGTTCGCCGACCTCACACCGATGATCGCCCGCTATGGCATGGCCGACTATGTCGAGACCTTCCGCGAGGAGCATGTCTGGAACACCAACTGGAAGATCCTGGCCGAGAATTTCATGGAGAGCTACCACCTCCCCATGCTGCATCGGGCGACCGTCGGGCCGCATTCCAAGCTCGAAGAAATGGAATGTCCGCCCGGCCTGCCGGCCTTCAACTACCATTGGATCACCAAGGAAGCCTCGCTGGCGATCGGCAACGCCCATCCCGACAATACCCGCCTCGAAGGCGACTGGCGGAAGACGACGGCGCTGCTCGCCCTCTATCCCTCCCATCTGATCACCCTGACGCCGGGCTATTTCTGGTATCTTGTGCTGCGCCCCGTGGGCGTCGACCGGGTGCACATCCTGTTCGGCGGCGGCCTGTCGCCCGAATTCGTCGCCGATCCGCGCGGCCCCGAATATATGGCGACGTTGAAGACCCTGCTGGACGAGGTGAACGCCGAGGACCGGCGCGGCGTCGAGGCCGTCTTCCGCGGCGTCAGTTCACCCCTCGCCCGGCCGGGGCATCTGAGCCATCTGGAGCGGCCGAATTACGACTTCGCCCGTTATCTCGCCGGCCGGCTCGGCTGAAATCCCAGGGAATCCGCCAGTTTCGGAAAAGCCGAACCAGGGCTGCGCAAAAGCATATTTTTTCAATTCCAGATCTCCGGGGACGATCGTTGCAGCGCGGCCGATGCCGCGGCGAGCGGCGGATGCAAGTGGTGGGTCAAGTGAAGCCATTCGTTACATTCACCGGCGTGGCCAAGACTTACGACGGGCGCCAGAACGTGGTGCAGAATCTCGACCTCGAGATCGGCCGCGGCGAATTCGTCTCCCTGCTCGGCCCGTCCGGCTCCGGCAAGACCACCACGCTGATGATGCTGGCCGGTTTCGAGACCCCGACCGAGGGCGAGATCGCGCTCGACGGCAAACGGCTCAACGACCTGCCGCCGCACAAGCGGAACATCGGCATGGTGTTCCAGAACTATGCCCTGTTCCCCCATCTGACCATCGCCGAGAATGTCGCCTTCCCCCTCTCCGTCCGCGGCGTGCCCAAGGCGGAGCAGAAGACCCGCGTCGCCCGCGCCCTCGCCATGGTCGAGCTGCCGCAGGTCGCGAACCGGCGGCCCGGCCAGCTCTCCGGCGGGCAGCAGCAGCGGGTGGCGCTGGCCCGGGCGCTGGTCTTCGAGCCCTCGCTCGTCCTGATGGACGAACCGCTCGGCGCGCTCGACAAGCGGCTCCGCGAGACCATGCAATATGAGATCAAGCGCCTGCACCACGAGCTCGGCCTCACGGTCGTCTATGTGACGCACGACCAGGGCGAGGCGCTGACCATGTCGGACCGGGTCGCGGTGTTCTTCGACGGCCGCATCCAGCAGATCGCGGCGCCCGACGTGCTCTACGAAGATCCGCAGAACGCCTTCGTCGCCAATTTCATCGGCGAGAACAATGGGATCGCCGGCACCGTCCGCCATGTCTCCGACGATTGGGCGGTGATGGAGGTGGGCGGCGTCGCGATCAGCGGCAAGACCGGCCGTGACCTCGCCCCCGGCGCGCCGGCCGTGCTGGCGCTCCGGCCCGAGCGGGCCTTCCTGCTGCCGCCCCCGGGGGCGGAGCTCAATCGCCTGCCCGGCACGGTCGCCGACGTCACCTATTGCGGCGACCACCGCCGCCTGCTCGTCCGCCTCGCCGCGGGCGGTGATTTCGTCCTCAAGGCCCCCAATACCGACGGCCATGTCCTGCCCCCGGCAGGCACCGCCGTCGAGGTCGGCTGGCGGCCGGCCGATTGCAAGATCCTCACGCCGCCGCCGGTGGCGTGAGGCGCGTTTCGTTATCCATCGAGTTCCACGACGGGAGAGAGTGACCATGACGATCGAGCGGTTCACGGGCAAAGTGGCGGGAGCGGCGCTGGTCGCCGGTCTCTGCCTGGCAGGCACGGCGCGGGCGGCCGAGACGATCTCGGTCGTCACCTTCGGCGGCGCCTATGAGGCAGCCGCCACCAAGGCCTATTTCGAGCCCTTCACCAAGGAGACCGGCGTCGGCTTCGCCAAGGAAGCCTATGACGGCGGCCTGGCCAAGCTCTCGGCCATGGTCGAGGCGAAGAACACCACCTGGGACCTGATCGATCTCGAATCGAACGACGCCATCACCGGCTGCGACGAGGGGCTCCTGCAGAAGCTCGACCTCTCGGCCCTGGGCGATACCAGCGACTTCATCCCGGGCTCGATCACGCCCTGCGCGATCGCCACCATGGTGTGGTCGACCGTCTTCGCCTATGACTCGACCAAGCTGGCGACGGCGCCGAAGTCGATCGCCGACTTCTTCGACACCAAGACCTTCCCGGGCAAGCGCGGCCTGCGCAAGAGCCCGAAGGCGACCCTCGAATGGGCCCTGCTGGCCGATGGCGTGCCGGCCGCCGAGGTCTACAAGGTGCTGGGTACGCCGGAAGGCGTCGACCGCGCCTTCAAGAAGCTCGACACCATCAAGAAGGACATCGTCTGGTGGGAAGCCGGCGCCCAGGCGCCCCAGCTCCTGGCCGACGGCGCCGTCGTCATGACCCAGGCCTACAACGGCCGCATCTCCAACGCGGTCAAGGAACAGGGCAAGCCCTTCGTCACCGTCTGGGACGGCCAGGTCTACGACTTCGAATGGTGGGGTGTTCCGACCGGCGCCAAGAACGGCGACGCCGCGAAGAAATTCATCGCCTTCCAGGCCAAGCCGGAAATCCTGTCGCAGCTCGCGAAATACATCGCCTATGCCCCGCCGCGGACGAAGGCGGTCGATCTGATCGACGCCGAGACGCTGAAGGGCATGCCCACGGCGCCGGCCAACTTCGGCAATGCGGTGCAGATCGACGTGCCGTTCTGGACCGACAATTTCGACGCCCTGAACAAGCGCTTCACCGCCTGGCTGGCGCAGTGAACCGCGGCCGGCCCGGACGAACATGACAGTCGCGACTGACAGAGACGACCGGGCCGGCGCCTTTCGCCGGGCCCGCCGGCGCGATGCCCGGCGGGCCTTCGCCCTCGCCTTGCCCCTGCTCGCCTTCCTGCTGGTCACCTTCATCGCACCGATCGCGCTGTTGCTGACCCGGGGCGTGCAGAATCCCGAACTCGGCCAGGCCATGCCCGGCCTCGCCGCCGCCCTGAAGAGCTGGGACGGCACCGGCCTGCCGGATGAGCGGATCGCCGCCGCCCTCGCCGCCGAGCTGCCGAAAGCCCAGGCCGAAGGCACGCTCGGCACGCTGGCCCGCCGGCTCAATTTCGACCTGCCCGAATTCCGCAGCCTGCTCCTGAAGACCGCGCGCCGCCTGCCCGCGACGTCCGACAATTGGATGGCGGCCCTCGCCGCGATGGACGAGCGCTGGTCGAAGCCCGAAGTCTGGCACGTGCTGCGCCGGGCTGCGATCGACCCGACGCCGGACTATCTGCTGGCCGGGCTCGACGCCAAGGTGGGCCCCGAAGGGGGCGTGGTCTCCGCCCCGGCGGGCGAGGCAGTCTATGTCGACGCCTTCGCGCGCACCTTCTGGATCAGCGCGGTGGTGACCCTGCTCTGCCTCCTGCTCGGCTATCCGGTCGCCTGGCTGCTGGCCAATCTGCCGCCCAAGCCGGCGGGACGGCTGATGATCCTGGTCATCGTGCCGTTCTGGACCTCGCTCCTGGTCCGTACCACCGCCTGGTACGTGCTGTTGCAGCCGGGCGGCGTCGTCAACAGCCTGCTCCTCTCCCTCGGCATCGTCAGCGAACCATTGGCCCTGGTGTTCAACCGGACCGGCGTGCTGATCGGCATGACCCATATCCTGCTGCCCTTCATGATCCTGGCGATCTATTCGGTGATGAAGGGGATTTCGCCGGTCTATATGCGTGCCGCCCTGTCCCTGGGCGCCCATCCGGCCGTCGCCTTCCTGCGCATCTACCTGCCGCAGACGCTGCCCGGCGTCGGTGCCGGCTGCTTCCTCGTCTTCGTGCTGGCCATCGGCTACTACATCACCCCCGCCCTGCTCGGCGGCGCCGGCGACGAGATGATCAGCCAATTGATCGCGATCCAGACCAACCAGCAGCTCAACTGGGGCCTGGCCGGCGCGCTCTCCGCCTATCTCGTGCTCTTCACCCTGGTCTTCTATTTCATCTTCAACCGCCTGGTCGGGGTCGACCGGCTGCGCTTCGGTTGACGCCATGGCAACGCATAACGTCACGACGACCGAGAAGCTGGCGGCGCGCGGCACGCGCTGGGTCGCCACCCTGGTGGTCGTCTTCCTGATGGCGCCGATCCTGGTGATCGTGCCGCTGTCCTTCAATTCGGGCAGCTATTTCTCCTACCCGCTCGAAGGCTTTTCGCTGCGCTGGTACGAGGCGGTGTTCACCGCCCCCGACTGGCGCCACGCCTTCGCCAACAGCCTGATCATCGGCACCGCCTCGACCCTGTTGGCGACCGCCCTCGGCACGCTCGCCGCCCTCGGCCTGGCACGATCGGAATTCCCCTTCCGCTCGGTCGTGATGCCCTTGCTGATCTCGCCCATGATCATCCCGATCGTGGTGGTCGCGGTCGGTCTCTATCTCGTCTTCGCGCCCCTCGGCCTGATCGACAATTACCTGGGCGTGATCCTGGCCCATACGGCGCTGGGCACGCCTTTCGTGGTGATCACGGTGACCGCCACCCTGCTCTCCTTCGATCGCAGCCTGACCAGGGCGGCGGCCAGCCTGGGGGCCAATCCCTGGACCGTGTTCCGCCGCATCACCCTGCCCCTGATCACGCCCGGCGTCGCCACCGGGGCGATCTTCGCCTTCGCCACCTCCTTCGACGAGGTGATCGTGATCCTGTTCATCGGCGGCACCGACCAGCGCACCGTGCCGCGCCAGATGTGGACCGGCATCCGCGACCGCATCGATCCCTCGATCCTGGCGGTCGCAACCTTGCTGATCCTCTTCGCGATCGCGCTTTTCCTCACGCTGAACCGGCTCCGCGCGGGGGCCGAACGGACCCCCTCATGACCGCCATCCTGGACCATCTGAACGCCTTCGCGGCTGGCAAGATCGCGCGCAGCCACGCCATGCCGGGCGCCTTCTACACCGATCCGGCCCTGCTGGAGATCGAGAAGGAGAAAGTCTTCCGGCGCGAATGGATCTGCATCGGCCATGCCGACGAGGTGAAGACGCCCGGCGACTATTTCACCACCGACCTGGTGGGCGAGCCGCTGCTGGTCACGCGCAATGCCGCGGGCGAGGTCAACGTGCTCTCCAACGTCTGCCGCCACCGCGGCAATATCGTGGCCGAGGGGCGCGGCAAGCGGAACCTCCATGTCTGCGCCTATCACGCCTGGAGTTACGACCGCGACGGCCGCCTGGTGCGCGCGCCCCTGATGGAACAGGTGGCGGATTTCGATGCCGCCGCCTGCAGCCTGCCCAGGATCCGCAGCACCGTCTGGCAGAAGTTCATCTTCGTCAATCTGGACGGCTCGGCCTCTCCCCTCGAAGGGCGGCTGGCGGCGCTGGAGCCCCAGGTCCGCAACTATCACAACGAGGAGCGCCACCTCTATTTCGAGCGCGAGGAAGTCTGGGCCACCAATTGGAAGTGCCTGGCCGAGAATTTCATGGAGGGCTATCACCTCGACGCCACCCATCCGCAGACCCTGAAGCCGGTGACGCCGACCGGGCTTTGCGAGCGGGTGCCGGGCAACGGTTTCTTTTCGGCCTACAAGGCGCATTACACGCCGGAATCCGAACAGCGCCGGCCCTTCCATCCGGACCTGACGCCGGCCGAACAGCGCTACAGCTTCCTGTTCAGCGTCTTCCCCGCCTTCGTCGTCACCTATATGCCGCATCTGACGGTCTATCTGTGCCTGCGGCCGGTCGACACCGATCACGTCGCCATCCGCTGGGGCATCGCCGGCCATGCCGAGACGATCCCGGCCGAGGCCCTGGCCGCCCATGTGAAATTCGCCGACGACTTCAACGCCGAAGACCGGGTGAAGCTCGAAACCCTGCAGCGCGGCCTGAAGTCCCGCTTCTACCGCCCGGGGCCGCTCGCCGCCGACGACCTCGAAGGCACCATCCGCGATTTCTACGATTACATGGCCCGCCTGCTGACGGCCTGAGGAGAGTGCGATGCTGAGCCCGGAAACCGTCGAACGCTACGAGGCCGATGGCGCCGTCATCCTGCGCGGGTTGTTCAAGGATTGGATCGAGCCGCTGCGCGCCGGTGTCGAACGCAATCTGGCCGAACCCGGCCCCCTGCACCGCGACTATACCAAGGGCGGCGGCCGCTTCTTCGGTGACTACTGCAACTGGCCGCGCATTCCCGAATATCGCGCCTTCGTCGAGCAGGGGCCGGCCGCCGCCATCGCCCGCGACCTGATGAAGTCGAGCGTGGCGCGGATCTTCCACGAGCATCTGCTGGTCAAGGAACCGGGCGCCGACGTGCCCACCCCCTGGCACCATGACGAACCCTATTACTGCGTCGAGGGTCCGAAGACGGTGAGCTTCTGGCTCCCGCTCGACCCGGTGCCGCGCGACATCTGCCTGGAACTGGTCGCCGGCAGCCACAAATGGGGCAAGCTGTTCCGGCCGCGCCGCTTCAACGGCGTCGCCTACGACCACAAGTCCGACCGGCTCGAAGAAATGCCGGATATTTCCGGCAACCGGGCGGATTACACCATCCTCGGCTGGGATCTCGAGCCGGGCGACTGCATCGCCTTCAACTTCATGACCGTGCATGGCGCGCCGGGCAATCTCTCGGCCGGGCGGCGGCGGGCTTTTTCCAGCCGCTGGTTCGGCGACGACACGGTCTATGCCGATCGCGGCGGCGAAACCTCGCCGCCCTATCCCGAACTGGCGGGGAAGCTGAAGGCGGGCGACGCGCTGCCCGTCGATCTCTTCCCGGTGATCGCCTGACGCTTCCGCTTTCCTGAAGCCGAAGCTCCGAAACCGATATTTTCCATCATCGACTGCCAGGCCCAGGATGGAAGCCTGAACACAGTCGGAAACGAGAGGCGAGACGATGATCCGTACCGGCGCAGAATACAGGGACTCGATCCGCGACGGGCGCGAGGTGCACATCAACGGCGAGCGGGTGAAGGACGTCACCACGCATCCGATGTTCAAGCCGCTGGTCGACATCCGTGCCCGCATCTACGACCTGCAGCACGATGCCGAGAAGGCGCATATCATGACCTATCGCGAAGGCGACGAGGTCAGCGCGATCGGCAACAAGCTGCCCCTCGTGCAGAGTGATTGGTGGGACAAGCGGCGTGCCACCGATACCGTGCTCGAAGAAATCGGCGGCGTGGTCACCCGCGTCGGCGACGAGACGGTGGGCGAGATGTGGTCGCTGTTCGACGGCCAGGACGTGCTGAACGAGGTCGACCCGCAGTTCTCGGTCAACATCCGCAACCACATCCACAAGGTCGTGCATCACGACCCGTTCCATGTCTCGGCCAATACCGATCCCAAGGGCGACCGTTCCAAGCCGCCGCAGGACCAGGACCCGGACATGCTGCTCCATGTCGTCAAGGAGACGGATGCCGGCATCGTGGTGCGCGGCGCCAAGTTCGAGACCGCGGCGGCTTACGCGAACCAGGCCTTCACCAAGCCGACCATCGCCAATTGGGGCAATGCCGCCTATTCGGATTATGCCGTCGGCTTCGTCTGCGACCTCGGCTCGCCCGGGCTCAAATACATCTGCCGCACCGGTTTCGCCGGCCGGGCACCGGCCGAGGATTACCCCCTGTCGAACCGTTTCGACGAGGTCGACACCCTGGTGATCTTCGACAATGTCCTGATCCCCTGGGAGAACGTGCTGTTCTACCGCCACACCAAGGCGGCCATGTTCATCCGGGCGACCCTGCACCGCTATTCGGCCTTCGCCTTCGTCCAGCGCAACCTGAAGCTGGCCGACCTGATGATCGGCGCCGCCCTGTTCAACGCCCGCCAGACCGGCCTCGACAAGCAGCAGGCGGTGCAGGAGAAGCTGGCTCAGCTCGCGGTCTACCGCGAGGGCATCAATGCCCATCTGACCGCGGCCATCGCATTGGCCGAGCGGAGCCCGGGCGGCCTTCTGATGCCGAACCAGTCCCTGCTCTATACCGGCCGGGTGCTGGCCTGTTCGCAGCTTCACGAGATGATGCATATCGCCCGCGAACTGTGCGGCGGCCAGATCTGCATCACGCCGGATGCCGCCGCCTTCCGCGATCCGGAATCCGGCCCGTGGCTAGAGAAATACTACACGATCAACGAGGACTGGGTGGCCGAGGACCGGCGCAAGCTCCTGGCCTTCGCCCGCGACCTGCTGAATTCGGACTATGCCGGCCACCGGCTGACCTTCCAGCTCTTCGCGCAGAGCCCGCCCTTCGCCCATCTGGCCGCGGTCTACCGCAATTTCGACTGGGACGGCCCCCTGGACCTCGTCCGCAAGTCGGCCGGCCTTTCGGACAAGGTGCTGGGCCAGACCACCCGCACGCCGGGCGATTCCGCGGTCAGCCAGTGGTTCAACACCGATCCCGCCGCGGTCGGCAAGAAGGCGGCCGAGTGATGGACGGCTGCCGCAGCGCCTTCCTCGACGGAATGAGCCGGGCCGCCTGCACCGTCTCGGTGGTGACCACCGACGGGGCGGCGGGCCGCGCCGGGGTCACGGTTTCGGCCATGGCCTCGGTCTCGGCCGATGCGCCGGGGCCTTGCCTCCTGGTCTGCATCCATGAGAAGAGCCCCGCCGCCGCCGCGATCGCGGCCAACGGCGTCTTCTGTGTCAACGTGTTGGGGGCCGGCCAGGCCCATGTCTCCGACACCTTCGCCGGCCGCATCAAGACCGCCGACGGCGACAAATTCGCCCCCTTCGACTGGGGCACCATCGAGACCGGGGCGCCTGCGCTGGACGACGCGATCACCGTCTTCGACTGCCGGGTGAAGCAGGTGGTCGAGATGGGCACCCACAAGGTCGTCTTCGGCGATGTCGTCGCCGTCCGCAACGGCACGACGGAACTGCCCCTGATCCATGTGAACCGGCATTATGGCGCCCCGGCGCCGCTGAACCCCTGAGCGAGACCATGTTCCACAAGCGCATCCGCACCTTCAACACGGCCAAAACCTATCCCGAGCAGAAGCTGGACAACGACCTTTGCCAGGTCGTGGTCGCCAAGGGCACCATGGTCTTCGTGCGCGGCCAGATCGGCCAGGACCTGGACACCTCGGCCAATGTCGGCGTCGGCGATGTCGAGGCCCAGGCCGAACAGGCCATGGCCAACATCAAGATGCTGCTCGACGAGGCCGGCTCCGAACTCGGCCATATCTGCAAGATCGTGATCTATCTGGTCGATCCCCGTTACCGCGAGACGGTCTATCGCGTGGTCGGCAAATGGCTGAAGGGCGTCTTCCCGGTTTCGACCGGCGTCGTCATCTCCGCCCTCGCCCGGCCGGAATGGCTGGTCGAGATCGACGTCACCGCCGTCATCCCGGAGTGAACCGCCCATGACCTTCTCGATCGCCGCCCGCTGTGCCGAGACCGGCATGTTCGGCATCGCCATCGCCTCGTCCTCACCCGCCGTCGCCTCGCGCTGCGCCTGGGTGCGGGCCGGCGTCGGCGCGGTGGCGACCCAGAATGTCACCGACCCGACCCTGGGGAACCGCGGCCTCGACCTGATCGCGCTGGGCGCAAGCGCCGCCGACGCGCTGAAGGTGATCGTCGAGACCGCCCCCTTCGTCGAATACCGCCAGCTCGCCCTGATCGACACGGCGGGGCGGACGGCGGTCTATTCCGGCGTCCGGGCGCTCGGCACCTTCGCCACGGCGGAGGGGCGTGACTGCGTCGCCGCCGGCAACATGCTGGCGACCGAGAAAGTGCCTGCCGCCATGGTCGCCGCCTTCGAGGGGGCCAAGGGCCCTCTGGCGGAGCGCCTGCTGGCCGCCATGGATGCCGCGCTCAGCCTCGGCGGCGAGGCCGGGCCGATCCATTCCGCCGGGCTCGAAGTGGTCGACAAGGCGAGCTGGCCTATCGTCGATCTCCGCATCGACTGGGCGGAGGAAGCCCCCCTCGCCCTGCTGAAGCGGGCCTGGGAGGTCTATGCGCCGCAGATCCCCGCCTATGTCACCCGCGCGCTCGACCCAAGGGACGCGCCCAGCTATGGTGTCCCCGGCGATCTCTGACGACGGGCCTCGATGCGTTTCACCCTGCGGCATCTCGAATATTTCGTCGCGGCCGGTGAAACCGGCAGCGTGACCCTGGCGTCGGAACGCATCAATATTTCGCAGCCGTCGATCTCGACCGCAATTTCGCACCTCGAAACCGAGTTGGGCGTGCAGCTCTTCGTGCGCCACCATGCCCAGGGCCTGTCGCTGACGCCGGCCGGCCACCGCCTGCTGCGCGAGGCGAAGAGCCTGCTCGACCAGGCGCACAATCTCTATACCGTGGCCTCCGAGACGACGACCGAGGTGCGGGGCGAGCTGACCGTCGGCTGCATGCTGACGCTGGCGCCGATGATCATCCCGGAACTCTGCCATTCCTTCATGGCCTCCTTCCCGCGCGCCATGCTGCGTCAGCAGGAAGGCAACCAGGAGGAACTGATCGACGGCTTGCGCCGGGCCAAGCTCGACGTCGCCCTGCTCTATGATCTCCAACTGCCCAAGGACATCGTGCTCGAAGGCCTGGTCGACCTGCCGCCCTATGTCTTGGTCAGCGAAATCCACCCGATGGCGACGCGGACCACGGTGAGCCTGAAGGAACTGTCGGACGAGCCCTTGATCCTGCTCGACCTGCCGCTCAGCCGCGAATATTTCCTCGCCATGTTCGAGCGCGACGGGCTGCAACCCCGGATCGCCGCGCGCTCCGCCTATCCTGACGTGATCCGCACCATGGTCGCCAACGGCTATGGCTATACGCTGGTCAATGTGCGGCCGCGCTCCGACTTGGCGCTGGACGGGCGGCGGCTGGTGCGGCTTCGCCTGGCGGGCGGCCACCGGCCCATGAAGATCGGCATCGCGACCCTGGACGGGGTCCAGAAATCCCGCCTGCTCCAGGCCTTCGAGACCCATTGCCGGACCTATATCTCCGACGGCTACATCCCCGGCATGGTCCCGCCGCGGCTCGACGCCAGGATCGGCGAGGAAGTCGGCTGAGGCGGCGGCCGTCAGGTCCGACCGGAATGCGATTTGAATATGAGTAATTGATCATATTATCCTCGGGCAAAGGGGAGGAAAGCCGATGCCCGAGGCCGCGACGATACCGAAACGCCACGCCGGGCCGACCCCGGTGGCACGCCGTGCCGTGGCGCGGCTGAAGCTGCTGATCCGCGGCAATCCGGAACCCAGCGTCGAAGACTGGCGCGAACTCGGCCAAGCGCTGACCCGCGGCGACCCGGCGGCCGACGCCCTGGTCGCCTGGATGGCGGACTATGGCCCGGTCCCAGCCCGCGCCCTGTTCGAGCGGGCGCTGGCCGAAGGGATCGACGCCCTGCCCGACGCGCCTGTGCCCTTACGCGATTTCTTCCGCACGGCGGAAGCCGATCCGCCCTGGCTCGACCGCGCCCTGCTCGAGCGCGGCGCCGAGGCCTGCCGCCTGTGCGGCAACGTCGGCTCGCAAGTGTTGCGCGACGGCGCCCTGATGGGCGGCTATCAGGCGGCCGGGCTCAATCGCGTGCTGATGCTGACCGGCGCCTTGGAGAAGGGCGCCGGCAAGAGGATCGCCGAAACCAGCCAATGGTGGATGGATTGCACGGCACCCGGCGGCATGGCCTGTTTCGGCACGGGCTGGCGCCAGTCGCTGCGCGTCCGCCTGGTCCATACGCTGGTACGCCGCCATGTCGCCGCCCTGCCCGGGTGGGACCCGGCGCAGGATGGCACGCCGATCAACCAGATGGACATGGCGGCGACCCAGCTCGCCTTTTCCGCTCTGTTCCTGGTCGGCGCACGCGCCCTCGGCATCCTGCTTTCGGCCGCGGACGGGCGGGCGGTGATGCACCTGATGCGTTACGCCGGCTGGCTGATGGGGATCGAGGAGCGTTTCCTGCCGGACTCCGAGCAGGAGGGTCGCCGCCTGCTCTACCAGATGGGCCTGTCGCTGACCGCGCCGGACGATTCCGGCCCCCGCCTTGCCCGTGCCCTGGCGGACGAGCCGCTGGGCCGCCCCTACCCCCGCTTCCGGGCGCTCCGCCGCTTCTACGAACGTGAGCGCAACCTGTCGATCAACCGATTCTTCGTGGGCGGCCAAGGCATGAGTATCCTCGGCCTGCCCTGGCGGCCGCTGCCCTGGTATCCTGTGCTGGCGCTGCCGGTGAACACGCTGCGTTTCCTGGCGGGGACGCGAAACGCCGCCGCACGGCAGCGTTTCGCGGCGGCCGGCAGGCTCGCCCAGGAAGCCTGGGTCGCCTCCCTGGTGGGGGCCATGACACATGAGATCGGCGGCGCCGTCCGCCACATCACGGAGGCGGCGCCCTGACCTCGGCGCCGAACCGAAAAGGCGGCGAAACACAGCGTTTCCGTGCGGCGCCGAATAGGTAAATACCCCTAGTCCATATAGGTGATGATGCCTGTTGCGGGGGCTCTTACCTTCGCCTCAAGTAGATGACGGCCCCGGAGACGGGCCCATCCACGGTCTGTGGGAGGACGACATGGCTGCAGTCGAAAATGACGTCAGGATCATCAAGGCGGACCGCCCGCCCCAGCGCTTCGCCCGCGGTTGGCACTGTCTGGGCCTCGCCGACAGCTTCCGGGACGGCAAGGCCCATGCCTTCGACGCCTTCGGTACCCGGCTCGCCATCTTCGCGGACTCGACCGGCAAGCTCCATGTCGTCGACGGCTACTGCCCGCATATGGGCGCCAGCCTGGCCGACGGCGAGGTCAAGGGCGACAACCTGGCCTGCCCCTTCCACGGCTGGCAATGGGGCGGTGACGGCAAGTGCAAGGCGATCCCCTATGCGACCCGCGTGCCGCCGCGCGCCCGGGTGAAATCCTGGCCGACGATGGAAGAGAACAAGCAACTCTTCGTCTGGCACGACGTCGAGGGCAGCCTGCCCGATCCGGCGGTGAAGATCCCCCGCATCGAAGAACTCTTCACCGGCGAATATTCAGAATGGATCTGGGAAACGGTGACGATCAACACGAATTGCCGTGAATTGATCGACAATGTCGCCGACGTCGCCCATTTTTATTACGTGCACGGCGCCCGCGCGACCTACTTCAAGAACACGTTCGAGAAGCATGTCGCCCGCCAGGAAATGCGCGGCAAGCCGCGCGCCGACCAGCAGGTGGCCGGCGCCACCGAATTCGGCGGTTCGGCCGTGACGATCGAAGAACTCTATTCGGTCGCCACCTATTACGGCCCGGCCTACATGATCGATCAGCTCTCCTCGACCGTGAACGGCATGAAGGTCGAAGCCTATCTGATCAACTGCCACGTACCGATCGATCACGACAGCTTCATCCTGCACGTCGGCCTGGCGGTCAAGAAGCTGCCCTTCCTCGACGACGAGATGAACGCCCAGATCGCCCAGATGTATGCCAAGGGCAATCGCGACGGCTTCTTCCAGGACGTCGCCGTGTGGAAGACCAAGTGCCGCATCGACAATCCCCTGCTGTGCGAGGTGGACGGCCCGATCTACCAGCTGCGCCGCTGGTACGAACAGTTCTATGTCGATGTCGCCGACATCGCGCCGGACATGGTCGACAAGTTCGAGGTCGAGGTCGACCTCGCCAAGTCGAACCAGCTCTGGGACGTCGAAGAGGCGGCCAATGCGGCCGCCCAGGCGGCGGAATGATCTCTCTTCGGTAGTTGTACGCGTCGCTTTTCTCTCACTGGCTCCCTGACTACGCCGCCCCTCACCGGGCGGCGTCTTTTTTGGCCGGCAGCGAGAGGCCAGCCCCGCTCAGTCGACCATGTCCTGCCAGTCCTCGGGCAGGGGCTGTTCCGGACGCTGGTGGGTCTTCTGGAAGCGCTGGGTCAGGAAGTTCAGCAGGAGCTGGACCTTGAGCGAGAGATTCTGCTTGTGACCATAGACGACCCAGACGTCGCGGTCGTAAAAGGTCCAGGGCTCTTCGAGGGCGATGAGCTGGCCGGTACGCAATTCCTTGCGGACGAAGATGACGGGCAGTTGGGCGAGGCCGAGGCCGCAGCGCGCGGCGGCCAGGATCCCCGAGCCGTCGTCGCATTTCCAGGTGCCGTTCACCTTCACCTTCATGGTGCCGCCGGTCGAATTGAACTGCCAATAGCCGGTCCGGTTGGTCAGGCAATTGTGTTCCTTCAGCTCGGCCAGATTGGTCGGCTTGCCGAATTTCCGGAAATAGGCCGGCGTCGCGCAGAGGCAGAAGGACTGGTGCCCGATCGGCCGGGCGTAGAGGCTCGAATCCTCCTGCTGGCCGTAGCGGATGGTGACGTCGATGGCGTCGCCCACGAGATCGCTGTCGGTCAGTGAGGTCACCACCTCGACCGTCAGACGGTCGTAGATCGAGGCGAATTCGGCGACCGCGGTGGCCATGAATTCGACACCGTAAGTATTGTTCAGGGCGATGCGTAAGAGCCCCGTGGGCTTTTCCTGCATCTCGGAGACGAGGTTCTGCGCCCGCTCGAAGGCACCCACCATCTCGCGACACTGGCGATAGAAGACCTCGCCCTCGGGTGTCAGGGAGACCTGGCGGGTGGTGCGCTGCAATAGCCGCACGCCCAGCCGGTTCTCGAGATCGGTCACCTGTTTCGAGATGAAGGATTTCGACACGCCGAGGTTTTCGGCCGCGCGGGTGAAGGAGCCGATCTCCACCACCTGCACGAATTCGTGCACGCCGTCCCAAGGTGTCATATATCGTTGCCTCCCGCCCCGTGATAACAAGGACAGAACGTCCTTGCACCCCCCAAATGGACGGGCCCGCCAGACCGCCGCGGCATGCGGTTGACTCGCGCGCCGTGGCAGGCCAGACCTGCCGAAGTTGTACCGCGTCAGCGTCCACCCCCGATTTGCGTATACCCTCTCGTGCTTGCCCCGTGTTGCGCGGGCGAACCCGATCCCAGAAGAATCACAGAGGCCTTCCGCGATGAACTATTTCGTCACTGGCGCCACCGGTTTCATCGGCAAATTCCTCCTCGAGCGGCTGTTGGCCAGGCCGGGCGCGCAGATCTACTGCCTCGTCCGGGAAGGCTCGCGCGAGAAGTTCGACGCCCTGGCCGAGCGCTTCGGTGACGAGGCGGAGGGCCGGCTGCACATGGTCGAAGGCGACGTGACCCGGCCGGGCCTGGTCTCCGACGCCGATCTCGCACGGCTGAAACAGGCCGGGATCGACCATCTCTTCCACCTCGCCGCCGTCTATGACATGGGCATGGACGACGAGACGGGCGACCGCATCAACAACGAGGGCACGCGCAACACTGTCCAATTCGCCGAGGCGCTGGGCGGCAAGGTGATCCTGCACCACGTCTCCTCCATCGCGGTGGCCGGCGACGGCTATGCCGGCGTCTTCACGGAAGACATGTTCGACGAGGGCCAGGACGTCTCCCACCCCTATTACCGGACCAAATTCCAGTCCGAGAAGATCGTGCGGGAAGAGTGCAAGGTGCCCTTCCGCATCTATCGCCCGGGCATCGTGGTGGGCGACAGCCGCACCGGCGAAATGGACAAGATCGACGGCCCTTACTACTTCTTCAAGACGATCCAGCGCCTGTCCCACGCCATTCCGAAGTGGCTGCCGCTGCTCGGCGTCGAAGGCGGGCGGATCGCCCTGGTGCCGGTGGATTATGTCGCCGCTGCCATGGACGCCATCGCGCACAAGCCCGGGCTGGACGGCAAGGCCTTCTTCCTGATCCAGTCCCCCTCGCCTTCCGTCGGCGAGTTGCTGCAGACCATGATGACGGCCGCCCACGGGCCGGAATTCGCCAGGCGCCTGGAGCTGCCCGTCGTCTCGCGTGTCGCGGGCGAGGTCACCAAGCGCTTCGGCAAGCTGATTCCGGACGGTATGAAGCGCCAGGTTTCCAAGGCGATCGGCATGCCCGTCTCCGTGCTGGGCCAGGCACTGAACCGCACCGTCTTCGACGACAAGCAGGCCCGTGCCGCCCTCGAAGGCACCGGCATCCGCTGCCCGGACCTGCGCGACTATGCCGACAAGCTTTGGCAATATTGGGAGACCAATCTCGACGTCGAGACCAACATCTCGCCCCGCCTGCTGAAGAAGCTCCAGGGCAAGGTCGTGATGGTCACCGGCGCCTCCTCCGGCATCGGCTTCGTCACCTCGAAGAAGCTGGCGGCGGCCGGTGCCAAGGTGATCCTGGTGGCGCGCACCCGGGAGAAGCCGGAAGCGACCCAGAAGGTGATCCAGAAGGCCGGGGGCGAAGCCTATGTCTACCCTTGCGACCTGAACGACCTCGAGGCGATCGATGCCCTGGCCGAGCGGGTGCTGGCCGATTTCGGCCATGTCGACGTGCTGATCAACAACGCCGGCCGCTCGATCCGCCGCGCCGTGTTCGAGAGCCTGGATCGGTTCCACGATTTCGAACGCACCATGCAGCTCAACTATTTCGGGCCGGTGCGCCTGATCATGAAGCTGCTGCCCTCCATGTCGGAGCGGAAGGACGGCCATATCATCAACATCTCGTCGATCGGCGTGCTCTCCAACATGCCGCGCTTCTCGGCCTATGTCGCTTCCAAGGCCGCGCTGGATGCCTTCAGCCGCTGCCTCTCGGCCGAGGTGAAGGCCAAGAATATCGAGATCACGGCGATCTACATGCCCCTCGTGCGCACGCCGATGATCGCACCGACCAAGCTCTATGACTATATCCCGACCTGGAGCCCGGAACGCGCCGCCAACACCGTGATCAAGGCGATCGCCGAACGGCCGAAGAGCATCGCCACCGGGGTCGGCACCGCGGCGGCGCTGTCCTATGCCGTGTGGCCCAAGCTGAACGACTATATCCTGTCTCAGGGCTTCCGCCTGTTCCCCTCTTCCGCCGCCGCCAAGGGGATGAAGGAAGGGGCGAAGCCATCGGTCGAACAGGTGGTGTTCTCCAATGTGTTCAAGGGCGGTCATTGGTAAGACCGCACGGCAAGCATCATGGCGTCATGTCGTTGAACACCCCGGGGGTTCCCACGAGTCAGCCCTTCGTGAAGCCGGCCTAAAGTCGAGGCAGCGAAGCCGCCAGCGGCGGCAACGCGCCGCTCACGCCGGAAAAGCGGTAGCGGCTGCTCGGGGCCGTGATGCGGGCGATGGAGGCCACCCGGTCGAAGGACCAGGTGCGCCGGCGCAAGACGATGCAGGGCTCCCCCGCCGGCATCTGCAACAGGCGGGCGAGGTCCGGCCCCGGCAGATCCGCCTCGAAGACCTGTTCCGCCGCCTGAAGGGGCCCGAGCGACATCAGGTGGTCGTAAGGCGTCACGCGGGTGAAATCCTGGTCGAGGAATTCCGGCGCGAAGGCGAGATTGGCGCAGCGATCCTCGTGCTGGACCGGCACGCCGTCGGCCAGGTGCAGCAACACGGCGCGGCCGTAGCGCTCGCCCGGGGCGAGGCCCATGGCCGCCGCGACTTCCGGTGCCGCTTCGGCGCCGAGATGGACCACCCGGCAGGCGTAGGCGCGGCCGCCGGCCCGGATCGCGGCCGCCACATTGCTGATCTCGAACAGCGCCTGTTCGGTCTTGGGCGTCGCCACGAAGGAGCCGACGCCCTGTAGCCTGGTGACCGCCCCCGCCTGTTCGAGCTCGCGGAGTGCCCGGTTGGCGGTCATGCGCGAAACGCCGAAGCGGCGGATCAGCTCGAGTTCCGAGGGAATCCGGTCGCCCGGGCGGAGCCGGCCGGCCGCAATTTCGCCGGCGACGAAATCCTTCAGGCGCTGGTAGTGCGGCAGCGGATCACTCATCGGCCCATCCCGGTCGAGCACTTGACATGACATGTATATACATGTTCCGATCCCTGACAAGTGCCGCCTTGCAAAGGAACTCCGCCGTGGCCCATGCCGAGATCACCCTGCCCGATGCCGCAACCGTTGGCTCCTTCGCCCGCGACGGTGCCGTGGTGCTGCGCGGCGTGTTCAAGGATTGGGTCGAGGAATTGCGGGAAGGCACCGCGGCCCTGATGGCAGCGCCGAGCCCGCTCGAACGCTCCTACCAGCCGAAGGACGGCAGCGCGCCCTTCTTCCAGGACCTGTGCAACTGGCAACGCATTCCGGAATACCGGCGCTTCGTCGAAACCTCGGGCGCCGGACGGGTCGCCGCCGCCCTGATGCAGTCGACGAGCGCCCGCTTCTTCCACGACCATATCCTGGTCAAGGAGCCGGGCAATTCGATCGTCACCCCCTGGCACCAGGACCTGCCCTATTATTGCGTCTCGGGCGAGCGCAGCGTTTCCATGTGGATCCCGCTCGACCCCGTGCCGCGGGAGATCACGCTCGAACTGGTCGCCGGCTCGCACCGCTGGGGCCGCAGCTACAAGCCGATGCGCTTCGACGGCACCGAACTCTATGCCGGCGATCCGGCGACGCCGATGCCGGACATCGACGGTAATCGGACCGATTACGATATCCTGGGCTGGGCGGTCGAGCCGGGCGATGCCGTCTGCTTCCATTTCGGCACCGTGCATGGCGCCCCGGCCAATCTCTCGACGCAGAACCGGCGCCGCGTCTTCTCCGCCCGCTGGGTCGGCGACGGTGCCGTCTTCATCGACCGCGGCGGCAAGGGCTCGCCCCCCTTCAAGCACCTGAGCCTGAAGACCGGCGACGCGCTGGACGGCCCGGATTTTCCGGATCTGGCGGCCTGATCGTCCAGCGCCTGCGCCCCACACCCGACCGTCATGCCCGGGCTCGTCCCGGGCATCCACGTCGAAAACGACAGCCCTAAATCGACATCGCCGGGCTCGACCCGGCGATCCAGGTCTCTCGGCCAAGCTCGGTGTTCTCGTGGATGGCCGTGTCAAGCACGGCCATGACGCCGGCGGGGTGAGTGTCACCAAACCATACGGCGGATCGGGGCCGGTCAGCCGCGCGCCGCCAGCAGGTTGTCGAGCCAGCGGGTGTCCATCTCGGGGACCGAGTCGAGCAGGGTCCGCGTGTAGTCGCGGCGCGGCGGGAACAGGACTTCGGCCTTGGTGCCACGGTCCACGACCCGGCCGTGGCGCATGACCACGACGTCGTCGGCGATCGCCTTCACCGTCGCCAACTCGTGGGTGATGAAGAGATAGGACAGCTTCATCTGGCGTTGCAGCCGCATCAGCAGCTTCAGGATGCCTTCCGCCACCAATTGGTCGAGGGCGGAGGTGACCTCGTCACAGATCACCACCTCGGGCTCGGCCGCGAGCGCCCGGGCGATGCCGATCCGCTGCTTCTGCCCGCCCGAAAGCTCGCCCGGATAGCGCCCGGCGAAATCCGCCGGCAGCTCGATCATCTCCAGCATCTCGGCGACCCGGGCCTTCACCGCGGCGGGCTCCAGCCCCAGGTAGAATTCCATCGGCCGGCCGATGATGTCGCCGATCTTCTGGCGCGGATTGAGCGCCGTGTCGGCCATTTGATAGATCATCTGGATGCGCTGGCGGTCTTCCCGGTTGCGTCCGGCGAGATCGGGCGAGAGCGGCCCGCCGTCGATCGTCACCTCGCCCGCGACGGGCGGCAGCAGGCCGGCGATGACACGGGCCAGGGTCGACTTGCCGGAACCGGATTCGCCCACCACGGCGACCGTGCGGCCCCGGTGCAGGTCGACGCTGACATCGTCGAGCACGGTGACGCCGCGGCCGTAAGCCGCCGTCACATTGCGGACCGAGAGCACGGGATCCAGTTTCGGCGCCGCTGCCGCCGGTTTTTCCAGATGGCGCACGGCCCAGAGCGAGCGGGTATAGGCTTCGCGGGGTTCGGCCATCATGGTCGCGGCCGGCGCTTCCTCGACCTCGCGGCCATATTGCAGGACCTTGATGCGGTCGGCCATCTGGGCCACGACGGCGAGATCGTGGGTGATATAGATCGCCGCCGTGTCGAACTGGCGGACCACGTCCTTGATCGAAGCCAGGACCTCGATCTGGGTCGTCACGTCGAGCGCCGTGGTGGGCTCGTCGAAGATGATCAGGTCGGGCCGGCAGGCCATGGCCATGGCGGTCATCGCCCGCTGCAACTGCCCGCCCGAGACCTGGTGGGGATAGCGATAGCCGATATGCTCCGGATCCGGCATCTGCATCCGGCGGTAGAGCGCCTTGGCATCCTCATAGGCCTGGGCCTTGGTGCGCACGCCGTGGCGGACCGGCGCCTCGGCATATTGGTCGATCAGGCGCTGAGCCGGGTTGAAGGCGGCCGCCGCACTCTGCGCCACATAGGCGATGCGGGCCCCGCGCAGGCGGCGCTTCGTGCCCTCGCCCGCGGTGGCGAGGTCGACGCCGTCGAAGCGGATGGAACCCCCGGCGATCCGGCAGCCCTCGCGGGCGTAACCCATGGCGGCGAGGCCGATGGTCGACTTGCCGGCGCCGGATTCGCCGATCAGGCCGAGGATCTCGCCCCGGTGCAGGTCGAGGTCGACGCCGTGGACGATCTCGTTCCAGGCGCCGCCGGCCGTGCGTGCTTCGATGCGGAGGTCGCGGATTTCGAGGAGGAGGCCGCCCTTGGTCATGCCCGTCCCCCGCTCGCCTTGCCCAGCACCCAGTCGACGATGAAATTGACCGCGATGGTCAGGATCGCGATGGCGAGGCCGGGCAGCACCGGCGTGATGTCGCCGAAGGTGATCAGCGTCGCATTGTCCCTGACCATGGAGCCCCAGTCGGCCGTCGGCGGCTGAATGCCGATGCCGAGGAAGGACAGGGCCGAAATGAACAGGAAGACGAAGCAGAAGCGGACGCCGAATTCCGCGATCAGCGGCGGCAGCACGTTGGGCAGCACCTCGCGCCGCACGATCCACCACAGCCCCTCGCCCCGAAGCCGCGCCGCCTCGACGAAATCGAGCACGACGACATTCATGGCGACGGACCGGGCGAGGCGGAACACCCGGGTCGAATCGAGCAGGGCCACGACGGCGATCAGCACCGGGACTGCCGTCCCGAAGATGGTGAGCAGCAGGAGCGCATAGATGAGCTGCGGGATCGCCATCAGGATGTCCACGAGCCAGCAGAGTGCCGTGTCGATCCAGCCGCCGCGCACCGCCGCGAACATGCCGAGCAGCCCGCCGGCCGAAAAGGACAGCAGCGAGATCAGCAAGGCGATGCCGACCGTGTTGCGCGCGCCGTAGATCAGGCGGCTGAACATGTCGCGGCCGATATTGTCGGTGCCGAGCAGGAAGGCACCGCCCCAGGGATCATATTGGCTGCTCACCACTTCGGATTCGCCGAAGGGCGCGATCCAATGGGCGAAGACGGCGACGAAGCCATAGGCGAAGACCACGGCCATGCCGAGCAGCGCCGTCGGCGGGATGCGGAGGATGCCGCGGAACAGGGGGATCATCGCCGCCTCAGCGCGGATGGAGCAGGCGCGGGTTGCTGACGATCGACAGCACGTCCGCGAGCAGGTTGAGCAGGATATAGGTCGCCGCGAAGATCATGCTGGCGACCTGGACCACCGGAAGATCTCGCTTCGAGACGGAATCGACCAGCAGTTGGCCGAGGCCCGGATAGACGAAGACGACCTCGACCAGAACGACGCCGACGATCAGATAGGCGATGTTGACCGCGATCACATTGATGATCGGGGCCAGCGCATTGGGCAGCGCGTGCTGCACGATGATGCGCCAGGGCGCTATCCCTTTGAGCCACGCCATCTCGATATAGGGCGTCGACAGCAGGTTGATGATGGCGGCCCTGGTCATCCGCATCATATGGGCCGTGGTCACCATGGTCAGGGTCACCGCCGGCAGCAGGCAGACATAGAGCCGCTCGCCGAAGGGCATGTCGGCCGAGACCTGCGCGAGGCTCGGAAACCAGCCGAGCTGAATCGCGAAGACCAGCACCAGGACATAGGCGACGAAGAATTCGGGAAAGGAGATGGCGCCCAGCGTGACGATGTTGATCACGCGGTCGAGCAGGCTGTTCCGATGGAGCGCCGCGACGATGCCGAGGCTGACCGCGAGCGGCACCGCGATCACCGCGGCATAGGCCGCCAGGAAGAAAGTGTTGAACAGGCGCCCGCCCAGGATGTCGGCGATGCGGATCTCGCCCGAGAGCGAGGTGCCGAGATCGCCCCGCAACATGCCGCCGAGCCAATGCAGGTAGCGGATATGGGCCGGCAGGTCGAGGCCGAGGCGGCTGCGCAGGGCCGCCACCGTCTCCGGCGTGCCGGACTGGCCGAGCACGGCGGCGGCGAAATCGCCCGGCAGCAGCTCGACCCCGAAGAAGATGACGAGCGAGACCATGAACAGGGTGATCAGCCCGATGCCGAGCCGCCGCGCCACCATGACGGTGAGCGGCGACAGGGTGAAGCCGCGGAAGCCCGCCGCGCGATCGCCCCTTGCACTCACGGCAGCATCTTCCCCGGGTTCATCAGGTTGTGCGGATCGAGGGCGGCCTTGATCGCGCGCATGGTGGCGACCGCGGGATCGCCCAATTCCTCGATCATGAATTTCCGCTTGCCGAGGCCGACGCCATGTTCGCCTGTGCAGGTGCCCTCCATGGCGATGGCGCGCGCCGCCAGGTCTTCGCTGATCCGCATCGCCTCCGCCGCCTCGCGAGGGTCGTCGGGATCGAACAGGATGTAGAGATGGAAATTGCCGTCGCCGACATGGCCGACAAGGGGCGCCGGCAGGGACGAGCGATCGAGATCCGCCTTGGTCGCGGTGATGCATTCGACGAGGCGCGAGATCGGCACGCAGACGTCGGTCGACATGCCACGCGCGCCCGGCTTCAGCAGTTTCGAGGAGGCAACCGCCATGTAGCGTGCGTGCCAGAGGGCGCGGCGCTCCTCCTCGTTGGCGGCCCAGCGGAAATCGCTGCCGCCGTTCGTCTGGGCCAGATCGCGCACGATCTCGATTTCGGCCGCGACACCCTTGGCGTTGCCGGCGAATTCGAGGAACAGCATCGGCTGCTCGGGGAAGGCGGTCTTGCAGTAGAGGTTGATCGCCTTGAGCTGAACCTCGTCGGCGACCTCGATGCGCGACATGGCGATGCCGCATTGCAGGATCTCGACCACCGTGCGCACCGCCCGCTCCATGTCCGGGAAGGAACAGGTGGCGGCCGAGACCTGCTCGGGAATGCCGGCGAGCTTCAGGTTGAGTTCGGTGATGATGCCGAGGGTGCCTTCGGCGCCGATGAAGAGACGGGTCAGGTCATAGCCGGCGGAGGATTTCTTGGCCCGCTGGCCCGTGCGCAGGATGGAGCCGTCCGGCAGCACGGCGCGGAGCGACAGCACCATGTCCTTCATCGTGCCATAGCGGACCGCATTGGTGCCGGAGGCGCGGGTCGAGGCCATGCCGCCGAAGGTCGCCTCCCCCGCCGGATCGACCGGGAAGAACAGGCCCTGGTCGCGGATGAAATCATTGAGCTCGACCCGCGTCACGCCGGGCTCGACCGTGCAGTCCATGTCGTCCGGACGGACGGCGATGATGCGCTTCATGCCCGAGAGATCGATCGAGACACCGCCCTGCACCGCCTGCACCTGGCCCTCGACCGACGTGCCGGCACCGAAGGCCACGATGGGCACGCGATGGGCGGCGCAGATCGAAACCGCATCCGCCACCTCCGCCTCGCTCGCGGCGAAGAAGACGGCGTCGGGCAATGCCGTCGGGTGCCAGGATTCGCCATGGCCGTGCTGGTCGCGGATCGCGGCGGCGGTGCTGACCCTGTCGCCGAACCGCGCGGACAATGCGGCGATCGCCGCCCGCCTGTCGCCCGTCATCCCGTCACCCGCCATTCCGTCACCCGTCGTCCTGCCGCAGCCCTCGACAGCGGCCGCGGGCGCGATCTTCGCACCCGCGGCACCCGCCGTTCAATCCCGGGCCGCCGCCCGGGGCACGGTCAAATCTTTGGCCAGGGCATTAGAATTGTAAATACATAAATCTGCGAAACACCCGCATGAATCCTCTGACAGCCCGTCACGATACGGTCGACAAGCGCTTTATTGTCCGTACAATGAAGCGGCAACGTGCAGCGTGAAGGATCGATGCCATGGCGCCCCCCACCCCGATGATCCGCGACGAGGTCTCCTCGCTGCCGGCCTATAATGCGGGGATGCACCCGGAGAAGCTGCGCCGCCAGCTCGGCCTCGACCGGATCGTGAAGCTGGACAGCAACGAGAGCCCCTTCGGCCCCTCGCCCACCGCGATCGCCGCGGTGACCGCTGCCGCTTCGGGCTTCGGCCGCTATCCCGACCGCGACGAATCGGCCCTGCGCGGCCTGATCGCGGCCGACCTCGGGGTCGATCCCGAAACCCTCGCCTTCGGCGACGGCTCGGAGGATCTGATCGGCATCCTCTATCGCATGGTGATGCGGCCGGGCGAATGCGCGGTCACCACGGTGCCGAGCTTCGGCCTGCATCAGATCTGGGCCGAGGTGCTGGGCGCCCACGCCCTGCTGCTGCCCTTCGAGAAGGATTGGCGCTTCCCCATCGAGGCGATCGAGCGGGCGCTGACCGATAATCCACGCGTGCTGATCCTGGCGAGCCCGTCCAACCCGGTGGGCGCCGTGATGACGGAAGCGGATGTCGACCGCGTGCTGGCCGCCTGCGGGCCGGACACGCTGCTGATCTTCGATGAAGCCTATGTCGAATTCGTCTCGCCCGCCGCCCGGGTCGACGTGCTCGCCAAGCTGCGCCGTCGCCGGGCGCCCTGGGTGGTGCTGCGGACCTTCTCGAAGGCTTATGGGCTGGCGGGGCTCCGCATCGGTTACGGCATCGCCCATGACGCCGGCTTCGTGCGCGATCTCTACAAGGTGCGGGCACCCTTCTCGGTCAATGCCGCGGCCCAGGCGGCGGCGGCGGCGGCCTATGCCGACGGCAAGCACCTGGACATGGTGACGAGCGCCATCCGCAAGCTCCGCGGGGAACTGGCGGCTGCCCTCCAAAAGCGCGGCCTCGCGGTGGCGCCGAGCGAAGGCAATTCCCTGTTCTTCGAGACGGGCCTGGACAGCCGCGCGGTGGCCGCCGGGCTTCGCGAGCGGGGCGTGCTGGTCAAGCCCTGGCTCGAACCCGGTTACACCAGCTTCGTCCGCGTCTCGATCGGCACGCGGCGCGACAACGAGGCTTTCCTGGCGGCCCTCGATGCTGTCCTGGCCGCGGCCTGAGGCCGCCTCAGAGGGCGTCCGGCGCCCTCGGCTCGGCCAAACTGGCCAGGATGGCGCCGGCCGGCACCAGGGCCGGGCGATAGCGGTTGACCACGATGCCGCCGGCCGGGAAGCGCAAGTCGAGCGGCGGGCGCAGCGGCTCGTCGAGGTCGAACAGCCGGCCAGCCAGCGCGCCGGCCACGACCGTCTCGCCCGCCTCGAACAGCGGCTCGAACAGACCGGCGCGGGGCGCCAGCAGGCGGCCCGCCGGCACGCTGTAGATGGTGCCCGGTGCCGCGACGTCGCCGTGCCAGACCCCGGCCCAATGCAGAATGCGGCGCAGACCGGCGACCGCCCGGCCGACCGAGGTGGGCGAAGCCAGGGCGCCACCACCGAATTCGCTCGACAGCAGGGAAACGCCCCGGGCCAGCACGGCGCCGTCGAAATCGCCGTAGTCGGCATCGGCCGGAATGGCATAGGTGACCGGGCAGCCGAGCCAGGCCGCCGCCTCGATCCCCTTCGCCCGCAGCACCGGATCCTCGGCCAGGCAGAGGAAGGCCTGATCGCAGTAGAGGCCGGTGGCACCGCCCGAATGGAGGTCGAGCACGAAATCGGCGAGCGGCACCAGATGGTCCAGGATGAAGCCGGCCAGTGCAGCAGTCGGCCCGCCGGCCGCACTGCCGGGAAAGGCCCGGTTCATGTTGGCGCCGTCGAGCGGCGAGCAGCGCATCGCCGCCCTGACCGCCGGGGCGTTCACCGCCGGCAGCAGGATGATGCGGCCGGTGAGTTCGCCGAGCGGCAATTCGTGCACCAGGCGGCGAAGCGCGATCTGCCCCTCGTATTCGTCGCCGTGTATGCCGGCGGTCAGCAGCACCGTGGGCCCCGCACCGTTCCGCAGCACGACGACCGGAACCGGGACCAGCGTCGCGGCATGGGCGTCGTCCGAATGATCGAGATAGAGATTGCCGGCGGAAACGCCGTCCCGCCCGAAGTCGAGGTCGCAAGAGACCGGACCATAGGAAATCATCTGCCGCCTGCTCCTCGATACATGCCCCGCGCGCCGCTTGATCCGGACGGGGCAACCATTCCATCCTGTCCGACGGCCGGATCACGCCCATGAAACCGATCGCCCCGAGCACCAACCGCGAGTCTGTGAAGAGCGACATGCCGAAAATGCCCAGCTTCGTCCTCGATGGCCAGGGCCCCCTGTTCAAACAGATCGGGCGCGCGGTGACCGAACAGATCCTCAAAGGCCGCTATAAGCAGGGCGAGAAACTGCCCTCGGAAGCGGAACTGACCGAGATCTTCAACACCTCGCGCCAGACCGTGAACAAGGCGATCACCGAACTCGCCAAGAGCGGCCTCGTCGAGCGCAACCGGCGCGCCGGCACCGTGGTCTCCTGGCAGTTCCAGGAGCGTTTCGTGCTGCCGCTCCGCGACATCTCGGACGAGATCGAAGAAGGCCGGCAGATCTACGAATACCGCATCCTGGAGCGCAAGGTGCTGCGGAACGGCAAGGGCGGCGTCACCTGGCCGGCCCTGGCGACCGATGCCCGCCTGCTCTACATCGAGGCGATCCACCTGGCGGACGGCCTGCCGGTCCAGCTCGAAACCCGCTACATCAATTTCGACGCCTTCCCGGAAGTGGAACACGAGAGTTTCCAGGACGTGCCGCCCAGCAAATGGCTGCTCGACAACATCCCCTGGTCCGAGGTCGAACATACGGTGCGCGCCACCAACGCCAGCGCCGACCTCGCCCACAAGCTGGGGGTCAAGGTCGGGGCCGCCCTGCTGGTGGTCGATCGCCAGACGTTCCACCGCGGCCAGCCCATCACGGTCGTCCATCTGACCTATCCGGGCGACCGCTTCTCGATCAAGGGCCGCTTCACCCTGGACCACCAGTCCAAGGATTGACGCGCAGGCATCACTCCCACCGTCATGCCCGGGCTCGTCCCGGGCATCCACGTCGGGACGTGCCACGGTCGTCGACGCAGGAGGCGGCGTAGCGGCGTGGATGGCCGGGACTTCGCCCGGCCATGACGACAGAGATTGGTGACCGGACGTCGTGAAACACCCGACGTCCCGCTGCCGAACAGATACCGAGCCCACCTATTCCGCCGCCTCCCCGGCGGCGCCGGGCGGCGTGTTTTCGGCCGCGATCATCTTGTCGAGCAGGCGGCGGAAGCGGAGCGGGCCGCCGTCGATGGCGAGGTCGATCGGCCGGTTACGCGCCTCGTCCAGCCCCTTCTGAACCGCGTTCAGGATCGCCTTGTCTTCGTCGAAGGCGGCCTTGATGCCCTTCGACATGAAGGCCGAAGTCTCGGCGCAATCGGGCTTCACATTGCGGAGCTGGAACCAGTAGTAACGCGTCTGGCGCTCGTTCACCGGCGTCATCAGGTTATAGGATTCCATGATGAAGGCATCGTCCGGCACCGGCTTGCCGCGGCCGCCTTTGCCGGCCGGGGTGAACAGCGCCTTGATCACCGCGAGGCTGGGGAAACGCACCTCGTAGTGCTGCAGCCGGTCGCAATTGCCGGCGAAGGGCACCAGCGGCTGGTAGAGCGGCGCCACCTCGACATCCGTCATCCAGCGCGAAACCGTGACGCCGTCGGCGGCGATGTCGATGTCGAGCGGGGTCTCCTCGCAGGCGGCCTGGGCGAAAGAGGTCTGATGCACCCAGGAGACATGGGAGGGGTCGAGCAGATTGTCGGTCACCAGGAGATAGTTGCAGTCGAGCTCCATGACCGGGCCTGTATTGTAACCCCAGGCGGGATCGCCCCAATGCTCGACCTTCAGGATCTTGTCGGGATCGGCCAGGGCGGGATCGCCCATCCAGATCCAGATCAGGTCGTAACGCTCCACGACCGGGTAGGAGCGGATATGGGCCTTGGCCGGGATCAACGACTGGCCCGGCACGCGGACGCAGGTGCCGGCGCAATCGAAGGTCAGGCCGTGATAGCCGCATTCGACCTGGTCGCCCTTCAGCCGGCCCATGGAGAGCGGCAGCTTGCGGTGCGGGCAGGCGTCTTCCAGCGCCGCCGGGGCGCCCGCCTCGGTCCGGTAGATCACGATCTTCTCGCCCATGATCTCGATCCGGCGAAGCTCCCGCGTCACCTCGGGACCCGAGGCGGCGACATACCAAGTGTGATTGCGGAGATACATGGGGAACCTCGCGAGGGAAGCGGCGATCAGCTTTCGGAATTCATCATTGCTAATGATTGGGCCGCAGAAAATGGAGAAATCCTGTGATATCACCTTAGATAAACTAAAATGAGTTCACCATGGCCCGCCGCCTGCCTCCGCTCCGCTCCCTCGAGACTTTCGAGGCGATCTGCCGCCTGGGCGGGGTCGCCCGCGCGGCCGAGGAACTGGGCGTCTCGCCCGGTGCCGTGAGCCAGCAGCTCCGCCTGCTCGAGGATCATCTCGGCCGCCCGCTGTTCCGCCGCGCCGGTCGCCGGCTCGAACCGGCCGAAGCCGGCAAGGCCTATTTCGAAATGGTGTTCGAGGGTTTCGAGCGCCTGCGCGACGCTCAGAAATTATTCGACCGCGACGGCGAGATCGTCGGCCTGTCGGTCAGCGCCCTGCCCTCCCTGATGCTGAAATGGCTGGCGCCCCGGGTCTATGGCTGGCAGCAGTCGCGCGCCTTCGTCGATCTCCGCTTGGAGGGCAACCACCGGGAGGACGGGCTCGAAGCCGGCAGCGTCGATTTCCGCCTGACCTATGGCCCGCGCGTCACCCTGCACCGTCATTCGGCCGAGCTTTTCGTCGACCGGGTGGTGCCGGTCGCAGCCCCTGCGCTCGCCGCCGGGCCACTGACGCCGGAAGCGATCGCCTGCCTGCCCCTGATCCATATCGACTGGCGGCCCGATCACCAGAACGGGCCGACCTGGGCCGAATGGTTCCGCGCCGCCGGCCTCCGGCAGGCACCGGCACCGGCGGAACGGCTCTATTCCCTCTCCAGCGTGGCGCTCGATGCCGCGGCGGCGGGTGAAGGCATCGCTCTCGGCCAGCATAGTTTCGTCGCCGACGACCTGGCGAGCGGCCGGCTCGTCGCCCTGTCGGATATTTCGCTGGCCCTGCCCGTGCCCTATTTCGTCGCCTGGAACGATGCCACCATCGCCAAGCCAGGGGCGCGCGACTTCCTCGACTGGCTGCTCAGGACCGCCGCCGACTTCCGATAATGACACGACATAAAGATGCCATATCGGCGTGTCGATCCACGATCTCGTGACATCACGCCATTTTATGTCTGTACAAAATAAGCCATCTGCGCGAGGCTTCGGGAAATGAATTCGCCGGCCCGGCCCGGCGCCTTCCGGAGGCCCTCGACATGTCCGCCATCACCCTGAAGCCCGGTGCCGTCAGCCTGGACGAGCTGCGCCGGATCTACCGGGGCGAGAGCACCGCCGTGCTCGACCGCGCCATGCGGCCGGCGATCGAGGCGGCCGCCCGCGTGGTCGCCGCGGCGGCGGACGGCCCGGCGGTCTACGGCGTGAACACCGGTTTCGGCAAGCTGGCGAGCACCAGGATCGCGCCCGAACAAACGGCGACGCTCCAGCGCAACCTGATCCTGTCCCACTCCTCCGGCGTCGGCACGCCTTTGCCCGAGGGCATCGTGCGCCTGGTCATGGCGCTGAAGCTGACCTCGCTCGGTCGCGGGGCCTCGGGCGTGCGCTTCGTCCTGATCGAACTTCTCGAAGCGATGCTGACGCGGGGCGTGCTGCCGGTCATACCGGGCCAGGGCTCGGTCGGCGCCAGCGGCGATCTCGCCCCCCTCGCCCATATGACCGCGGTGATGATCGGCGAAGGCGAAGCCTTCTTCGAGGGCCGGCGCCTGCCCGGCGCCGAGGCGCTGGCCGCCGCCGGCCTCGCCCCCGTCGTGCTCGGCCCCAAGGAAGGCCTCGCCATGATCAACGGCACCCAGGTCTCGACCGCCATGGCGCTGGCCGGGCTGTTCGACGCCTGGGTGCTGGCCACCACGGCCCTGGTCACCGGGGCGCTCAGCGTCGATGCCGCCATGGCCTCGATGGCGCCGTTCCGGCCGGAAATCCATGCGCTGCGCGGCCACCGGGGCCAGATCGACGCCGGCGCCACGCTCTATGCCCTGGTCTCGACCTCCGGCATCTGCGTCTCCCATCAGACCGGGGACAGCCGGGTGCAGGACCCCTATTGCATGCGCTGCCAGCCCCAGGTGACCGGCGCCTGCATCGACCTCTTGCGCCAGGTCGCCGTCACCTTGCAGGTCGAAGCCAATGCGGTGACCGACAACCCCCTCGTGTTGACGGCCGACGGTTCGATCGTCTCGGGCGGGAATTTCCATGCCGAGCCGGTGGCCTTCGCGGCCGACCAGACCGCGCTCGCCATCGCCGAAGTGGGCGCCATCGCGCAGCGCCGCGTCGCCACGCTGGTCGACCCCGCGCTGAACTTCGGTCTGCCCGCCTTCCTGAGTCCCCGGCCCGGGGTCAATTCCGGCTTCATGATCGCCGAAGTGACCACCGCCGCCCTGATGTCCGAGAACAAGCAGCGCGCCGCCCCCTGTTCGGTCGACTCGACACCGACCAGCGCCAATCAGGAAGACCATGTCTCCATGGCCGCCCATGGCGCCCGCCGGCTGATGGAGATGAACGCCAATCTCTCGGTCATCCTGGGCATCGAGGCGCTGACCGGGGCGCAGGGCATCGAGCTTCGCGCGCCCCTGCAGACCTCCACGCCCTTGGCCGCCGTGGTCGCCGCGATCCGCGCCGTGGTGCCGAGCCTGGGCGACGACCGCTTCATGGCCCCGGACCTCGAAGCCGCGGCCGCCCTGGTCCGTTCCGGCGGTTTGCTCGATGCCGCCGCGGGCGTAACCTTCCCTACCCTGTCCTGAGTTCTGGAAAGGTCCGGTTCCGATGTCCGACGCCGCCGCCATCCGCCGCTCGCTCGATCCCTATCTGGCCGCCGGCACCGGCATGGCCCACGCCATGCCCGGCCCCTTCTATACCGATCCCGCCTTCCTCGAGGTCGAGAAGGAAGCGATCTTCCGGCGGGAATGGGTCTGCCTCGGCCATGCCGGCGAAATCGCCAATCCGGGCGACTATTTCACCACCGAACTGGTGGGCGAGCCCCTGCTCGTGGTGCGCGGACGGGACGGCGCCGTGCGCGTGCTCTCCAACGTGTGCCGGCACCGGGGCAATATCGTCGCCCAAGGCAAGGGCAATGCCCGCCTGTTCTCCTGCGCCTATCACGCCTGGGGTTACAAGGACGACGGCGCCCTGGTGGCGGCGCCCCTGATGGACAAGGTGGCGGGCTTCGACAAGGCGGACTGCGGCCTGATCCCGTTCCGGACCGAGCTCTGGCAGAATTTCGTCTTCGTCAATCTGGACGGCAAGGCGTCACCGCTCGCCCCCCGGCTCGAAGGATTGCTGCCCCATATCGAGCCCTTCCAGCACCAGGACCGCATCTCGGTCTTCACGGCGGACGACGTCTGGGCGACCAACTGGAAATGCCTGGTCGAGAATTTCATGGAGGGTTATCACCTCTCGGCGACGCATCTGCGCACGCTGCATCCGATCACGCCGACCGCGCTTTGCCGCAAGCTGCCCGGCACGGTCGATTACACGGCCTACGAATCCCATTATTCGCCCGAGACGCCGGAACGGACGCCCTATCATCCGAATCTGCCGGCCGAATACCGGCGCCATTCGACGCTGTTCTGCGTCTTCCCCTCCTTCGTCGTCTCCTATGCCTCGCACTTCACGCTCTATATGTGCATCCGGCCGAAGGGCGTCGGCGAAGTCGCGATCCATTGGGGTGTGGCGGGTTACGTCGACAGCGCCGAAGCGCCCGAAGTGGCGCCCTATGTCGCGCTGTGCAACGCCTTCAACGCGGAAGACAAGGAAAAGCTGGAGACGCTGATCCAGGGGCTGCGCTCGGCCGCCTATGTGCCGGGTCCGCTCGGCCCCGACGACGTCGAAGGCACGATCGCCGATTTCTACCGCTTCATGGCGGACCGGCTGGCGCGCTGACCGCGCCAGCCTTCCGTCTTCAGCCCGCCGCCTTCATGGTTTCGCGGGCATAGCGGCTCGCCGGCCGCTTCAGGCCGAGATGCTCGCGGAGCGTCCTGCCCTCGTAAGCGGTGCGATAGAGGCCGCGGCGCTGCAGTTCCGGCACCACCCGGGCGACGAAGCTTTCGAGCCCGCCGGGCAGGGTCGGGAAGATCATCATGAAGCCGTCGCAAGCGCCGGCCTCGAACCATTCCTGCATGGTGTCGGCAACATCGGCCGCCGTGCCCAGCACGCGCTTGTTACCTCGCTCGTAACGCTGCCAGAGCTGGCGCAGGGTCAGCTTCTGGTTCTTGATCATGTCGACGATCTGCTCGAAATAGCGGGTGTGCAGATTGGCGGATTGCGGAATGCGGTCGAGCGGGATCGGCTGGTCCGGATCGAGGTCCGAGACATCGGCCTCGAGGTCGGAAGCGACGCGGACCTTGCCGACCAGCGGGTGGATCAGTTCCTGGAGCTGGCGGTATTTGTCCTCCGCCTCCCATTTGCTCTCGCCGATCGTCGGGGTGAAGCCGGCGAGCACGCGGATGTCGGCCGGCGTGCGGCCGAATTTGGCGGTACGCCCCTTAACGTCGTCGCAATAGGCCTTGGCGTCGGCCAGTTCGTCGTCCGAATTGAACACCACTTCCGCCGTCTCGGCCGCCAGTTCCTTGCCGGCATTGGAGGCGCCGGCCTGGATGATCACCGGCTGGCCCTGCGGGCAGCGGGCGATGTTCAGGGCCGAATGCATCTTGAAGAATTCGCCCTGGTGGTCGAGCACATGGAACTTGGCGGGATCGAAATAGACGCCCCTCTCGCGGTCGTAGACGATCGCATCGTCGTCATAGGTGTCCCACAGCGCCTTCACCACCTCGACGAATTCCTTCGCCCTGGCATAGCGCTTGGCATGGGGCGGCAGCTTGTCCTCCCCGAAGTTGCGGGCGGCGTAATTGTTGCCCGAAGTGACGACGTTCCAGGCCCCGCGCCCATGGCTGATGTGATCGAGCGAAGCATAGAGGCGGGCGATGTTATAGGGTTCGTAGAAGCTGGTCGAAGCGGTGCCGCCGAGGCCGATCCGGCTGGTCACGCCGGCGAGCGCGGTCAGCAGGGTGATCGGCTCGAAGCAGTTCATATAGGGGGTGTAGCGGCTCCAGGCGTCGAGATTGTCGGTCCGGGCGGCCGGCGTGTCGGCGACGAAGAAGAGGTCGAACAGGCCCTTTTCCGCAAGCCGCGCCATGTCGGCGAAATAGGAAATATCGTTCGAACAGTCGGTCGGGCCGCCGGCCGCGATCCAGCTCGCGGGATGCAGGCCGTTACCCTGCGCCAGGAGTGCCAGCGCCATCCGCTTGCGCGCAGCCATCGCTTGTGTTCCTTCAAAGGTTACAATGGGAGACAAGAAAATGGGGAAGGGCGATTGCCGCCGCCCTTCCCCCGAAAGTCACCGAAACGCCAGCCGGCGCCTCAGGAAGCGAACCACCAGCGTTCCGCGAAGCGGCCGCCGTCCATCGAGAAGTCGGAGGCGAGCTCGCCGTGCTCGACCTTGGACGAGGTCGCGTCGACGAAATTGGCCACCACCGGGCTGACGCAGCCGCCCGTCTCGGAGATCAGGGTCTGCATGTCGTAGTAGAGCTGACGGCGCTTCGCGACGTCGAACTCGGTCCGCGCGGCGATCAGCATCTGGTCCAGCTTCGGATCGGACATGTGGGTTTCGTTCCAGCCGGCGGCGATGCCGTCGGTCGAATAGGCGAGCGAGATCATCGCGTCTTCGTTGGCGCGGCCCGACCAGCGCGCGGCGCAGAACGGCTTCTTGAACCAGATGTCGTTCCAATAGCCGTCTTCCGGCGTCTTGGTCACCTTGATGTCGATGCCGGCCTTGGCCGCCTGCTCGCGGTAGAGAACGGCCGCGTCGGTGGCGCCTGCGAAGGGGGTTTCCGAGACGAAGAGTTCGACCGAGAGCTTGTCGTGGCCGGCCTTCTTCAGGTGG
Source organism: Zavarzinia sp. (assembly GCF_041650655.1). GTDB lineage: Bacteria > Pseudomonadota > Alphaproteobacteria > Zavarziniales > Zavarziniaceae > Zavarzinia. The sequence continues at coordinate 39,019 of NZ_JBAZKR010000038.1, forward strand.
AACTTGGCCTTGTCCGGGTCATAGGCCTTGGGCTTCAGGTCCGGGTTGTAGAACTGATAGGACGGCGTGATCGGCTGGTCGTTACCGACCGAGGCGAAGCCGCCGGCGATCACCTTCACCATCTCCTCGCGGTTGACGGCGTATTTCATCGCCGTGCGCACGTCGATATTGGTGAAGGGGTCGGCATCCATCAGCATCGGGAAGGTGTAGTGCGACTTGCCGGCGACCGAGATCAGCTTCACCTTCTCGTTCCGCTTCAGCAGGTTGGCCGTCTTGAGATCGACGAAGTTACAAGCGTCGATCGAGCCGGAGACCAGTGCCGCGGTGCGTGCCGCCGCATCCTTGATGCAGATCATCTCGACCGAGTCGAAATGGGCGCGGTCGGCCTTCCAATAGTTGGGATTGCGCTTGACCACCGACTTCACGCCGGGCTCGAAGCTCTCGAGGATATAGCCGCCGGTACCGATGCCCTTGGCGAAATCCTTTTCGTCCTTCTGCACCATGCCCAGCGTCTCGAGGGTCATGATGTCGGGGAAGCCGACGTTGCCGTCCTTGAGGACGATGGTCAGCTCGTATTTGCCGGTCGCCTTGACGTCGGTGACCGGCTTCAGGATCGGCGCCGCCGAGGAAGTGGTGCCTTCGACCCGGTGGCGGTTGATCGAATAGACCGCGTCTTCGGCATCGAATTCCTTGCCGTTGTGGAACATGACGCCCTGGCGCAGCTTGAAGGTCCAGGTCTTGGCATCGGCCGAGCCTTCCCAGCTCTCCGCCAGTTCGGGCACCAGCACGCCGCCCGGGCCGAATTCGATCAGGTTGTTGCGGAGCTGGCGGAACAGGAAGAGCTGGAAATAGGTCTCATACATCGCGGGGTCGAGCGAATCCGTCGCGGCGAAATCGCCGACGCCGACCTTCAACGTGCCGCCCTTCTTCGGCGTCGCCGCAAGAAGGCGGCGCGGCATCAGCCCGACCAGCCCGGCCGCTGCCGCCGAACCGATGAGAAATTCGCGACGCCCTATGCCATTGGAAAACGCCATCTCGGCCTCCTCGTCGTGCCATCCCGGCCCCGGCCCCCGCGGGGTTGCCATCCGGATCGGCCGAAATCGTCCCACATCCCGGCGATTTGTAAAGACATAAAGGAGGAAAATTGATCAGCCTTTCGGCAATCCCGACGGGAGCGCCGGGGCGCTGCCGAAAATTCAGGCAGAAAGCCGCGGAAATCGGCGCCAGGCAAAACCCGTCCGGGATGCACGCCAGAAATCGACGCAACACTAATGTTCAGACATGAGTGAAGAGCGCCCGGGAAGGCGCATCAGCGGCGACCCGCACCAGCGTCACCGCCGCAAGAATGCCATTGCCCGCGAGGCTTAGCCACCCCTCGCCGCCCTCGGGCGCCAACAGGGCGTCGCGCGGGCCGAGGGGCCGCCCCTCGACCGAGACGGCACCTTCGAGGCCGACGAGTATCAGCACAGCCCGCCGCTCGATCCTCACCTGACCGTCGACGGGAAGGATGTCGATGGATGCAAGCCAGCGCCCGCGCCGAGTCATGACGTTGAGATCGTCGATCGGCCCGCCGTGGAGCCGTGCCGCAATTGCCCAGTCGCCCGGGAATTCCGCCTTGGCATAGGCGCGGTCCAGCACGAAACGCCCCTGCCCCGCCGCCTCCAGGGTGATACCCGGCCCCGCCATCAGGGTCAGGATACGGTCGAAGCCCGGCAAGGCGGAAAAGGGGCCGTCGCCTTCGACCCGCGCCATGCTGATGCGCCAGTCGAAATCGCGGGCGGATACGCTGGCGCCGGGCGGGAAGATCGCCACTTCCGCCGTGCTGCCGCCGCCGTTCGCCCAGGGCATGACCCGGTGGCCGGCGGCGGGCAGATAGAGGAGATCGCCCGCCACCGCCACGGCCTCAGTTGCCCAGGATGCCGGGCAGGCGCAGGCCCTTTTCGCGAGCACAGTCGAGGGCGATGTCATAGCCGGCGTCGGCATGGCGCATCACGCCGGTGGCCGGATCGTTCCACAGCACGCGGGCGATCCTGGCATCCGCCTCGGCCGTACCGTCGCAGCAGATGACCATGCCGGAATGCTGGCTGAAACCCATGCCGACTCCGCCGCCGTGATGGAGCGA
>NZ_JBAZKR010000039.1:0-39301 GCF_041650655.1 Zavarzinia sp.
GCGCTGGAGCCAGAAGATGCCGTCGAGCTGGTCGATCTCATGCTGCAGGCAGGTCGCCAGGAAACCGTCCGCCGCGCCTTCGTGGCGCGCGCCCGAAAGGTCCTGCCAGGCCAGGCGGATGCGGGCCGGCCGGTCCACCGTCTCATAGGCGCCGGGCATGGAGACGCTGCCTTCCATGGCCGTGGCGGTTTCCGGCGAGGACCACAGGATCTCGGGATTCACATAGATCAGCAACGGTGCCGCCGGCTCCAGCCGGAGCACGACGAGGCGGAGAGATACGCCGACATGGGGTGCGGTGATGCCGACCCCCTCTGCCGCCGCCATGGTCTCGGCCAGGTCGGCGGCGAGGGCGGCCAGGCTCTCGTCGAAAGTGGCGACGGGCGCCGCCTTCTGGCGGAGCCGGGGGTCGGGATAGCGGACGATCGGACGCAGGGGCAAGGCGGGCTCATGCCTTAGGATCATGTCCCGGTGACATATTCTCTCTTTTCCGGGCCGTGCAAGGGCGCAATCCTGCCAGCCCCGCCCGATTTCGAGGATTCCATCGTGACCCTGTCCCCCGCTCCCGATTCCCTGGCTGCCGAAGTGGCGGCGCTGATGGCCGGTTTCGGGGTCGATCCGGGGGCCTACGCGGCGGCTGGGCGGGCCGTCCATTCACCCGTCACGGGCGAGGCGATCGGCCATGTCGCCGATACCGAGCCCATGGCGATGGTGGCGATCGTCGCCCGTGCCGCGGAAGCCTTCGTCACTTGGCGCCTGGTGCCGGCGCCGCGGCGGGGTGAATTCGTCCGCCTGCTGGGCGAGGAATTGCGCGCCGCCAAGGCCGCCCTCGGCCGTCTCGTCACCCTCGAGGTCGGCAAGGTGCCGTCCGAGGGCGAGGGCGAAGTGCAGGAGATGATCGACATCTGCGATTTCGCCGTCGGCCTGTCGCGCCAGCTCCAGGGCCTGGCCATCCCCTCCGAGCGGGCCGATCACCGGATGATGGAGCAATGGCACCCGGCCGGCGTGGTCGGCGTCATCACCGCCTTCAATTTCCCGGTCGCGGTGTTCTCCTGGAATGCGGCGCTGGCCCTGGTGTGCGGCGATGCCGTGATCTGGAAGCCGTCGGAAAAGGCGCCGCTCACCGCCCTTGCCGTGCAGGCCCTGGTGGCGCGGGCGGCGGCCCGCTTCGGCGGCGTGCCGGACGGATTGGTCACCGTGGTGACCGGCGGCCGCGCGATCGGCGAGATGCTGGTGGACGATCCGCGCATCGCCGTGCTCTCCGCCACCGGCTCGACCCGCATGGGCCGCGCGGTGGGCGAGCGGGTGGCGCGCCGTTTCGGCCGCGCCATCCTGGAACTGGGCGGCAACAATGCCTCGATCGTGACGCCTTCGGCCGATCTCGACCTCGCGGTCCGCGCCATCGCCTTCGGTGCCATGGGCACCGCGGGCCAGCGCTGCACCACGCTGCGCCGCCTGATCGTCCATGAATCGATCTATGACGCCCTGGTGCCGCGCTTGGCCAAGGTCTATCGCGGCGTCTCGGTCGGCAATCCGCTGAGCGGTGCCGTGCTGGTCGGCCCGCTGGTCGATGCGGCGGCGCTCGAGGCCATGCAGAAGGCGCTGGAAGCGGCCAAGGCCGCGGGCGGCACGGTCACCGGCGGCGAGCCGGTCTCGGTGGACGGCTGCGAGGGTGGCGCCTACGCCAGGCCCGCGCTGGTCGAAATGCCGGCCCAGGTCGGCCCGGTCCTGGAAGAGACTTTCGCCCCCATCCTCTATGTCCTGAAATACCGCGACTTCGCGGAAGCCGTGGCCTTGCAGAACGGCGTGCCGCAGGGCCTCTCCTCCTCGATCTTCACCAACGACTTCCGCGAGGCGGAACGCTACCTTTCGGCCGCCGGCTCGGACTGCGGCATTGCGAACGTGAACATGGGCACGTCGGGGGCCGAGATCGGCGGTGCCTTCGGCGGCGAGAAGGAGACCGGCGGCGGCCGCGAATCCGGTTCCGACGCCTGGAAGGGCTATATGCGGCGCATGACCAGCGCCATCAACTATGGCACCTCGCTGCCGCTGGCCCAGGGTGTCCGGTTCGACGTCGAATGAGCGCCTATGACGTGGTGATCGCGGGCGGGGCGGTCACCGGGTCTTCCACCGCCTTTCACCTGGCGAAGGAACCCGGCTTCAAGGGCCGTATCCTGGTGGTCGAGAAGGACCCTTCTTACGAATTCTGCGCCTCGGCCCGTTCGGCGGCCTCGATCCGGCAGCAGTATTCGACCGCGATCAACGTGCAGATCTCGCTCTACGGCATCGACTTCCTGCGCCGCCTGCACGAACACCTGGCGGTCGAGGACGAGGTGCCGGAGATCGGCCTGACCGAGGGCGGCTATCTCTTCCTGGCGAGCGAGGCGGGCAAGCCGGTGCTCGAAGCCAACCACCGGCTCCAGGTCTCGCTCGGCGCCGACATCGCCCTGCTCGGCCCGGACGGGCTCGAGGCGCGCTTCCCCTGGCTCTCGACCGAGGGGATCGCGGCCGGCAGCTTCGGCGTCACGGGCGAGGGCTGGTTCGACGGCTACGGCCTGATGCAGGCGTTCCGGCGCAAGGCGCGCTCCCTCGGCGTCGACTACCGCGCCGCCATGGTGGCCGGCGTGGTCAAGGACGGGGCGAAGATCGCGGGCGTGGTGCTGGACGACGGCAGCCGGATTGCCTGCGGTGCGCTGGTCGATGCCGCGGGCGGCGGCGGTGCGGCGCTCGCCCGGGCCGCTGGCGTCGAGATCCCGGTGCGCAACAAGAAACGCATGATCTTCACCTTCACCTGCGCCGACAAGGTCGCCGCCGCACCCCTGCTGATCGACCCGACCGGCCTTTATTTCCGGCCCGAAGGGCGCGGCTTCCTGTGCGGCCTGCAACCGCCCGAAGACCAGGACCCGGATGCCGACGGCGATTTCGAGGTCGATCATTCCTTCTTCGACGAGCACATCTGGCCCGTGCTGGCCGCCCGCGTGCCCGCCTTCGAGCGGATCAGACAGGGCCGCGCCTGGGCAGGCCACTACGACATGAACCTGTTCGACCACAACGCGATCGTCGGCGCGGTCGAGGATGTGCCCGGCTTCTATCTCGCCAACGGCTTTTCCGGCCACGGCCTCCAGCAATCGCCCGCGATCGGCCGCGGCCTCGCCGAACTGATCACTTACGGCGCCTATCGCAGCCTGGACCTGAGCCCCCTCGCCTTCGCCCGCATCGCCGAGGGCCGCCCCCTGGCAGAGGCCAATATCGTCTGAGCGCCCCTATCGTGGTTGCACCTTTTCTGCTAGAAGGGTGCAACCCGAGCAACAGGTGGCGCCATGGCGATGACGACGATGGGGGTCAAGCTCACGGACGAGCTGCGCGCCCGGCTGAAGACGGCGGCGGCGCGGATCGGGCGCTCGCCCCATTGGCTGGTCAAGCAATCCCTGGTCGCCGCCATCGAGCGGATCGAGCGGCACGGTGCCTTGGAGGCGGGGGGCGACGGTGACGCGGCGGTTGCCCTCGATCTCGAGGAAGGTGCAACTGAGGCGGCGCTGCCATTTCTGGAATTTGCCCAGGGGGTGCAGCCGCAGGGTGTGCTGCGGGCCAAGATCACTGCGGCCTACCGCCGGCCGGAGCCGGAATGCCTGCCCTATCTGATCGCCGGCGCCAGCCTGCCGGCGGAGAAGCGGGAACAGGCTCGCACGCTGGCGCGCGACCTGGTGACCAAGCTCCGCGCCAAGAAGCGGGGCGGCGGGGTCGAGGGCCTGATCCACGAATATACATTGTCGGAGCCGGAGGGCGTCGCCCTCATGTGCCTGGCCGAGGCGCTGCTGCGCATTCCCGACAAGGCGACGCGGGACGCCCTGATCCGCGACAAGATCGCGGCCGGCGATTGGCAATCCCACCTCGGCCACAGCCCCTCGCTCTTCGTCAATGCCGCGACCTGGGGCCTGGTGGTCACCGGCAAGCTGACCGCGACCTCGAGCGAGGCGGGCCTGTCGTCCGCCCTGACCCGCCTGATCGGGCGGAGCGGCGAGCCCCTGATCCGCAAGGGCGTCGACCTCGCCATGCGCATGATGGGCGAGCAGTTCGTGACCGGCCAGACCATCGCCGAAGCGCTGGCCAACGCCCGCAAGATGGAAGACAAGGGCTTCCGCTATTCCTACGACATGCTGGGCGAGGCGGCGACCACCGCGGCCGACGCCGAACGCTACCTGGCCGATTACGAGACGGCGATCCACGCCATCGGCAAGGCTTCGGGCGGGCGCGGCATCTACGAAGGCCCGGGCATTTCGATCAAACTCTCCGCCCTTCATCCGCGCTATTCCAGGGCGCAGGTCGAGCGGGTGACGGGCGAGTTGCTGCCGCGGCTCAAATCGCTCGCCCTGCTCGCCCGGCGTTACGACATCGGCCTCAACATCGATGCCGAGGAGGCGGATCGTCTGGAGCTTTCCCTCGATCTCCTGGAAGCGCTCTGCTTCGATCCCGATCTTTCCGGCTGGAACGGCATCGGTTTCGTGGTGCAGGCCTATGCCAAGCGCTGCCCCTTCGTCATCGACTATCTGGTCGACCTCGGCCGCCGCTCCGGCCGGCGCCTCATGGTGCGCCTGGTCAAGGGCGCCTATTGGGATTCCGAGATCAAGCGGGCGCAGATCGACGGGCTCGAAGGCTTCCCCGTCTATACAAGGAAGATCCATACCGACGTTTCCTACATCGCCTGCGCGCGGAAGCTGCTGGCCGCACCCGATGCGATCTATCCCCAGTTCGCCACCCACAACGCCCTGACCCTGGCGACTGTCGCGGCGCTGGCGGGCGACAATTACTATGCGGGACAATATGAGTTCCAATGCCTGCACGGCATGGGCGAACCGCTCTACGAGGAAGTGGTCGGGGCGGGCAACCTGGGGCGCCCGTGCCGGATCTATGCCCCGGTCGGCACGCATGAGACGCTGCTCGCCTATTTGGTCCGCCGGCTGCTGGAGAACGGCGCCAATACCTCCTTCGTCAACCGGATCGCGGACGAATCCATCTCGGTCGAAGAATTGATCACCGACCCCGTGGAGGCGGCGCTGGCGGTCGAGCCGCTGGGCGCGCCGCACCCGAAGATCCGCCTGCCGCGCGAATTGTTCGGGCCAGAGCGAGCCAGTTCGGCCGGCATCGACCTTTCCAACGAACAGCGTCTCGCCTCGATCTCGGCCGCCCTGCTGGCCAGCCTGGACATGGCGTGGTCGGCCGGTGACGGGCCGGCGGCGAGCCCGGTGCGGAACCCCGCCGATCACCGCGACGTGGTCGGCCATGTCCGCTTCGCGGCACCCGAGAGCGTCGGCGCTGCCTTCGAGGCGGCGGTGGCGGCGGGCCCGATCTGGGCCGCGACGCCGCCGGCCGAACGCTCCGCCTGCCTCGCCCGCGCGGCCGAGGCGATGGAGGCGCGCATGCCGACCCTGATGGGCTTGATCGTGCGCGAGGCCGGCAAGTCGCTGCCCAATGCGATCGCCGAAGTGCGCGAGGCGGTGGACTTCCTGCGTTACTACGGTGCCCGCGTGCGCGACGGCTTCGATACCGCCAGCCACCGGCCGCTCGGCCCGGTGGTTTGCATCAGCCCGTGGAATTTCCCGCTGGCGATCTTCACCGGCCAGGTCGCCGCGGCCCTGGCCGCCGGCAATCCGGTACTCGCCAAGCCGGCGGAAGAGACGCCCCTGATCGCGGCCGAGGCGGTACGCCTGCTGCATGAGGCAGGCGTGCCGGACGGCGTGCTCACCCTGGTCGCGGGCGACGGTGCGGTGGGGGCGGCGCTGGTCGCCGACCCGCGCCTCCGCGGCGTCATGTTCACCGGCTCGACCGAGGTTGCCCGCGCGATCGAGGCGAGCCTGGCCGGCAGGCTCAGCCCCGAAGGCACGGTGATCCCCCTGATCGCCGAGACCGGCGGCCAGAACGCCATGATCGTCGATTCTTCGGCCCTCGCGGAACAGGTGGTGGGTGACGTGCTCGCCTCCGCCTTCGACAGCGCGGGACAGCGCTGTTCGGCGCTCCGCATCCTCTGCCTCCAGGAAGAGGTGGCGGAACGTATCCTGACCATGCTGAAGGGGGCGATGGCGGAACTTTCGCTCGGCAATCCCGATCGGCTGGCGACCGACGTCGGCCCGGTCATCACCGCCGAAGCGATGGCGGGCATCGAAGCCCATGTCGCCGCCATGGGCGAGGCGGGCCACGCGGTCTACCGGCTGCCGCTGCCGGAGGCGGCCAAGGCGGGCACCTTCGTGGCCCCGACCCTGATCGAGATCGACGATATCGCGGTCCTGAAGCGCGAAGTCTTCGGTCCCGTCCTCCATGTGCTGCGCTACAAGCGGAATGACCTGGACAGGCTGGTCGACGCGATCAACGCCACGGGTTACGGCCTGACCTTCGGCCTGCACACGCGGATCGACGAGACGATCGCCCGGGTGACCGACCGCATCCATGCCGGCAATATCTACGTGAACCGGAACACTATCGGTGCCGTCGTCGGCGTGCAGCCCTTCGGCGGTCGCGGCCTCTCGGGCACCGGGCCCAAGGCGGGCGGCCCGCTCTACCTTCGCCGCCTGCTGGCGCAGCGCCCGGCCGAGACCGGAATCGGCATCGCCGCCCCGGCCAATCCGGCGGTAGGTAGTTTCGCCGCCTGGCTGGCGGGGCAGGGGCTGGACGATCTCGCCGCCCGCGTCACCGCCTACGGCAAGGTCTCGCCCTTCGGTGCCTCGGCCGAACTGCCGGGCCCGGTGGGCGAGCGGAATCTCTATGCGCTGAGGGGCAAAGGCTGTATCGCCGGCCTCGGCCGCACCGCCGACGGGTTGATCCTGCAATTCGGTGCGGCGCTGGCGACCGGCAACGATCTCGCCATCGAAGGCGGCCACGCCGCGGCGGACGCCCTGGCCGGCCTGCCGTCCGCGCTGGCCGGCCGGCTTCGCACCGTCGAACGCTGGCAGGACGTTCCGGATCTCGCCGCCGTTCTCTTCGAAGGCGACGGTGACGGTCTGGCGCCGCTCGCCCGCAGCCTGGCCGCCCGGCCCGGCCCGATTGTCGCCCTCCAGGGGGCGACCGTGGCCGGCCTCGCCGAAGGCCGCGAGGATTGGTGCCTGGATCGCCTGATCGAGGAAATCTCGGTCAGCACCAATACGGCGGCGGCCGGCGGCAACGCCAGCCTGATGACCATCGGCTGACGCCTTCGACTGCCCGAATCCGGCACTTGCCGGATTCGGCGGCGGCCCCTACGCTCTCTCCAAAAGCGGGGAGAGCGGGATGGGCCAGCAAAAGATCGCCATCAACCACGAGTCGAAACTGCCGGTCGAGCAGCTCTATGCGACCCTGGCGGAACATGAAAACCTGTCGACCGTCTTCGCCCCGGCGAAGGTGACCCGGGTGCGCGACGGCGACAGCAGCCGGAACGGCGTCGGTTCCGTGCGCCGCCTGAAGATGCCGGTCGGTGCGCCCTTCGAGGAGACGGTGACGGCCGCGGTCGAGAACCAGCTGATCGAATATCGCATCTCCAAGGGCAGCCCGCTGAAGAACCACCAGGGCGTGATGCGTTTCTCGCCCCGGCCCGGCGGCGGCTCCCGCCTCGACTATACGATCGTCTTCGAGGGCAAGCTGCCGCTGATCGGGCCGATCGTGCGCAGCGCGCTCGACTCGGCGATCCGCAAGGGCCTGGCGAAACTGGGCTGACGGGCCGGGCTCAGCCCTTCCTGTCCTCGACCACCACGGTCGCGGTCATGCCGGCGCTCAGCACCATGCCGTCGGGCAGGGGGCCGAGGTCGACGCGGACGGGGATGCGCTGGGCCAGGCGAACCCACGAGAAGGTCGGGTTGACGTTGGCGACCAGGTCGCCGCCTTCCGTCGAGTCACGGTCGACGATGGCGCGGGCGATGCTGCCGACCTTGCCCTGGACCGCCTGCTCGAAACCCATCAGGCGGACCGAGACGCTGTCGCCGGCATGGATGCGGGCGATCTTGGTCTCCTCGAAATAGCCGACGACATAATAGGAATCGCTGTCGACCAGGGCGAAGGCGGCCTTGCCGGCGGTGACGTAATCGCCCGGGTTCAGGTGCAGGTTGGTGACATAGCCGTTCACCGGGGCGCGCACCTCGGTCCGGGCCAGGTTCAGCTTCGCGGTTTCGAGATCGGCCTCGGCCTGGTGGAGCTGGGCCGCCGCCTGGGCCGCAGTGCTGGTCGCCTGTTCGCGCGATTCGGCGGTGATCGCGCTGGAACCGAGGGCATTCCGCCTTGCCGCCTCGCGCTCGCGCTGGCGGCTCTGTTCCCGGAGGGCGGCCACGGTCGCCTCGGCCCGATCGACGGCGAGCTGGTAGCGCGCCTTGTCGACGACGAAGAGAAGGTCGCCCTGCCGGACCGGCTGATTGTCCTTGACGTGAAGCTCGATCACCATGCCGGCGACGTCGGGCGCCACCTGCACGATATCGGCGCGGACGCGGCCGTCGCGCGTCCACGGGCTGTCCATATAAAGGTTCCACAGCCGGAGGCCGGCGACGACGGCGATGGCGACCACCACGAGGGTGACGGCGGGACGCAGCAGTTTCGAGGCGAAGCGCATGGGCGGGCCTTTCAGCGGAAGGCGACGGCGACGACGCCGGCCAGCAGGATCAGATAGAGGGCGGAATTGACCAGCGGCGGATGCCAGACGAAGCGATAGGCGCCGAGCGCGTCGAGCAGCCGGCGCAGCACGAGCCAGAGCCCGCCGGCGATCACGGCATAGAGCATCATGGGGGCCAGGAAGACCCCGAACAGGTCGGTTTCGACGAGCGTCAGCATGGGCTTGCCTCGGTCAGTACGGGCATCGGCGGGACGCCCTCCAGGCGGAAGAAGTCGCCGTGCTCGGTCAGGCTGGTACGGATCCCGGTCAGGGCGACGAGCAGGGTTTCGAGGTCGCGCGGGTCTTCCGCCTCGGCCGTCAGCATCACGGCCGTGGCCCGGTCGAGGGCGTCGAGTGCCGGGCCGGCGCCGGCCGGCGCATCGAGGTGGCGGGCCAGGGCGGCCAGCACGTCGTCCACCGCGGCGGCGAGCGGCGGCGCCAGCCGGCCCCTTTCCCGCCGGAGCGCCAGGATGTTGAGGCCGATGCGGAGGGCCGCCAGGCTGCCCAGCAGGATGGTGCGATGCTCGATGTCCTCGGCTCCCAGGCGGGCGATCAGGGCGTTGATGCGGTCGAACATGCGGCTCTCGAAGGCCGTCCGTTCCTCCGCCCCGCGCTCCCCCGCGAGACGCGCGAGATCACGGCGGATCGCGCCGACCTGACGCTGTACGGTCCAGTCGACGCCGATCGGGCGCAGCACGCGCAGCATGACGACCGCGATGCCGACCCCGACCAGGAGCGAGACGGCACCGTTCAGGAATTCCGCGAAATCGACGCCCTGGACATTCTGCAGGTTGGAGATGGCGATCGTGTTCAGGATCAGCGGCATGACCAGGGGGGCGAAGCGCCTGTCGGCGATGAAACAGCCGATGGGGACGAGGAACAGGCCCATGCTGGCCGTCATCATCGCGAAGCCGTCGATCGAGGGGAAGATCACGTAATTATAGACGGCACAGACGACGATCGAGATCACAGAGTCGATCAGGAAGACTCTGCCGGCGGCCGAGGGGTCGTCCAGCGTCGCCAGCATGGAGCACAGCACGGCGACCAGGAAGGCGGCGGTGGCGCCATGGCTCCAGCCGGTGACGATCCAGAAGGCGGCGGTCACCACCAGCGAGAGGCCCGCGACCAGGCCGCCGACCAGTGCCTGGGTATGGTCGCGGTAGCGCGACAGATGGGGGGCGGCGCCATGGTCGCGGCTGGGCGCGCCGCGGAAGAAGGCGCCGGCCAGGGCGCGCAGCTCGCGCTCCAGCCGGGCGACATCGGCCAGGCGGGCGACCAGGATATGTTCGAGCCGGCGGGCTGGATCGCGGCGCATGGCTTCGAGCCCGGGCAGGACGGCGTCGAGCCGGGCTTCGAGGGCACGGTCGCTGCGGCCAGCCTCGATCACGTCGGCCAGTTCGGTCATGGCGGGGGCGAGCGCCTCGGCCCGGGCCGGCGCCTCGCGCCGGAGCAGGCGCAACCTGTCGTGGATCGAGACCAGCATGGAGACCAGGGTGAACAGCCGGGCCTGGAGGTGACGCAGGGTGCCGTCGGCGGCGCGTACTTCGGGCGTGTCGAGCACCGCATGCAGGCGGAGCTGGTCGATGGTCATCAGGTCGTTCAGCAGGCGGCGCCGGTCGGGCAGGGCGTGGGCGTCGTCGGCCTTGCCGCGCAGCACGTCGCCGGTCCAGGCCCCCGCCGCGGCCAGGCTGTCGCGCAGGGTCCGGCGCAGCAAGCCGCCACTGGCCTGGGGGAGCACCAGGCGGCTCACCGCCGTCGCACAGAGGATGCCCAGGCTGATCTCGGTGCAGCGGGCGACCGCGATGTCGAAGGCGGAAAGGGGGGCGAGCACGGCGGGATAGCCGACGATCGCCGCACTATAGCCGGCCAGCATGGCGCCGTAGGATGCCGGCGCCTCGCGCAGCAGGATCGAGACATAGAGACAGGCGGCGACCCAGAGGGCGAGGGCGGCGACGAAGAATTCCCGCGCCTCGGCGAAGGCCGAGACCAGCGTCACGGCCGCGGCGGCGCCGATCAGCGTGCCGGCGACGCGCGCCGCCGACTTGGCGATGACGGCACCGGCCAGCGGCTGCGAGACGATATAGGTGGTCAGCAGGGCCCAGGTCGGCTGGGTCAGGTCGAGCCGGAAGGCGATATAGACGGCCAGCATCCCGGCCGCGAAGGTCTTGATCGAAAAGAGTAGCTGGCGGGCGGTGGGCAGGGCGTTCACGGCGCCCCCCCGGCGCGGCGCCGGCCCCGTTTCGGCAGGGCGGCGGCGACATTCTCCTGCACCTTGGCGAAGACGCGCAGGCAGTGCTCGATCTCTTCGGCGCTGACGCCGGCGAGCAGGCGCCGGTGCAGGCCATAGGCTTCGTCCTTGATCAGCTCGGCCAGCTCGCGCCCGGCCGGGGTCAGATGCAGCGTCTTGGCCCTTCGGTCGGCGGCATCGGCGCGGCGTTCGATCAGGCCGGCGGTTTCGAGGTTGTCGAGCAGGCGGACCAGGGATGGCCCCTCGATCCCCAGGCTGGCAGCCAGGTGGTTCTGATGCAGACCCTCGCCCAGGGTGTAGATATGGATCAGCGGGCGCCAGGTCGCCTCGCTCAGGCCATGACCGGCGAAGGCTTCGTCCAGCATGCGGCGCCAGGCGCGCATGGTCAGGGTGATCTGGAAGCCGAATGTGTCGGCAGGGGGCGTCGCGGTTTCCTGTTTCATGCTAATAGGTAGCCTGCTAATCATTAGCTCGGCAATCAATGTCCACTCATGAAGGGGCTGCGCCGGCCGCAGGGCTGCATCCCCTGTTTGACGGCGCTTCCCTCTCTCCCTAGGGTCCGGGGCGGGCCAGGAGGACGGACATGAGTTTCACCGTGACGCTGCCGGAATTCGGCGTCGACATCGAGGTGCCGCGCGGGCGTACCGTGCTCGATGCGGCGCTGGACGAGGGGCTGGACTATCCCTTCTTCTGCCGCGGCGGCACTTGCGGCACCTGCAAGTCGCGCCTGGTCTCGGGCGAAGTCGAGCTGAAGGCCTATGCCGGCTTCGCGCTGACCCCGGCCGAGCGGGCGTCGGGCCTGATCCTCGCCTGCCGCGCCCTGCCCCAGACCGACTGCGAAATCGTCACCTGCGACGCCGAAGCGCGCTGACCGGAAAGATCATGCCCGAGATCACCATCGCCACCTGGAACATCAATTCCGTCCGCCTGCGTCTGCCCCTGGTCGAGCGCTTCCTGGCCGAGGCTTCGCCCGACATCCTGTGCCTGCAGGAGATCAAAACGGTCGACGATTCCTTCCCCCGCGCCGCTCTGGTCGCGGCCGGCTATCCCCACCTCGCGGTCGCCGGACAGAAGGGCTATCACGGCGTCGCCATCGTCTCGAAACTGCCCTTCGCCAGGATCGAGCGGGACGACTGGTGCGAGATGGGCGACGCCCGCCATCTGCGCGTCACCTTCGAGGACGGGCTGCTGCTCGACAATTTCTACATCCCCGCGGGCGGCGACGAGCCGGACCCGGCGATCAACCCGAAGTTCGACCACAAGCTGAGGTTCCTGCGCGAAATGGTGGCCTGGGGCGAGAAGCGCCGGGCCAAGGAAAAGCGTGCCATCGTGGTCGGCGACTTCAACGTGGCGCCGCTCGAACACGACGTCTGGAGCCATAAGAAACTGCTCGGCGTGGTCAGCCATACGCCGGTCGAGACCGCCCTGCTGGCCGAAGTCCAGGCGGCGCACGACTGGGTCGATGCCGTGCGCCACTTCGTACCGGCCGATCAGAAGCTCTATTCCTGGTGGTCCTACCGGGCGGCGGACTGGGATGCAGCCGACAAGGGGCGGCGGCTCGACCACGTCTGGGTCACGCCGGACCTGAAGGACGGGCTGATTTCCACCACCACGCTGCGCGATGTGCGGGGCTGGGAAAAGCCGTCGGACCATGTGCCGGTGCTGGTGAAATTCGAGGTCTGAGGGCAAATGCAACCATTATGGGTTTTTTAAGGGGGCAAATGCTCCAATCCGGGGACAAATTCCACAGCCGACTAAAGGGGGGCTGCTGCGATGTCCCAGAGGATCAGGAAACCCGTCGCCCGTTGGTTGCTGCTCGGCGTCTCGATTTCAGCGGCTGCCCTGCTCGCCGGTTGCGGTGGTGGGGGCGGAGGCGGGGGTGACACCTCGACCTCGGCGACGACGACCAGCCCGGCCGCGGCCACCACCACCACGAGCCCGGCCCCCTCGCTGGTGACCCTGGTCACCGCCCCGGTGTCGAGCTTCCTGACCACCGAATACAAGCGCCAGGCCGGCCTCGCCATGATCAACGCGGCCACCGCCTGGGCCACCGGCGCTTCCGGCCAGGGGGTCGTGGTCGCCATCAACGACGGTGTCATCGATACCAGCATTTCCGAACTCTCGGGCCGCCTCTCCGGCACGACCTACAATTGGACCGGCGATTCGACGATCAGCATTCATGCCACCCATATCGCCGGCATCATTGCCGCCGACCACGACGGCACCGGCATCGAAGGCGTCGCCTGGTCCGCCACCCTGATGTCGCTGGTCAGTTTCACCACCGACGGCTCGACCAACACCGGCTATGGCAACGCACCCTATAGCGCCATCAGCTATGCCGCCGACCATGGCGCCGACATCGTGAACAACAGCTGGGGCTCATCGCCCACGGCGTCCATGCCGGGTGCCCTGGTGACGGCGGTCCGTCATGCCACCGACCTCGGCACCATCGTCGTCTTTTCGACCGGCAACGACGGCGGCGACCAGCCCAATACGACGGCCCTGGTGCCGCAATACGACTCGGCGACCACGGCGCGTTTCCTGGCCGTCACCGCGGTCGACCAGAACGGCTCCATCGCCTCTTACGCCAATGCCTGCGGCGCCGCCGCGAGCTGGTGCCTGGCCGCCCCCGGCACCGCGATCCTGTCGACCGGCCCGGACGGCACTTATGTCAGCATGAGCGGCACCTCGATGGCGGCGCCCATGGTCTCGGGCGCGCTCGCCGTCGTCATGTCCCGTTTCCCGGAACTGACCTCGGCGCAGGTCGTCTCGCGCGTGCTGACCACGGCGGACAAGACCGGCATCTACGCCAACACGGCCTTCTACGGCCAGGGCCTGCTCGACCTCGGCGCCGCGACCCAGCCGATCGGCACGCTGACCGCCAATGCGGTGGGCAGCACGGTGACCCCGACCGGCACCACCACGGCGACCAGCTCGGGCGCCGCCCTGGTTTCCAACGCCGTGATGGGCGACGCGCTCCGCCATGCCCTGGCCAATGTGCCGGTCGCCCTGTTCGATTCCTATGACGGCGCCACCTTCACCACGACGATGGACAGTCTCGTCGTCGGCGGCGGCACGCCCGATTATGCCGGCCAGGCCTTCGGTGATTTCGGCCGCGGCCATTTCACGACCCGCGGCACGGCCGGCGGCGTCTCCCTCGCTCTCGGCGAGCGTCAGATCGAGGTCGGCGCCGGTGCCGCCCTGACCGCCTCCACCCTGAGCGAGGATGCGGTGGTCGCCGCCGTCCGCCTCCAGCTCGGCGAGGCGACCACCGCCTTCGCGGGCGTCAATGCGAGCCTGGCCGAAGTCGCCCCCGCTTATGACGCCCTGCCGACCGAGGCGGGCCTGGCGCTGACCGCGGGGGCCTTCACCCCGGGCGCCCTGTCGCTGGCCGACGACGGCGCCGTGCTCGGCATCGACACCAACCTGGGCCGCGGCGCTTCGCTCACCCTCGCGGTGATGAACGGCAGCGGCGGCCAGGCGGTCGATTTCCTGACCCGGGACGGCGGTGCCGCCGCGACCGGCGCGCTCGCCTCCTTCCGCCAGTCGATCGGCCATGGCATCACGCTCGAAGCCGGGGTCGGCTATCTGGCCGAGGATGGTTCGCTGCTCGGCGCTTCGGGCCAGGGCCTGCTCGACTTCGGCCGCTCGGAGACCGCCCAGGTCTCGATCGGGGCGACCGTGGCCCTGTCGGACAAGACCGCGCTCTATGCCCGCTACGACCGGGCCTTCACCACGGCTTCCGGCAATGGCGCCTTCCTGGCCGGCAGCCAGGACGTCACCAGCGATAGCTGGACCGTCGGCATCCTGGGCGCCGATGCCGTCGTGGCCGGCGACCATTGGGGCTTCAGCAGCCACCAGCCGCTGCGCGCCGGCGGCGGCACCATGGTGCTGGCCAGGCCCGCGGGCCGCACCACGGACGGTACGGTTTACGGCGACACCGTCACCGTCGATCTCTCCGGCGGCGGCCGCGAGATCGACTGGGAAGCCTTCTATGCCCTGCCCATGGGCGAGCAGGGCCTGCTCGGCTTCAACCTTCTCTATGTCACCGACCCGGGCAACCAGGCCCAAGTGGCGGACGAAGTGCTGGCGATGCTGCGCTACCGCCTGCGCTTCAACTGATCACTTGCGGTCGCGCAGCAGGCTCGTCGAGCGTTCCAGCCGGCGGGCCAGCTCGCGCATCACGGCGATGCCGACGGCCGGGAATTCCTGCACCAGGTCGAAGAACAGGTCCTGGCCGAGGCGGAGCACGGCCATCTCGGTATCCGCCTTGACGGTCGCGGTGCGCGGCACGTCGGCCAGCAGGGCGACTTCGCCGAACAGGGTGCCGGCGGGCACCGGGCCCACCTTGATGGTCTTGCCCTCGGCCGTGGTGACCAGGGCCGAAGCCTCGCCCGAGAGCACGACATAGGCGGCGTCGCCCGCCTCGCCCTGGGTCACCAGGTCGGCGCCGGCCGGCACCGTCAGGCGCTCGGCGGCAAAGGCGATCAGTTTCAGCCGGGCAGGGTCGACGCCCTGGAACAGCGGCACGGCGGCCAGCGTGGCGGCGTCTTCACTCAGGCTCATGATGGAATTCTCCCTGCCTCTCGCCGCAGCACGCGGCCCCGCTCCATAGTTATCACGCGATCGAAGCCGGCGGCGTGGCCCGCATCACCCAAGGCGGCGACGACGGTCATGCCGGCAGCGGCTTCCTTGCCCAGGATCTCCAATACCGTGGCCCGGCAGCCCGTGTCGAGCAGGCCCAGCACATCGTCGAGCACGAGGACATGGGGCCGGCGCAGCAAAGCCCGGGCGATGGCGATCCGCTGGCGCTCGCCCGGGCTCAGCCGCGCCCCGGCGATGCCGACATCGAAATCGAGGCCGAGGTCGCGCACCCGCTCGCCCAGACCCAGTTCCTCCAGGACGGCGGCGGCCATCTGGGGGATCTGGCTGCTCGCGCCCGCCTGATCACCCGCGATCCGGCCGAACAGGACATTGTCGAGGACAGAGGCAGCGCGGTTCGGCCGGCCCTCCTCGAAGCGGGCGATGGCGCGCGCGAGTTCGGGCGGCGGGTCGCGGTGCAATTCGTGGCGGGCGGCGACCACCGCCGCCTTCAAGCCGTCGTCCAGCGCTTCCAGCCGGTGGCGCGCCGCGACCACCCGGCAGGCCAGGTTGATCAGGAGCAGGCGCTCCGCCTTGGCGAGATGCTCGGCCGCGGCACCCGCCAGGGGCTTCAGCCGGGCCAGTTCGGCCGGCGTCACCAGGGCGAAGCGGCGCATCATCTCGTGCCCCGGGGCCAGGTCGGCGAAGAGTTCGACCATCACCGCGGCGATCCGCCGCCCGGCCTCGAGCAGGCGGGGGGCGAGGCCGCAACGTTGCAGGAGGGCGAGCAGGGCCGGGTGGTCCGCCGGATGGTCGAGGCTCAGGGTGCCGTCCGCCGGCAGGCCGAACAGCAGGTTCTCGGCCAGGCTGGCGTGGTCGTTATAGGCCTGCCAGTCGAAGCGGGCGATCATCGCGCCCTGGCCGGCGTCGGCCAGGCGCCGGGCCAGCAGGTCGCGCGCGGCGATCACCCCTTCGGCCAGGGCAGGGTCGGCCGCCGCGGTCAGGCGTGCCGCCAAGCCTAAGCGGAACAGCGCCTCGCCCGAGCCGAGGGCGCTCATCACCTCGACCATGCGGCGGCGCAGGGCGGCGCCGTCGGGTACACCGGCGGCTTCGTAATCGATCCAATCGGCATTGGGATCGTCGGGCGGGTTGCCGGCGCGGAGCGCTTCCCGCGCGGCAGCCCCTAGCGCGCCGCCCGGCGGCGCCAGGCGCAGGCCGAAGGCGAGATTGGCGGCGATCGAGCCCGCCATCAGCGCCGCCCCCGCCCCGACATAGGCGATCCGCCGGTGTACCATCCCCGGCGGCAGGGTGGCGAGGTCGGTGCCGCCGATCGCGATCTGCCCGGCGCTCGGCTCGACCAGGCCGGCGATCGCCTGGGCCAGGGTCTCGCGTCCGCCGCCGGCCGGGCCGACCAGGGCGGTCAATGTGCCGCCGGCCAGGGTCAGCCGCGCCCGGTCCAGGCGGATGTCGTCCGCCTCGCTGCGCACCGTCAGGTCCTCGACCGTGACTGCTTGCCTCCGGAAATCGGGCAGTGCCTGCGGCTCCGCCGAGGCTTCGGCCGGGGGCAGCAGGTCGGGGCGGCTGAACAGGCGATGCGTCGTCTCGTATTTGACCCGCGCATCCTCCCGCCCCTGATACCAGTCGAGCAATTCGCGCCACGGTCCGGCCATGTCCTTATGGGCGGCGATCACGGCGACCAAGGTCGCGATGTCGAACCGGCCGGCGATCACGAAATAGCCGCCCAGGCTGTAGAACAGCACCGGGCCGAGCTGCTGGGTCAGGGTGTTCACGGTCCGGATGGCGAATTTCTCGGTCGCCAGGCGGACGCGCACGCCGAACACCTGACCCAGGCGTTCGGCCAGCCAGGCGCGGGTCCAGCGGGCCTGGTGGTTGGCGCGGATGTCGGTGATCAGGTGGAAGGTCTCGTCGATCCGCTCGCCCAGGCCGCGCATCAGCGTGCCCCGGCTGCGCGAGAGCCCGTTCACCCGGTGCTGGATGCGCGGCACGGCGAACATGCCGGCGGGATAGATCAGGGCGGCGGCGAGCCCGATCAGCGGGTCCTGCACGAACAGGAAGCCCAGGATGACGGCCAGTGTGCCGCCCTGATAGGCGGGCACCGCCACCGTGTCGCCGGCCTGGGCGCAGAGCGCGTCCAACTCGCCGCCCATGGCCGCGATCGCCTCGCCCGCGGTCCGCTGGCGGAAGGCGTGGAGGGGAAAGCGCAGGATCAGGCCCAGGATCTGCAAGCGGATCCGGCGCAGCAGGCGTTCCGCGGTCAGCGTCTTCAGGCGGTAGATGCGGTGGCGGAAATAGTGGTTCACGCCGACCAGCAGGCCGAGCAGCAGGCATTCGCCGAGCAGCACGGCGCCCTGGTCGAGCATCAGGCCGAACATTCTCTCGGGCAGCGTGAGGCCCAGGAAATGCTGCGGCCCCGGGCCGATCCGCCCGATCTGGCCGACGATCGCCTTGGGCATCTCGTAATAGAGCCAGAGGAAGGGGAAGGAGCCGAGCGCGAGGCCGAGCAGGCTCACTTGTGCCCGCGTCGAATAGCGCCAGACGAAACGACGGAAATCGGGCTCCACGACCCTCGTCCCCCCGAACGGAGTCCTAGCCGGCGGTGCCGACGGTCGCGGCCGGCAGGGTGCCGTCGGCGGGCGCGGCGGGCGGCGGCAGGATTTCGGTGATCGCTCCGGGGACGCGCCATTCCAGCGTGTCGAAGGAATGGCAGGCCGGGCAATGGGGCGCCCAGGCGGCCGGGGTATGGCCGCAGGCATGGCAGAACCAGCGGGGTTCGGCCTCGCCCGCCGCCGCCTTCTCGGTCCATTCGGCGGCGCGGCGTTCGTCGCCCTTCTCGCGCCGTTCGAGGTCGGCGAGGAGGTCGTAGGTCCGCCGCGTCGCTTCTTCCGCTGCGACCAGGGCCATCAGGGAATCGCGCGCCGTCGCCCATTGGCGAAGCGTCAGGGCCTGTTCGGCGGCCAGTTCCCGGCTCTCCCGCGCGGTCGGATTGGCCTCGGCCAGGGTCTTCAGGCGCTCCGCCTTGGCCTCGTCCGTCTCGTCCGGCACCAGGGCGGCATAGGCGGCGGCGAGGTCCGGGTGGGGTTCCTTGGCCCAGGCCGCCTCGATCAGCTTTTCCGCCTTGCGCAGCTTGCCCGAGCCGGCCAGCAGGCGGGCCAGGCGGGTGGTCGCCGGCACCAGATCCGGGGCCAGGGAATGGGCGGTTTCGACCAGGCCCAGGGCGTCGCGCGTGTCGCCCCGGGCGGTGGCCGCATCGGCCCGGCCGACCAGCACGACGGCGCGGTGGCGCTTGCCTTCGGCATTGTCGATCAGCTTGTGGCGAAGGGCGCCCATCAGGGTCTCTTCCGCCGCGTGCCATTCGCCCAGCGCCGCCTGCAGGCCGAACAATTCGGAGGCGACCCAGGGCGCGCCGGGACGCAGCGCCTGGGCTTCGCGGGCGAGGGAGAGTGCGGTGTCGTTGTCGCCGCGCCGCCGGGCCAGCACGATCAGGCCGCGGAGGCCGAGGAATTTCGCCTCGTCCGATTCGAGCATCAGGCGATAGGCCCGCTCGGCCGCCGCCATGTCGCCGTTGAGTTGGGCCGCCTGGGCCGCGAGCAGGAGGGTGAGGGGCGAGCCTTCGCTCAGGCCCTCCGCCAGGATCGCCTGGCGCTTGGCGTCGCGGGCGTCGCCCGCCGCCACCGCGACCAGGCCGCGCACCAGGGCGCGCTCGCTCTGCAGCCGCTTCTTGGCGCGCCGCCGGGCCGCCAGCAGGCGCGGGCCACGGGCCGCGATCAGGGCGAGGCGGAGCAGGGCGGCGGCGACCGCGAGCAGCAGCACGATGCCGGCGATCAACACGCCGACCGAGGTTTCGATCCGATAGCCGAGCCAGGTCACCGCGATCAGACCCGGCCGGTCGGCCAGCCAGGCGGCGACCGCGGCGACGATGCCGACCAGCAGGATGGCGACGACGACCTTGATCAGCGCGCGCATTCTCAGTTCGCCTCGGCGAAGCGGGCGGCGACTTCGCCGTCCAGCAGGTCGACCGCGGATTCGGCGGCGATCCGCGCCTCGGCATCGGCACGCCAGGCGCCCAGCACATCGGCTGCGGGCCCGTTCAGCTTGGTGACTTCGGCCAGCGCACCGGCGAGATCGCCGCGCCCGAGCCGTTCCTCGGCCCTGGCGACGCGGGCGGCGACATCGTCGCCCTCGACATCGCCCACGGGCCGCACGGTGACCAGATTGCCGGCCTCGGCCAGCAGGCGGTCGACCACGCTGCCGTCCGCCGGCACCGCGGCGGCCTGCACCGCGGCCCGGGCCAGGGGGGCGAAGCGCGCGGCCAGGCTGGCCGTCGTCGGCAGGCCCTTGTCGGCATGGACGGCCAGGGTTTCCAGCGCCTTGCCGATGGTCGGCTCGCGCAGCAGGCCGAGCGCTTCGAAATGGCCGCGCACGGTCGCCAGCGCCGGGGCATAGGGTGCCTCGGTGGCGAGGTCGTTACGCAGCCGGCCGATGCCATAGACCAGCGAGACGCCGCGGCCGACCGCGCGCAGGCGGTCCGTTTCGGCGGCGATGCGGCTGTCGGCCTCGGCCCCGGCGGCCTTCAGGGCGGCGATCTCGCGTTCGAGGGTGGCGAGCTTGGCCGGATCGGCGCCCGCCGGGGCCTGGGCCAGCTTGGCTTCGAGCGCGGCGACCCGGGCGCTCAGGGCTGCGTCGGCGATGGGCGAGGTGGGGGCGACGGGCGCCGGGGCGGGGGCATCGAGCGGCGGCTCGGTATCGGTGCCGCCATCGGCCGCGGCCAGGTTTTCTTCGAGGGCACCCTGGCGCTCGCGGAGCGCCGCGATCTCGCTCCGGATATCGTCCAGGGCGGCGGGGTCGACGCCCTTGTCCGGCAGTTCGGCGACCCGGGCTTCGAGCGCCAGGAGCTTGCGTTCGAGCGCCGCCTCGGCCTTTTCCAGGCTGTTCAGGCGGGCTTCGGTATTGGTGGGGGCGGCCGCCGGTGCGCTGGTAGCGGTGGCAAAGCCGTCGAAAGTGTCGCCGTAGCGATGCCACAGGAAGGCGCCGGCGCCGATCAGCACCACGGCGGCGACACCGGCCCAGAGCGTGCGCTTGAAGCCGCGGCCCGGTGATGACTGGCTGACGTCATAGGCGGGGTCGATCGCCGGCGGCGGATCCTCCAGCGGCTTGTCCTCGATCGTGAGGTCGGGCCGCTCCGGAACGGCTGCGGGCTCGGCCGGCAGGTCGGCATTCGGGTCCGGCTGATCGGGACGCTCGGTCATGTCTGGCTCCGTCGAACGGTCAAGGCGATCATCCCGGGCGTTACGCGGCGATCAGGGCGACGAGATCGGCTTCGGTCGGGGCCGCCGCCACCGCCACGCGGCCGAAGCCGAGGGGCGAAGCCGCCGCCGCCACCGCTGCCGACAGGCAGTAGGCCGTCCCGCCGCCGAAGTCGGCCCCCGGCACGCAAGACCGCGCGAGGGTAACAAAGGTCGCCGCAGTGCGGGGAGAGAAAAACAGATAGCCGTCGAAGCCGCCGGCCGCCAGCGCCGCGGCGACCTCGGGGGCAAAGCCCGTGGCCGGCACCGAATCATAGAGGGTGACGCGCTCGACCGCGAAACCGCGCCGGCCGAGCGCCCCCGCGAGATCGCCCGCGATAGCACCGCCGGTGGCATGGATCAGCCGCCCGGCGCCCGGATCGGCCGTGCGCGCCACCAGTTCGGCCAGGTCGTCGACATCGCCGCCCGCCGAATGGACGGTGGCGAAGCCGGCCTCGCGGGCCTTGCGCGCCGTCGAATCGCCCACGGCATAGACGGCCAGGTCGCGCCTTCCGGTCGCCGCGGCGAGACCGGCGAGGCCGCTCGCGCTGGTGATCAGGAAACCCTGGGCGCCGGCGGTATCGATCGTCACACCCGGCCGCGGCACGATCTCGATCATCGGCGCCACGGTGCAATGGTGCCCGGCCGCCGTCAGCACCGCGGCCAGGCGGGCGGCTTCGGCCGGAATCCGGGTGATCAGCAGGCGCACGCCCGCCTCAACGGCCCAGCAGGGCGGCAGCGCCGCGGTCGAGCAGCTCGCGCGCCGCGGCTTCGCCGATGGCGACCGCGTCGACGGCCTGGCCACGGCGTTCGACGGCCAGGCGCCGGCTGCCGTCGGGCGCCAGGGTCTCGCCCAGGAAATGCAGGCCGCCCGCGGCGTCGAGCCGGGCGAGGCCGGCGATCGGCGTCTTGCAGGAACCGTCGAGGACGCGCAGGAAGGCCCGCTCGCAGGCGGCGGCAAGCCCGCTCGGGGCATGGTTCAGGGGCGCGAGCAGGGCGGCCGTGCGGGCATCCTCCGCCCTATATTCGACCCCGATGATGCCCTGGGCGATCGCCGGCAGCAGGACTTCCGGCTCCAATATGCCGTCCGCCCGATCCGCCATTCCCAGGCGGCGGAGCCCGGCGAGGGCGAGGAAGGTGGCATCGAAGGCGCCCTCGGCGATCTTGTTCAGCCGGGTGCCGACATTGCCGCGGAGCGGTTCGACCACCAGGTCCGGCCGTCTGGCGCGGAGCTGGGCGCCGCGGCGGAGCGAGGCGGTGCCGACCCGGGCGCCCGGCGCGAGGGCGTCGAGCGAGGCGGCGCCGATCAGGGCGTCGCGCGGGTCCTCGCGCTCCAGGAAACAGTCGATCACCAGGCCGGGCGGCAGCACGGTCGCCACATCCTTCATCGAATGCACGGCGAGATCGATGGTGCCGTCGAACAGCGCCTCCTCGATCTCCTTGGTGAACAGGCCCTTGCCGCCGATCTCGGCCAGGGTGCGGTCCAGCACGCGGTCGCCCGTCGTCTTGATGACGATGATTTCGGCGGGCGCGAGGCCCGGATTCCGCGCCGAGAGCAGGTCCCGCACCATATGCGCCTGGGCGAGTGCCAGCGGGCTGCCGCGCGTTCCTATCTTTAGGTCGACTTGCAAGATGCCTGTTTCCGATGTTACGGCACGTGCTTAACACTCGATAAGGTCAGATGGAAACCCCCACATGACCGAGTCCCCCCTGGTGCTCGGCATCGAATCCTCCTGCGACGAGACGGCGGCGGCGGTGGTCGCGGGCGACCGGCGCATTCTCTCGAACGTCGTGCTGTCGCAGCTCGACGACCACCGGGCCTATGGCGGCGTGGTGCCGGAGATCGCCGCGCGCGCCCATGTCAGCCATCTCGACCGCCTGATCGCCCAGGCCCTGCGGGAAGCCGGCGTGACCCTGGCCGAGATCGACGCGGTGGCGGCGACCGCGGGGCCGGGCCTGATCGGCGGTGTGATCGTCGGCCTCACCATGGGCAAGGCCCTGGCGCTCGGTGCCGGCAAGCCCTTCGTCGGGGTCAATCACCTCGAAGGCCATGCCCTGACGCCGCGCCTGGTCTCCGGCCTCGAGTTTCCCTATCTCCTGCTGCTGGTCTCCGGCGGCCATTGCCAGCTCCTCGCGGTCGAAGGCGTGGGGCGCTACCGCCGCCTCGGCACCACGATCGACGATGCGGTGGGCGAAGCCTTCGACAAGACGGCGAAGCTCCTCGGCCTCGGCTATCCCGGCGGCCCGGCGGTGGAAGCCGCGGCGGCCACGGGCGATCCTGCCCGCTTCACCTTGCCGCGCCCCATGTTCGGCCGGCCCGGCTGCGACTTTTCCTTCTCCGGCCTGAAGACGGCGGTGCGCGAGACCGCCGCCAGCCTGCCCCAACCCCTCAGCGCACAGGACCGGGCCGACCTCGCCGCCAGCTTCCAGGCCACCGTGGGCGCCGTCATGGTCGACCGCACGCGAAGGGCCATCGCCCTGATGCCCAAGGGCACTCCCCTCGTGGTTGCGGGCGGCGTCGCCGCCAACAAACACCTGCGCGCCCGCCTCGAAGCCCTGGCGGCCGAAACCGGCATCGCCTTCGTCGCCCCGCCCATCCGCCTCTGCACCGACAACGGCGCCATGATCGCCTGGGCCGGCCTCGAACATTTCCGCCAAGGCGAAACCGACCCCCTCGACCTCAAACCCCGCGCCCGCTGGCCGCTGGATGCGGCGGCCGCGATGCCGGGGGCGAAGGCTTAGGGGGGGCCATCGATGGCGGCCGAAGACATCGAGAAGCTGCGAGAACGCTCGATCAGCAAGCTCGATACCGACGCTGCGCTTGACCATGTCGGCACTCTCATCGACCGGTCACTTGATGCCAGATTTGGGCGTGGCGCGGATCGCGCGCTTTATCTGTTGGAAGAGCTTTCGAAGCGAGATTTGCATCCCAAACAGGGAGCTCTCCTGGAGTATTTCCGCGCCAACGCCTGGGGGTTGAAGGAGGATGTCGCAGGTGATCGCGGTTCATGGGCTTGGGAACACCCAGGACGCGAACAGCAGATACTCGCTCTTTCGCGGGCCGTCGTACATCCAGGGTTCCTCGAACTCGACGTTGTTCGCCGCTGCCAGATCCTGACCAACCGGGCGAACCAACTCAACACGATCGGACGCCTTATCGATGCGATTGAAGTATGGGATGCCGCTCTTCGCATCATTCCGGGATTTGCTATGGCTCAGGCCAATCGAGGCTATGGACTCAGGCACTACAGTAGTCTCCTGGACGATGACCGCGAGCGTGCGATCCTTCTTCTTCATGCTTACGATGGACTTGTCGCGGCGACCGCCGCGGGTGCAACATTTGACGCTGTTTATCCAGCTGCCGTTCTAAGTCAGATCGCGGAAGCAGCAGACGAATGCGCTGGGGCGGCGGATTTTGATCGTATTCGGGCGCAGCAAAATCTTGATGGACCGTCGCTTGGGCGGAACAAGGCGGAGCGTTCCTACAGGCAATGGTGTCTCGACAACCGGTTGTTTTTGAATGTGCTCAACGATTTGGGCGCGCATTCTGCGGCTGCTTCCGACGATCTCGTCTTGCCACCGATCGGCGAAGAATTTGACGAGCGTCCCGGTGTCGTTACGCCACCTCATATCGTCGGTTTTTTCAACCAGATGAAACAGGAATACACGTCGGCACGCTTCATGTTGTATGAGGGACTTCAAGATACGAAAGTGCATTTCGCCGACCGTGGTGTGTTTCTGTTAAATACTTTAGATTTTCCGCTTCATTCGCTTGCGACTGAGCGCGTTCGTACTGCATTTCGCCTTGGTTATTCTCTGCTCGATAAAGTGGCGTTCTTCGTCAACCACTATTGGAAATTGGGAAAAAACCCAGATCGAATCTACTTCAAAAATGTCTGGATGGTCGAAGGCAAAACGCAGCTTCTTGACTGCTTCAAGGCGTACGAAAATTGGCCGCTGCGCGGGCTCTACTGGCTCTCGAAGGAGCTGTTCGACGATGAGCTCGAGCACACAACGGCAGCCGATGCGCGCGAACTGCATGATATCCGTAACGCGCTTGAGCACAAATACCTTCAGGTCCACGAAGGCTGGGCGTGGCCAATCATTGCTGGGCCGCCAAGCGCCCATGGTTTGGGGCTGTCTGTCGCCAGCGATCTGCTTGAGGCCAAGGCGAGGCGCGTGATGAAGATCGCACGATCAGCATTGATCCAACTCGTCCTGGCTATTGGGGTCGAAGAGCGTGCCCGCGTGTGGAACGGGCCCGGCACTCTCGTCGGAACCATGCCGCTTTACGGGCTCGAAGATCGACGGAAGCGCCGCGACCCTATGTAGCATCGGGGAGAAGGGCGGCGACGCCAACAAAAAAACCCGGTCCAGGCGGGGCCGGGACCGGGTCAGGTTCGGCCCGTTTGCGCGACGGGCCTCAGGGTGGAGGGCGGGGTGCGCCCTCCGGGGAAGGGGTGCCGAGGGGGTGGCCTCGGGGAACTCGGGGGAGGGCGCGGCCCTCCGGGTGGTGTGGCTGGGCTCAGACCAGGCCGACGTTCTGGGCGGTCTGGGCCGCCAGGGCCAGGGCATAGGCGGCGACCACGGCCAGGGTCAGGCGGTCGAACAGGCGGGCGGTCAGGAACTTGGTCATTTCGGTGGTCCTTCGTGTCTCTTGTTTCGTTGGATGTCGCCGCCCGCGTCAGGCGATCGCGGCGATGTTGCCGGCGCTCTCGATCACCAGCGCGGCGGCGTAGAGCAGCACCACGACAGTGGCCAGGCGGCCGAAGATTGCGTTGAAGCCCAGCTTTTCCATCGCGGGTCTCCGTTCCTTCGTGTTGCGGTTCAGGCCAGCAGGTTGCCGGTCATCTGAACCAGGGCGGCCGCGCTGTAGGTCAGCACGACCAGGGTCGCGATACGGCCGAAGCTGAGGTGCCCGGCGATCTTCGTGATGGTCGTCATGTCCATCCTCCACTCGGTCGTCCGGCGGGGTCCCCTCGGGTCCGCTATCGCCTGAACGATGAATAATAAATATCTCAAGATTTATTCACTGCAAGGGGAATCTGCGGGGTTTCTGTAAATTTTTTCCGATCCGTTCACTCTTCAGGCGCGACATTCTGACGCAAAGCGAGGGTTTCCGCGGATTTCCGTGAAAATCGGGAAAAATGTTCAGCCGTCACGGCCCGGCGGAATCGACCAAAGGAGGGGGCGATTCCGCCTTTGCTGAACGATCTGGGGATGCGTTCCCGATATGACAAGGAGTCAGTTTGCCGCGGAGGGGCGGCAAGCGGTCGCACGGAGGGCGCAGAGGGGTGCCGTCGAAGGGGAGCGCCGAGGAGGTGGAAGCGCCGAAAGGGAAGCGCCGAAGGGGAATGCCGTCAGGCGGCGTCCGCGGGCTTGGCGGCGCGGGCTTCGCGGCGGCACAGGCCGTTGATCAGGAGATCGATCACGCCCGCGGCCTCGCGCTCGAGCTTGTCGAGGGTGAGGCCGGAGAAGAGCTGGGGATAGCGGAACTTGAAGGTGGCGGACTGGATCATCTCGGCGGTGAAATTCACGTCCTCGATGTCGAATTCGCCGTTGGCATTGCCCATGGCCAGGATCTCGGCAATCAGCGAGCGCACCCGGGCCAGGCCCTCGTTGGCGACATGGGGGCGCTCGCGCGCCACGATCTCGGCCATCTCGATCCAATGCTGGTCCTTCTCGAGCTCGTGGAAAGTGATTTCCATCTGCTCCATCAGGAAGCTGCGCAGCCGTTCGACCGCCGTGATATTGGGCCGGCGCACCACCTCGCGCAGCCGCTCGGCCGTGCGGATGAAGCTCTGCCGGGCGATTTCCTCGGCGATGTCGAGCTTGGACATGAAGTAGCGGTAGAGGTTGCCGGCCGACATCTTGCAGTCGCCCGCCAGCTCCGCCATCGTCGTTTTGCCATAGCCATAGCGGGACAGCCGCTCCATCGCGGCTGTGATGATGGCTTGCTTGATTTCCTCGTGACGCTTCATCCCAGACGCAATTTATCGGCTGAATCCTGAACACTCAACATAACGTTCATGCTTCATAGGCCAAATTTGCAAGGAAATTCGGCATGTTGCAGAGCAGCATGAGAATTTTCTCATGTTCCGTTCAAATATGGTGTCAACTTCGCCGGCTCCGAAGAATCGTTGGAATGGCACCCATGCTCTTTGCTGTGATCTGCACCGACAAGCCCGGCGGCGGGCCGATTCGCGCGGCCAACCGGCCGGCGCACCTGGACTGGCTGAAGGCCGGCGGCGACCGGGTGAAACTGGCCGGTCCCTTCCTCGCTCCCGACCAGCAGGCGATGACCGGCAGCCTCCTGGTGCTCGAGGCCGAGGACGAGGCGGCGGTGCGCGCCTTCGCCGCGACCGACCCTTACGCCCAGGCCGGGCTGTTCTCCGCCGTGGAGTTCAAGCCCTGGCGCTGCGTCGTGGCGCAGCTCTAGGAACGGGGGCGGCGATGGCTCACTGGCTGGTCAAGACCGAACCGGGCGCCTGGTCCTGGGCCGATCAGGTCCGCGACGGCACCACCTTCTGGTCCGGTGTCCGCAATTATCAGGCTTCCAACAACCTGAAGGCCATGAAGAAGGGCGACCGCTGCTTCTTCTACCATTCGGTCAGCGAGAAGCAGATCGTCGGCGTGGTCGAGGTGGTGAAGGAATATTACCCGGACCATACGGACGAGAGCGGCCGCTTCGGCATGGTCGACTTGAAGGCGGTGAAGCCGCTGAAAACCCCGGTCACCCTCGACCAGGTGAAGGAAGATCCGGCGCTCAACCACCTCGCCCTGGTGAAACAGTCGCGCCTCTCGGTCATGCCGGTCGACGACGCGGCCTGGGCGCGGATCTGCGAACTCGGCGGCATCAAGGCCTGAAGGCGCCGATCGCGGCGATGCCGGCCGCGCCGCTGCCGGCCAGGCGCCCGACCGTCGTCCCGTCGATCCCGCCCAGGGCATAGACGGCAAGACCCGGCACCCGGCGGACCAGCCCGGCGAAGCGGACGATACCCAGGTGGGGCGCGCCCGGATGGCTCGCGGTCGGCAGCACGGGTGACAGCAGCACGGCCGAAACCCCGGCCCGTCTCGCCCGGATCAGGGCGGCCATGCCATGGGCGGCGGCGGTGGCGAAGCCCCGCACCCGGGGCGGCAGGCGCTTCTCCGGCCAATGCACCCCGGCCCGGAGCTGCCGCGCCAAGGTGGGATCCCCCGCCACCAGCAGGCGAAGGCCGCGCCGCCGGCAGACGGACGCGAGCGCCAGCCCGAGGGCGAGGCGCGCCCCGGCCGGCAGGTCGCCGTCGCGCAGGATCACCAGGCTGCCGCGCGGCAGAAGGGCCACGGCGGCGACAGGATCGGGCAGGCGGGCGCGGTCGGTCAGCAGCACCAGGGGCGGCAATCGCCCGCAGGCCGCATGGCGGGCGTTGAGGCGGCGGGCGCCGGTTGCTAGGGTCTCTGCCGTCATGAGCACCATCGATTCTTCCGAAACCGTCGCCGATCGCCTGGCCTATGTCGAGGCGCGCATCGCCAAGGCGGAGCGCGGCGCCGGCCGGCCCGCCGGCTCCGTCCGCCTGGTCGCCGTCTCCAAGACCCACGAGGCGGAGGCGGTGCGCGAAGCCATCGCCGCCGGCCAGCGCCGTTTCGGCGAGAACCGGGTGCAGGAGGCGGAAGGCAAGTTCCCCGCCCTGAAGGCGGAATTCCCCGACCTCGAACTGCACCTGATCGGCCCCTTGCAGACCAACAAGGTGAAGGAGGCGGTCGCCCTCTTCGACGTGATCGAGACGGTCGACCGCGAGAAACTGGCTGCCGCCATCGCCCGCGCCAGCGAAGCCCAGGGCCGGCGCCCGCGCTGCTTCGTCCAGGTCAACACGGGCGAGGAACCGCAGAAGGCGGGCTGCCTGCCGGGCGAGACCGACGCCCTGGTCGCCCTCTGCCGCGACACCTACAAGCTCGACGTGGTGGGCCTCATGTGCATCCCGCCGGTCGAGGAGGAGCCGTCGCTCCATTTCGCCCTGCTGGGCAAGCTGGCGGCGCGGAACGGCCTCAGCGAGCTGTCCATGGGCATGTCCCATGATTACGAGACGGCGGTGCGCCTGGGCGCCACCTATGTCCGCGTCGGCACCGCGATCTTCGGCGCCCGGGCCTATCCCACCCCGTGAACGACCAGGCGTGAGGCGGGCGTCAGCCCGGCCACGATCGCCTTCAGATCATCCAGGGTGAAGGCGACGCAGCCGGCCGTCGGCCCGCCGTCGGCCCGCCTGACATGCAGGAAAATGGCGCTGCCCGCCCCCGGCACCACCGGATCGTCGTTGTGCCCGACTACGACGAGAAGATCGTATAGCGGATCGTCCCGCCACATCACCTCGTGACTGGCCGGATAGGGCAGGGCGACCGGCCGGTTGTAGGCGGGATCTTCGGGCGCATCGCACCAGCCGTCGCCCGGCGCCAGGGCCGCGACCAGCAGGCCGGACTCGGGCGCCGCGATCCGGTCCGGCCGGTAGAGCACGCGGCGGAGCGGCCAGGTCCCGGCCGGCGTGCCGCCGTCCCCTTCCCGCTTGTCCGCGACGATGCCGGCCCGGCCGAGCGCGGCGGCATAGCGTCGCCCGGCGAAGGTGACCGTGCCGTCCGGAAAGACTTCGACGTCCTGTGGACCGATTCCCTGTGTCATTCCGCCAGTCTAGAGCACCGGCGGAATGAGCGGCATTCCGCCGGTGCTCTGATTTTTTGATTTGACGCATCTTCGGACGGCGAACCGGATTCCACTTCGCCTGCAGATGCTCTAGCGCCCTCGTCAGGGCGCGGGCAGGGCCACGGCGGCGCCCGCCCCGCCGGCCCCGGCGGTGCTGTAGCGTTCGAGGTTGGCGCGCATCATGCGCAGGGCGGCGTCATAGCTCGACTTGTCGTCGGGGTGGATATCCATCGGCACCGGCCGGGGCGAGCGGCTGCCGCCACTGGCATGGGCCGGGAAGAAGCGGCGGCCGTCGGTCGAGCCGGCACTGGCGGTGACCACGGACGGCGTCGCGGCGATGGCGGCGGCGGCTTCGGCGGTGGCATCGGGCGCCGCGGCGGCGGCCTCGGCCGGTTTGGCGTCATCGGCCGGCTTGGCGCCGACCGAGCGGACCAGGGCGTCGAAGGCGGCCGGGCTCAGTTGCGGCACGCCCGAGGCGGCGGTGCGGCCAGTGGCGGGAGGTGTCGTGGTGGGGGGCGTCGCGGCGGCCACCTGGGTGGCGGCGGTGGTGGCAGCGCTGGCGGTGGCCGCAGGCGCGGTGGTGGCTTCGGCGATCAGGCCGCCGGGGCCGGCCGCGGGCTTGGCGCTGGCGATGGCGGTGGTGGCGGGCTTGCCGCCGTCGCCGATGCCGATCGCGGCCAAGGCCCGGGCGGCCGGGTCGGCGCCGCCGATCTGTTCGGCGACCGCGCTGGCGACCGCGACACCGGCGCCGATCGGCCCGCCATAGATCGTATCGCCCAGGATCTTCATGGCCGGCCGGATGGTATCGCCGGTAATCGCCCGATAGATCGAGGAGACGATGGGCAGGTGTTGCAGCGGGTTGATCACGTCCAGCACGTCGCCGAAGGACAGTTCTTCCTGGTCCGGCTTGTTGGTCAGGATGAAATCGGCGTCCACCGCGGTCACCTCGGCCCGCTTGCCCGGCATCAGGCGCGGCGGCCGCGCCTGGGTGGCGGCGGCGTCGGTCGTCGAAGCGGTTGCGGTCATGGTGGTCCTCCCGGTGTTCGGTCGGAACCCTGCAAGCCGCGGGCCAGGAATGGCGCCAGCGATTTCAACGGCTTAGGGCGGGGGTGAGGGCGACCCGGCAGCTTCTGCCGGGTCGAATGCTCACAGCAGGTGGCCGCTCTTCGCCTTCTTGGTGGCGAGATAGAAGCGGTTGTGATTATTGGCCGGGAAGGCGTGGGGCACACGCTCCACCACGTCGATGCCGCAGGCCTTCAGGCCCTCGACCTTCTCGGGGTTGTTGGTCAGCAGGCGGACGGCGGAAAAGCCCATCAGGCGCAGCATCTCGGCCGCCGGGCGGAAGATCCGCTCGTCCGGGTCGAAGCCCAGGCGCTCGTTGGCCTCGACCGTGTCGAAGCCCTGGTCCTGCAGGCGATAGGCCTTCAGCTTGTTCATCAGGCCGATGCCGCGGCCTTCCTGGGCGAGGTAGAGCAGCACGCCGCCGCCGGCTTCCGCGATGGTGCGGATGGCACCCCGGAGCTGTTCGCCGCAATCGCAGCGGAGCGAGCCCAGAAGGTCGCCGGTGAAGCATTCCGAATGCAGCCGGCCCAGTACGGGCAGGTGGCGGGGCGGATCGCCGATCAGGATGGCCAGATGCTCGATGCCGCCGTCCGGCGGGCGGAAGCCGATGATGCGCGCCTGTTCGGCATCGGCGAGCGGCACCCTGGCGTCGGAGACGATGCGAAGGCCGCGTGCCGCCGCCTCGTCGTAATCGGTGATGGCGTCGGCCGGGACCGAGAGCAGGCCCTCGTCGCCCGTGACATCGGCGACCAGGGCGGCAGGCAGCAGTCGGGCCAGCTTCAAGAGCTTCACCGCGGCGAATTCGGCCGCATAGGGCGAGCGGCGCAGGACCGAGAAGGGACCGCGCAGCGGATGGTCGAGGTCGACGGTCGGATCGGCCAGGGAGGCGATGGTGGCGGCGTCCAGCCCGGCCGAGAGCGGCAGGGCGACGGGATCGCCGACCAGGGGGCGGAGCTTCAGCGTGGCCGCGCGGCGATTGGTCAGCAACAGCCGGGCCTCGGCGCCGATGAAACCGGCGAGCCGTTCCGGGGTTGCATATTCGGCAGCGGAAACGCGCAGGGAATGACCGGCGCCATCGTTGACCACGACGTCGAGCCCGCGCCGCAGTTCCGAGACGGCGCGATCGACGATGACGAGGCCCGAGGCCGGTGAGGTACCGAAGGGTGACGACATGGCGCGCAGTCTAAGCACAGATCGGGCGGCCTTGCAGCCGCAGATGACGGACGCCGCGTCATGGCTCCCTTGCAGCGAAGCGGCGCCGGCCGCACAGTGGTCGATGATGCAGAATCGCCGTAAATCGAGCCGCCAGCCCGCCCCTATCCCCGCCCGTATCCTCGTCGCCGTCGAGGACGGGGTCTTGGCGCGCACGCTTGCGGAAGCGCTGGCGGGGGCCGGATTCGCGGTCGCCGCGGCGGCGGGGCCGGGGGCGGCGGCGGCGCATTTCGCCGAGGCGGACCTCGTGCTCGCCGATCGCGACGCGGTCGAGGGCGGCGCCGATGCCGTGCTGGCGGCGGAAGGCTGCACCCTGCCCATCGTCGCCCTGACCGGGGCGGACGATCCGAGGCCGCCCGCCGGGGCCGGCGGCCAAGTCATGCTGCTGCGGAAGCCCTTGCGTCTCGATGCCCTGGTCGACGGGGTGCGGGGCGGGCTCGCCGCCGGGGCGGGCGCCCTGGTGATCGGCCGCTGCCGCCTGTTCGCCACCTCGCGCACCCTGGTCGGGGCGGCCGGCGAGGCGGTCCGCCTGACCGACAAGGAAACCCAGATCCTGGCCCGGCTGGCCGCGGCGATCGGCCGCGTGGTGCCGCGGGAGACCCTGCTGGCCGACGTCTGGGGCTATGGCGCCGCCATCGCCACCCATACGATCGAGACCCATGTCTATCGCCTGCGCCGCAAGCTGGCCCAGGCCATGGCCGGCGGCGCCGACCTGATCCGGGCCGAGGACGGGGGCTATCGCCTGGCACTGGCCTGAAGCCGCTGTCTGGAGGCCGCCCATGCGCGGGCGTCGCTGCTGCCCGGTCCCGCCCGGCGCTTGACAGTTTGCGGCCGAGCCCCGAAGTTGCCGGGCCTACTCTCGGATCGGAGACCACAATCATGTCGGTATCGCTGACCCTGCCTGACGGCAGTCTGCGCTCCTATCCGGGGCCGGTCAGTGGCACTACCCTTGCCGCCGACATCGGCCCCGGTCTCGCCAAGGCCGCCCTCGCCATGCGCGTGGACGGCGAACTGGTCGATCTCGCCCAGGTCATCGAGCAGGACGCCAAGGTCGAAATCATCACGCGCAAGTCGGCCGAAGCGCTCGACCTGCTGCGTCACGACTGCGCCCACGTCATGGCGGAGGCGGTGCAGGAACTCTTCCCCGGCACCCAGGTGACGATCGGCCCCTCGATCGAAAACGGCTTCTATTACGATTTCGCCCGCGGCGAGCCCTTCACGCCCGACGACCTCGCGGTGATCGAGAAGCGCATGCACGAGATCGTCGAGCGCGACGAGGCGATCAAGCGCGAGGTTTGGGAGCGGGATGCCGCCGCCGCCTTCTTCCTGGACAAGGGTGAGATCTACAAGGCCGAGATCATCCGCGACATCCCGGCCGGCCAGAACATCAGCCTCTATAGGCAGGGCGACTTCATCGACCTCTGCCGCGGCCCCCATCTGCCCGCCACGGGCAAGCTCGGCCACGGCTTCAAGCTGATGAAGGTGGCCGGCGCCTATTGGCGCGGCGACCATCGCAACGCCATGCTCCAGCGCATCTACGGCACCTGCTGGCGCGACGAGAAGGAGCTGAAGGATTATCTCCATCAGCTCGAAGAGGCGGAAAAGCGCGACCATCGCAAGCTCGGCCGCGAGATGGACCTGTTCCACCTCCAGGAAGAGGCTGCGGGTTCGGTCTTCTGGCATGCCAAGGGCTGGACGCTCTACCGCATCCTGGAGAATTACATCCGCCGCAAGATCGAGGCCGACGGCTACGAAGAGGTGCGCACGCCGCAGCTCGTCGACAGCTCGCTCTACATCGCCTCGGGCCACTGGGAGATGTATGGCGACAACATGCTGAAAGTGCCGGTGGACGAGGGCAAGCGCATGTTCGGCGTGAAGCCGATGAACTGCCCCGGTCACGTGCAGATCTTCAAGCAGGGCCTGGTGTCCTACCGCGACCTGCCGATCCGCATGGCCGAATTCGGCTGCTGCCACCGCAACGAACCCTCAGGCGCGCTGCACGGCATCATGCGCGTGCGCCAGTTCGTGCAGGACGACGCCCATATCTTCTGCACCGCCGACCAGGTGGTGGAGGAGACCAAGAAGTTCTGCCGCCTGCTCGAATCCGTCTATGCCGACCTCGGCTTCTCCGACTTCAAGGTGATCCTGGCGACGCGCCCCGAAAAGCGCATCGGCACGGACGCCGAATGGGACAAGAACGAGGGCGACCTGGCCGCTGCCATCACCGAGGCGGGCCTCAGCTTCGAAGTCTCGCCCGGCGACGGCGCCTTCTACGGCCCCAAGATCGAATTCCATCTCCGCGACGCGATCGGCCGGACCTGGCAGTGCGGCACGCACCAGCTCGACAGCCTGCTGCCCCAGCGGCTCGACGCCAGCTATATCGCGGCCGACGGTTCGAAGCAGCGCCCCGTGATGCTGCACCGGGCCATTCTCGGCTCGCTGGAACGCTTCATCGGCATATTGATCGAGCATTACGCCGGTCACCTGCCGCTCTGGCTGGCGCCGACCCAGGCCGTGGTGGCGACCATCACCTCGGACGCCGACGGTTACGCAGAGCAGGTGGTGGCGGCCCTGAAGGCGCGCGGCCTCCGGGTCGAGCTCGATACGCGGAACGAGAAGATCAACCTCAAGGTCCGCGAGCATTCGCTGGTGAAGACGCCCTATATGCTCGTCCTCGGCAAGCGCGAGGCGGAAGAGGGCAAGGTCGCGCTGCGCAAGCTGCTCGGCGGCGAACAGGTCGTGCTGGGTCTCGACGATGCGGTCGCCCGCCTCGCCGAGGAAGCCCTGCCGCCGGCCTGACGAAAGACCGGCCCATGCATATCGTCGACGTCATCCCGTTCAAGGAACGCTATTCGGTGACGGCGGCGGGGGCGATCGCGCTCTGCGTCGACCAGATGGCGGGCGTTGAGACGGGTGAGGTCACGGTATTGGGCAAGGCGTGCCCCGATCCCCTGAGCGGGGCACGCCTGCAACCGGTGCCGTCCTTCTATCTGACCTGGCGCTTCAAGGCCGCCTATGTCATGGGCTGGGAGGCGCTGTTCTATTTCGAGGGGCTGCGGCGCGCACTCCGGCGGGCGAAGCCGGACGTCATCCACGTCCACAACCGGCCCCTGATGGCGGTGATGCTGCAACGGGAATTCCCCGAGGTCCCGGTCTTCCTGTTCCTGCACAACGATCCCATGGAAATGCGCGAGCTGCGCCCGCCCAAGAGCATCGGCGACCAGCTCGGCATCCTGGCCGGCATCATCGCCCTGAGCGGCTGGATCGAGGACCGGCTCTACGAGGCGGTGCCGGGCGTGCCGCGCCACCTGGTGCAGCGGATCGCCAATGTGGTGGCGACCGAGGCCGCCGCCATTCCCGACGACGAGCTCTTCGCCGGCAAGGAGAAGGTGGTGCTCTTCGTCGGCCGCATCGTCGGCAGCAAGGGGGCGCTGCCCTTCGCCGAGGCGATGGCGCCCCTGCTCGATGCCCACCCCGATTGGCGCGCGGTGGCGCTGGGCGGCTTCCGCATGGGCACCACCGACTGTTCGCAACCGAGCGAGTATCAGACCGCCTTCCTCGATGCGGTGAAGCGCCACGAGCGGCTGAGCTTCCTCGGCCCCCGACCCTTCGCCGAAACCATGGACTGGATGCGCCGGGCGGCCGTACTGGTCGTCCCCTCGCGCCATAAGGAAGCCTTCGCCCGGGTCGCGGTCGAGGGCATGTTTTCGGGTGCTGCCCTCGCCGTCTGCAAGATGGGCGGGGCCTTGACCGAAATCGCACCGGAAGAATCCGGCGCCGTCCATTTCGACGCCCCGGCGGCCGACCAGATCGCCGCCGCCGTCGGCCCCCTGATGGCCGACGATGCCGACCGCCTGGCGCGCGCGCGCCGCGGCCGGGCCTATGCCGAAGCGCATTACGCGCCCGCCGCCCTGGGCCGCAAGATCGACGAATTGCACCGGGCGGCCCTGGAGCAGCGGCAATGACGGCCGTAACGCTTCCGATCTCGGCCTTCGTCATCGCCAAGAACGAGGCGCCGACGATCGGCCGTGTGATCGACAGCGTCGCTGGCCTGGTCGACGAAGTGATCGTGATCGACAGCGGCAGCACCGACGGCACACAGGCGATCTGCGAACAGAAGGGCGCCCGCGTCGTCTTCAACGCCTGGCCCGGCTACGGCCCGCAGAAGCGTTTCGGCGAAGACCTGTGCCGCAACGACTGGGTCTTGAACCTGGACGGCGACGAAGTGGTCTCCGCCCCCCTGGCGGCGCAGATCCGTGCCCTTTTCGCGCCCTCGCCGGCGCTCGACGGCTATACGCTGGCGCGCCGCGTGGTGCTGCCGGGCGAGACGGCGCCGCGCCGCTTCGCCCCGGCCGACCATTGGCTGCGCCTCTATCGCCGCTCGGTCATGCGTTTCGCCGACAGCCCGGTGCACGACAAGGTGGTGATCCCCCCGGGGCAGAGGATCGGCCGCCTGGCGGGCGTGCTCGACCACTACGCCTTCCGCTCCTTCGGCCATCTGATCGCCAAATATAATTCCTATACCGACCTGCACGCCAAGACGGCCAAGCCCAAGGCGGCCGGGCCGCTGATCGCCAAGGCGCTGACCATCTTCCCCTTCGCCTTCCTGAAGGCCTATGTGCTGCGCCGGCATTTCGTGCTCGGCTGGTACGGCGTCTCCCTCGCCCTGCTGTTCGCCTTCTTCCGGGTGGCGAAATATACGAAGCAGCTCGAACGGGCCAAGGGGGTGACGCAGTGAGCCTGCGGACCCTGAGCCCGGTGGTGGAGCGCGCGGTCGGCGCCGACGTGCGCTGCATCGCCGTGCTGCTGGCCCACAACGAGGCGCTGCGCATCGAGGATTTCCTCCGCCATCACCGCGCTCTCGGCATCGGCCATTTCGTCATCGTCGACGACCGTTCGACCGACGCCACCCGCACCCTGATCGAAGGGATGCCGGACGTCTCGGTCTACGAGCCGAACGGCACCACCTACAAGCAGCACAAGGCCCAGTGGCGGGCGGAACTGGGGGCCCGCTACGGTGCCGGCCGCTGGCTCCTGTTCAGCGACATCGACGAGCTGCTGGTCTATCCCGGCTGCGAGAGCCGGCCGCTCGGCCGCCTGCTCGACCATCTCGAAGCCCAGGGCGCGGAAGCCCTGTTCACCCCCATGGTCGACATGTATGCGGCCGAGGCGCTGGACCGGAGCGCCTATCGCCGGGGCGAATCGATGCTGGAGCATTTTCCCTGGTTCGACGGCGACGGTTTCCGCCTGGCGCCGCCTTCGTCCAAGCATCTCCGCCGCTTCCCGACCCCCGGCCTCGACCTCCTGGGCGGTACGCGGGAGCGCCTGTTCGAGCGCCGCAACCCGCCGAACGCCTTCCAGCGCTGGCTGATCCGGCGCTTCCAGGGCCTCGACCGCACGCTGATGCCGGGGCCGCTCGAAGCCTTCTGCCTGCAACTGGTGAACGGCCTGGTGAAGCGCCGCTTCCCCCGGCCGCCGCTGGTCATGAGCAAGGTGCCGCTGGTCCGTTGGCGCGACGGCATGGCTTTCCCGGGCGGGCCGCATTCGCTGACCCCGCGGGTCGCGCTGGGTGACGTCTGGGGTGCCTTGCTGCATTTCAAATATATCGATGTCGCGGCCGAGACCGCCTATAAGGCGGCGCGCGGCCAGCACGCCAAGGGCAGCGTCCATTATCACGCCATGCTGGCCCAGCCCGAGAAATTCGCCAGGCCGGCGCTTTACGAAGGCTCGCGCCGCTATCGCTCCAGCGCCGATCTCCTGGCCTGCGGCCTGCTGCGCAGCAGCCCCGCCTGGGAGGCGCCATGACCATGCAGACCATGCCGGCGGCGAAACTGGTGGTCGCCTTCCCGGTCTACAACGGCGCACGCACGCTCGAAGGCGCCCTTCAGTGTATCGCCGACCAGGACTGCCGCGATTTTCGCGCCATCATCGTCGAGAACGGCTCGACCGACGAGACGCGGCAGATCGCAGAGGCCTTCTGTGCCCGCGACCCCCGCTTCCAGGTGATCCCGAACCAGAAGCACCTCGGCGTGATCGACAATTTCGTCCATACGATCGGCCTGGCCGCTTCGATGGGCGAATATTTCTGCCTGCGCGCGGCCGACGACAAGTCGAGCCCGGACTTCCTCTCGCGCCTGCTCGCCGCATTGGAGGCCGACCCCACCAAGATGCTGGCGGTCGGCGCCGCCGAGCGGATCTCGCCCGAGGGGCGGGAGCGGCTGACGCCCAAGCCCAATATCTTCGGCTTCGCCGAGCGGATCGCCCGGGGCAAGCCGCCGGGCAGCCTGCATTTCCCCTCCGAATGGTTCTACGGCGTCGTCCGCTCCAGGGGCGGGGCGGAGATCATGCTGCGCCGCTGGCCCGAGCTGGGCACGCCCTGGTGCGCCGCCTCCTATACGATCGCCGAATTCGTGGTGCGCGACATGGTCGCCTATGTCGAGGGGCCGGCCTATCACTTCTATCGGGGTTCCAGCTCGCCGACGCTCTATACCGCGAAGAGCCTGGCCGAGCGGATCCGCCAGCGCTGGCGCTATACGATGGGCTGTTTCCGGGTGCGTAAGAAGCTGCCGCCCATGTCGCTCTGGACCACCGTCCTGTTCTTCCACATGTGCTGGAAGGACGCCAAGCGGAAGACCGGCTACAAGCTGTTCGGCTTCCTCTGAACGCGGGCGAAGAAGTCGAGGTAGCGGTCGCAGATCACCTGCTTCGAATAATTCTGCCGCCAGGTCTCGCGGCCGGCCGCGGCGATCGCGCGGCGCAGGTTCTCGTCGTCCATGGCGCGGCGGATCGCCGCCGCCAGGCCCTCGACGTCGCCCGGATCGGCCTGTAGCCCGTTGACCCCGTCCTGCACCAGCCAGGCCTGGCCCTCGCAGCGGGTGGTGACGACCGGCAGGCCGACGCTCCAGGCTTCCAGCGTGACATTGCCGAGCGGTTCTTCGCGCGACGGAAAGACGCAGAGGTCGGCCGCCTTCAGCAGCGCCGCCTGGTCGGTGCGCCAGCCGAGGAAGCGGATCCGCTCGCCGAGGCCGGCCGCCGCTACCCGGCGCTTCAGATCCTCCTCGACCGGGCCGCGCCCGGCGATCCTGAGGTGCACATGGCCGGGCAGGCGGGCCATGGCGTCGATCAGCACGTCGAAGCCCTTGGAAAAGTCGAGCCGGCCG
The DNA here is from genome assembly GCF_041650655.1 of Zavarzinia sp. Lineage (GTDB taxonomy): Bacteria > Pseudomonadota > Alphaproteobacteria > Zavarziniales > Zavarziniaceae > Zavarzinia. The sequence goes on from NZ_JBAZKR010000039.1 coordinate 38,840, forward strand.
AGGGCCATGATCAGGAAGGCGCCGGGCGGCACCTCCAGCGTCGCGCGCTCTGCCGCCGGCTGGTCCGGCAGCTCGCCGAAATTGGTGATCAGCACGGCCCGCTCGGCCGGCCAGCCGTCGTCGACGATATGCTTCACGATGCCGGGCGTATTGCCGATCAGCCAGTCGCAGCTCTTGTAGTTGTGCACCGGGTACCAGCCGCCCAGCCGGCCGACACCGACCCAGGGCCCGCGCGGCAGGCGGCGCGCGGCGCGGTTCATCCAGGCCATCACGATGTCCGGCTGCTGTTGCTTCAGGGTCCGGCGCAGCAGGAGGCGGCCCCTGAGGTCGAACCATTTGCTGACCGGCAGCGTGGTCAGGGGCAGGCCGGTCGCCCGGGCGTCCTCGGTCAGTTGGGCGCCCTCGTTCACGATCAGATGCTGTTCGACGCCCCTTTCGGCCAGGGCGCGAGCGAGCTTGATG
>NZ_JBAZKR010000040.1:0-38572 GCF_041650655.1 Zavarzinia sp.
ACGCACCCGACTGTGGACGGCGCCGACTGCAGACGAGAGGAGTTGTTGCGTTGCCATGACCGACTCGCCCCCGTCCCGCGCGCCGGCCCGGCGCCTGCGTGCCCGCCCCCGGCCGGCCACCGACCGGGAAGAGCGCACCCAGGCCCTGCGCAGCGCCATCCTCGAATCGGCGATCGCCGAATTCGCCGCCCATGGCTATGGCGGGGCCTCCCTGCGCGCCATCGCGGCCCGCACCGGCATCGAACTGGGCCATCTCGGCTATCATTTCTCGACCAAGCTCGAGCTGTGGCAGGCAGCGGTCGCCGCCATCTTCGAGGCCATGCCCTCGCCCGAGGCGGTGCCCCTGCCCGAAACGGCAGAACAGGCCGTGACCAGCCTGTCGACCCTGGTTCGCAACTATGCCGATTTCTGCGTCTCCCATCCCGAGCACATCCAGATCGTGTTCGGGGAATCGCCGGCCGGCGGCGAGCGCCTGCAATGGCTGTCGGACAATTTCCTGAACCCGGTCGTCCAGGGTTTCAATCGCCACATCGAGGCGGCGCGGAACCTGGGCATCGCGGGCGCCGTGCCGCCCTCGCTGATGATTGCGGCCCTGGTCGGCATTTCGGCGATCAATTTCGCGCTGCCCGAGCTGCGCGACACGCTGCGGCTCGACGCGATCAGCACAGAATCTTTTGCCGCCATGGCACAGGTCTTCCTGGCCGCCACCGCCAAGCCGGCCTGATCGGCCCCCTCCCCCGCCCCCTCTCGCGGCGTCCCGGGCTTACGCCCGAAGTCCGTTCGTTATGGCGATTGTTGTCGATTTTGACGGATGACAAGTAATGCTGTGTCACTGTATCTAAGACTGGCGTGTGAGCCCTTATGCACGCTGTTCGGCGCCCGCCGCCGAACCGACTGACGGCGCCAGGAGCGATCCTCGGCGCCGTTCTTTTTAGCCCCGAAAGCAGAAAGGGCGGCCGAAGCCGCCCTTTCGAAGGTGAAGACCGATACCTCAGGGCAGCAGGCCGCCGAGCAGGCCGGTGAGCTGATCGGCACCCGGCAGGGCGGCCAGCTGGTCGGTGATCTGGGTCGGATCGGCGCCACCGGAGAGCCCCTGGAGCACGGTGTTCAGCGCGTCGATCAGCGGGGTCAGCGCCGAATCATTGGTACCGACCAGACCCTGCACGACGTCGGTGAGGGCGCCGAGCGCGCCCGAACCGGCGTTGGTCAGATCGGCCAGCGGGCCGGTCAGCGCGCTCAGGGTGCCGCCGGCCGGATCGACCAGGCCGTTGATCAGGTCGGTGATCGGACTGATCAGGGTCTGATCGGCGAGCTGACCGACCGTGTCCTGCACGGTGCAGATCAAGTCGGCGCAGGTGTTGGCCGGCGGCGGGGGCGGCGGCGGGGTGATGTCGCCGTAATCGTCGCCGCCCGGCTTGGTGGCGCCACCGGCGCGGCTGATCTGCCGCAGGCCGAAGCCGATGGGATCGGTCATGAAGAAGTTCTGGCGCAGCAGCTTGCGCTGGATGTCGATCAGGGTCGGACCGCCGCTCGCCTGCTTGGTGCGATCGTCGGACATCAGGTTGGTGCCGCTGTTGAAGTAGAAGCGGACACCGCCGTAGCCGGTGGCGCCGGCATTGTCGAAGGCGCCGGTGGCGAACAGGGCCATGCCCGGGATGTCGGTCAGCAGGGCCTCGATCTGGATGTCGCCGCCGAACTCGTTGGTCTCGGAATAGGACAGGCCACCGCCCAGGCGGAGGTTCGGATTGGTGTAGATCGACAGGCCGACGCGGCCGTAGGCCTGGTCGGGCAGGACCTTGCCGGTGGTATAGCCGACCGTCGCCTCGAGGGTGATGTTGTCGAGGTAATATTCGCTGATGCCGGCGACGGTATACTGGGCGTAGCTGTCGATATAGTAGCCGGCGCCGACCACGCCGACCATGAACTTCTGCGGATCGCGGTAGAACAGCTGGGCAGCGCCGCCGGCAAAGCCGACGTCGTCCGCCACCACGCCGGCGATACCGTCGAGCTGCAGTCCGCCGTTGTCACCCAGCGGGATGGTCAGGCTGGGGGCGCCACCGTAGATGCCGCCGTTCTCGTCCCCGCCGCCGAACAGGCTGAGCTGGGCATTGGTCTCCTCGACGCCCTTGCCGGTGCCGAGCTGATCGCCCGAAACCGGGACGGCGTCCTGCGCACCCGCCAAGCCTGCGGCCGCGACGGCCGCGGCAATCGCCGTCGATGTCCAAACTGCCCGGAGTTTCATGTTTCGTCAGCCCCTGAATCGAAATGATCGGCCGCCCCTCGAGGGGGGCAAGGCCCGCATTTCCGCCAAGCCCCGCGGCACGGTGTCCCGGCCGCCCAATCCCGGCGAATACATTCAGAGACTGTGCTCGAATTAGCGTTTATTGCTTGGTCAATTGAAATCGGGATGGCGAGGAGATGCCACCTGATCGGCACAATTACCCGCCGACTTGGCGAACGATCGTCGCCAGCCCCACCGCCTCACTTCTTGCATGTTGCACTCAATCAGCAAAATCGGACCGGAGCCGACCGGCGAGGCGCTGAAATGATCAAATTGGCGACAGCAACTATCACCGTTTCGGTGGCAGTTTTGAAGGCGCGCCGGCCGCCGCACGATGGCGGCGGCGCGGCAGGCGCGGCTCAGCCGAGGCGCCGGAGCAAGGCGCCCAGGCGCGCCATTCCTTCCTCGATCTGTGCCGGAGTCGAGAGCGAGAAGGAGAGGCGCAGCTTGTTGTTCTGGCGCCCTTCGCCGTAGAAGGCGCCGCCCGGCACGAAAGCGATGCGGCAGTCCTTGATCGCCTGCGCCAGGAGGTCGGCGCCGTCGATCCCGGCCGGCAGTGTGACCCAGATGAACATGCCACCCTCGGGCCGGGTCCAGCTCACGTTTTCCGGCATGTGGCGGGCGAGCGCCGCCAGCATGGCGTCGCGCCGCTCCTTGTAGACCTTGCGGTTCGAGGCGACCTGGCTCTCGTAGACCGCTTCGGCGGCCTGGTGCATCACCATCTGATTGATCGTCGCGCAGTGGAGGTCCGCCGCCTGCTTGGCCAGGACCAGCTTGGCGATCGCCGCCGAAGCGCCGCACACCCAGCCGACGCGGAGCGCCGGGGCCAGCGTCTTGGAGAAGGTGCCGCAATAGAGCGTGCGGCTGGCCTCGATCCCGCCCGAGCGGGCGATGTCGAGGGCGAGCAGCGGCGGCACCGCCTCGCCGTCGTAGCGGAGCGCCTGGTAGGCCGCGTCTTCGACCACGATCGTATCCAGCGCCTCGGCCAGGGTCAGCAGGTCCTGACGGGCCGGGAGCGAGACCGTCTCGCCCGACGGATTGGCAAAATCGGCGACCAGATAGGCGAGGCCGACACGTCCGCCGTTGGCTGCCGCAGCCTCGCGATAGCTCTCCGGCGTGCGATTGCCGCCTTCGAGGCCCAGGGTGTCGTAGCGCGGCTCATAGGCGTTGAAGGCCTGCAGCGCACCGAGATAGGTCGGTGCAGTGACCAGCGCCGTGTCGCCAGCCGAGAGGAACAGCTTGCCGATGAAGTCGAGCGCCTGCTGCGAGCCCGCCGTGATCATGATGTTGGCTTCGGTGCAGGGCACGCCCAAGGCTTCCATATGGCGCCGGATCCAGCCCCGCAGCGGCAGATAGCCTTCCGAAACCGAATATTGCAGGGCCTGCGCCGCCTTGGCCGGATCGCTCAGGATCGCGGCATAGGCGTCGCGGATCGCCTGGGTCGGGAATTGCGCGGGATCGGGAATGCCGCCGGCAAAAGAGATGATGTCCGGCTGGTCCAGTAGCTTCAGCAACTCGCGGATTTCCGAGGCGTTCATCCGGCTCGCCCGGCTTGCGAAACATTGTTGCCAATCAATCTTCTCGGCGGTCATTTTATTAGCGTCCCTTGCGGTCTGGCGCATATAAATGCCGGGTTCCGGCAGAAAGGTCAATAGTGCTGTCGTTTACGACGAAAGCCGGGGGCGGCCGTCGTGGTTGATCTGGGGGCCGGGCCCGGCTATGCACGGTCGCGACGACCATGGCAGCTCCCCTCCTCACCCTCCGCGATATCCACCTCGGCTACGGTGGCCCCCCTGTGATCGACGGCGCCGAATTGGTGGTCGGCGAAGGCGACCGGCTGTGCCTGGTCGGGCGCAACGGCTCCGGCAAGTCGACGCTGCTGAAGATCGCCGCCGGCCTGATCGAGCCCGATCGGGGCGAGCGCGTGCTGCAGGCGGGCGTCACCATCCGCTACCTGCCGCAGGAACCGGATCTCTCGGGCTTTGCCGACGTGCTCGCCTATGTCGAGGCCGGGCTCGCGCCGGGCGACGACCACCACCGGGCGAGGAGCCTGCTCGAAGCGCTCGGCATGACCGGGGCGGAGGATCCGAAGAGCCTCTCCGGCGGCGAGATCCGCCGCGCGGCCCTGGCCCGCACCCTGGCGCCGGAGCCGGACATCCTGCTCCTGGACGAGCCGACCAATCACCTGGACCTGCCGGCCATCGAATGGCTGGAAGAAGAATTGCGGGCGAGCCGTTCCGCCCTCGTCCTGATCAGCCACGACCGCCGCTTCCTGACCGCCCTCTCCCGCGCCACCGTGTGGCTCGACCGCGGCACGGCACGGCGCACCGAGCGCGGCTTCGCCGCCTTCGAGGACTGGCGCGACGACGTCTTCGAGCAGGAAGAAAAGGAACGCCACAAGCTCGACCGCAAGATCGTGGCCGAGCTGGACTGGCTGCGTCACGGCGTCTCGGGCCGGCGCAAGCGCAACATGCGCCGCCTCGGCGAACTCCACACCATGCGCCGCGCCCGACGCGAGGAACGCAAGGCGGTCGGCACCGTCAAGATGGCGCTGGGCGAGGGCGAGACCTCGGGCAAGACGGTGGTCGAGGCGAAACATGTCTCCAAGGGCTTCGACGGAAGGCCGATCATCACCGACCTGTCGCTCCGCCTCAAACGCGGCGACCGGCTCGGCATCGTCGGGCCGAACGGCGCCGGCAAGACGACGCTGATCAACCTGCTGACCGGCGCGCTCGCCCCCGATGCGGGCGAGGTCAAGCTGGGCACCAATCTCCAGATGGTGACCCTGGACCAGAAGCGCGAATCCCTCTCGCCCACGACGACGCTGCAGGACGCCCTGACCGGCGGCGGCAGCGACCAGGTCGAGGTCGCCGGCAGCTACAAGCATGTCATCGGCTACATGAAGGACTTCCTGTTCGGGCCGGAACAGGCGCGGACACCGCTCGGCGTGCTGTCGGGCGGGGAGCGCGGCCGGGTCATGCTGGCGCGCGCCCTGGCCAAGCCGTCGAATCTCCTGGTTCTCGACGAGCCGACCAACGACCTCGACCTCGAAACCCTCGACCTGCTCGAGGAGATCCTGGCCGACTATACCGGCACCGTCCTGCTGGTCAGCCATGACCGCGACTTTCTGGACCGCATCGCGACCTCCATCCTGGCCTACGAGGGGCCGGGGCGCTGGATCGAATATGCCGGCGGCTACAGCGACATGGTGGCGCAGCGCGGCCATGGCGTCGCCGCGCGCGAGGGTACCGCCCCGACCGCCACCAAATCCACCCTCGCAGCGGAACCAGCCGCCCGCGCGTCCGCGAAACGCAAGCTCTCCTTCAAGGAGAAGCACGCGCTGGAAACCCTGCCCAAGCGGATCGAGGCATTGGGCAGCGAGATCGCCGGGCTTCAGGCCAAGCTCGCCGACGGCAGCCTGTTCGCCCGCGACCCCGCGGCCTTCCAGAAGACGGCGGCACGGATTGAGGCAGCGCAAGGCGAACTGACCGCGGCCGAGGATGAATGGCTCGCCCTCGAAATGCTGCGCGAGGAAATCGAAGGTTAACCGTCCGAGTGGATAGTCCGACAAACGGGGCGGAAACTTCCGCTGCGATGCAAAACGGTCTATGCGCCCCCGACCCACCGCCCCAAGATCACCGGAACAGGAACTGGAGCACGCGATGAGCAATGCCGCCAACGGCAAGCCCGCCGGCGACCAAGGTGCCGATGCGGCCAAGGTCCGCCTGTGGTCCTTGACGCTGGGCAGTATCGGCGTCGTCTATGGCGACATCGGCACGAGCCCCCTCTACGCCTTCCGCGAAGCGCTGCTGCATACCGCGTCGATCGAGCCGGTGACCGAGCCCATGGTGCTCGGCGTGCTCTCGCTCATCCTGTGGTCGCTGATCCTGATCGTGACCATGAAATATGTCGTCCTGCTGCTCCGGGCCGACAACAATGGCGAAGGCGGCATTCTCTCGCTCATGGCGCTGGCCCGGCGGGCCATGGCGCGGCGCTCCGCCTTCGTGCTCATGCTCGGCATCATCGGCGCCTCGCTGTTCTATGGCGATGCCGTGATCACGCCGGCGATCTCGGTGCTCTCGGCGGTCGAGGGCCTCAAGCTGGTGACGCCGGCCTTCGACCATTATGTCCTGGTCATCACGATCGCCATCATCTTCGCGCTCTTCTATGTCCAGAGCCGGGGCACGGCCAAGGTCGCCACCTTCTTCGGGCCGATCACCACGGTCTGGTTCATCGCCATCGCGGTCGCAGGCGCCAGCCACCTGTTCGACCATCCGGCCGTGCTGCTGGCCTTCAACCCCGCCTATGCCGTCGATTTCCTGATCCGCCACGAGACCGTCGGCGTGATCGCGCTCGGTTCCGTCCTGCTGGCGGTCACCGGTGCCGAAGCGCTCTACGCCGACCTCGGCCATTTCGGCCGGGCGCCCATCCGCCTCGCCTGGCTCGGCCTGGTGTTTCCCTCGCTGACCCTGAACTATCTGGGCCAGGGCGCCCTGGTGCTGTCAGACCCGAAGACGCTGGAAAATCCGTTCTTCCTGCTGGTGCCCGACTGGGCCTTGCTGCCCCTCGTGCTGCTGGCCACCGCGGCCACCGTGATCGCGGCCCAGGCCGTCATCACCGGCGCCTATTCGCTGACCCGTCAGGCGATCCAGCTCGGCATCCTGCCGCGCATGGAGATCCGCCATACTTCGGGCGAGCATATGGGCCAGATCTATCTGCCGCGGGTGAACAAGCTCCTCTGCGTCGCCGTCATCATCCTGGTGCTGGCCTTCCAGTCCTCGGGCAAGCTCGCTTCGGCCTATGGCATCGCGGTCACCGGCACCATGGTGGTGACCGCCCTGCTGCTCTTCGTCGTCATGCGCTATCGCTGGCGCTGGCCGCTCGCCGTCTCCATCCTGGTGATCACGCCCTTCCTGCTGATCGACGTGACCTTCCTCGGCGCCAATCTGCTGAAGGTCGCCGAAGGCGGCTGGATGCCGCTGGCGCTCGGCGGCACCCTCGGCCTGATCATGGTGACCTGGGTCAAGGGCACCACCATCCTGGCCGAGAAATCGCGGCGCGACAGCCTGCCCCTGATGGACGTCGTCGCCATGCTGGAGAAGAGCCAGCCGCACCAGGTGCCGGGCACCGCCATGTTCCTGACCTCGACGCCCAACGTGGCGCCGGTCGCCCTGATGCACAACCTGAAGCATAACAAGGTGCTGCACGAGCAGAACGTCATCGTGACCATCGAGGTGGCGCAGGAACCCCGCGTCGATCCCGAGGCGCGCGTGAGCGTGCAGTCGCTGAGCCCGCGGATCATGATGATGCGGGTCTCCTATGGCTTCATGGAGAGCCCGAACCTGCCCCGCGCCTTGGCCGCGGCCCGCAAGCTGGGCCTCAAATACGACATCATGAACACGTCCTTCTTCTTGGGAAGGCGCTCGCTCCGGGCTCATCCGGGTGCGGGTATGCCGTTGTGGCAGGACCGGATCTATATCTCGCTCGCCCGCAATGCCGCCGACGCCACGGAATTCTTCCAGATCCCGTCCGACCGGGTGATCGAGCTCGGCACCCAGATGACGATCTGAGATGGCCCGGACCATCCCGATCGACAGCGAGGCGAACGAGCGTTTCCGCACCTGGGAACGCCTGCTCGACGCGCGCGGCATCAAGAAGCACGGTGCCTTCCTGCTGGCCGGGCGGAAGACCGTGCCGGAAGCCCTGGCCCTGGTGCCGGAGCGCTTCACCGCCGTGCTGGCACCCGATCAGGCCGCCCTCGACGCGATCGCCCCGCTGCTGCCCGATCAGGTGACGCGCCACCTCCTGGCCCGGCCGCTGTTCGACCGGCTCGATGTTTCGGGCACCCGGCTGCCGATCCTGGTCGGCACGGTGCCGCCCCTCGCCCTGGCCGATCTCTCAGCCCCCCCGCACGGCCTCGAACTCGTCTGCGCCCTGGGCGATCCGGCCAATCTGGGCGCCCTGCTCCGCTCCGCCGCGGCCTTCGGCGTGAAGCGCGTCCTGCTGCTGCCGGAAGCCGCCAGTCCCTGGCATCCGAAGTGTCTCCGCGCCGCCGCCAATGCCGTCTTCCGCCTCGACTTCGCCCGCGTCGGCGCCTGGGCCGCGCTGGCCACGGCGGCCGGCCCGGTTTTCGCGCTCGACGGCGGCGGCAGCGATCTCACGCGCTTTGCCTGGCCGGACGACCTCCGCCTGGTGCTGGGCGAGGAAGGCCAGGGCGTGCCCGCCGATCTCGCCGTGCAGCGCCTGGGCATCCCGACCACGGGCGCCGTCGAATCCCTGAACGCCACGGTGGCCGCCGCGATCGCCTTGCAGCATTGGTTCGGTCGCGGCTGAATCCGCCCGCTTTGTTTCGGGCTGCCATGCAAGGCTCGGGCTTGCGGCCGGGCCTGCGATCGGCCAAACCGTAGCCATCCCTGCCGCGTCGCGACTCGAAGGATCCGATCATGACCGCCGCCCCCATTCCCTTCATCGACCTGAAGACGCAGCGCGCCCGCATGGGTGCCGCCGTGGACGAAGCGATCCTGAAGGTGGTCAACCACGGCGCCTATATCATGGGGCCCGAGGTCGCCGAACTGGAGAAGCAGCTCGGCGCCTTCTGCGGCGCCAAACATGTTCTCTCCTGCGCCAACGGGACCGATGCCCTGGGCCTCGTCCTGATGGCCAAGGGGGTAGGCCCCGGTGATGCCGTCTTCGTGCCCGCCTTCACCTTCGTCGCCACGGCCGAAGTGGTGGCCTGGGTCGGCGCCACGCCGGTCTTCGTCGACGTCCTGGAAGACACTTTCAACATGGACCCGGCCCATCTCGCCGCGTCGATCAAATGGGCGCGGGAGAGCGGACTCCGTCCGGTCGCGGTGATCCCGGTCGACCTCTTCGGCCAGCCGGCGGACTATGCCGCGATCCTGCCGATCGCCGAGGCCGAGGGCCTGTGGCTCATGTCCGATGCGGCGCAGAGCTTCGGCGCCAAGCTGAACAACCGTTCGGTCGGTACCTATGGCCTGGCGACCGCGACCAGCTTCTTCCCGGCGAAGCCGCTCGGCTGCTATGGCGACGGCGGCGCCGTCTTCACCGACGACGACGAGCTGATCGAAGTGCTGCGCTCGGTCCGCATCCACGGCCAGGGCACGGACAAATACGAGAACGTGCGGATCGGCATCAACGGCCGGCTCGACACGATGCAGGCCGCCGTGCTGCTCGAGAAGCTGAAGATTTTCCCGGACGAGATCGAGGCGCGCGACCGGATCGCCAACCGCTACAATGCCGGCCTCGCCGAAGTCGCCCGGGTGCCGCGCCTGATCGCCGGGGCGACCAGCGTCTGGGCGCAATATACGCTGCTGTTCGAAGACCGCGCCAAGATCGCCGCCGCCTGCAAGGACGCGGGCGTGCCGACCGCGATCTACTACCCGATCCCGCTGAGCCACCAGCTCGGCTACAAGCATTACCCGGCCGGCCCGGGCGGCGTTCCCGTCTCGGAGAAGCTGGCGGGCAAGGTGCTGAGCCTGCCCATGCACCCCTATCTGGCCCCCGAGGTGCAGGACCGCATCATCGATGTCGTGGTGAGCGCCGCGAAACACTGAGGGCTTGCCCCTCCGGCGTCCTGGCCTCCCCCCAGAGGCCAGGGCCACCCCGGCAGGGGCAAACTGCCGAGGCGGTCCTTCCACCATGATCCGCCGGCGCCATCTCCAGAACCCCCCGGTACTGGAAACGGGCACCTGCCGGAACGGCCGGAAGGGACACGCCGTAGACGGACGGATCCGTCGCCGACAGTTAAGATCCAAGGCGGACGCGACGGAACCCCCGGAACAGGGGGGAAGGTTGCATCTCAGACCAAGCCCAGACGCGCCGCCTCCAGCGCCGCTTCGGCGCGGGACGAGACATTCAGCTTGCGATAGATCGATTTGACGTAGCCCGCCACCGTATGGTCGGTCAGGCCCAGGATGGACGCTGCCTCGTTCACCCGCAGGCCGCGGCCGATCAGTTGCAGCACGTCGGTCTCGCGCGGGGTCAGCGCCGTCTCGGGCGCCGGCGTGGGACGGCGGAAATGGCCCAGGATGCGCCGGGCGATCGAGGGCGATAGGGGCTGTTCCCCGCCGTCGATGCGGCGGAGATAGGTAACCAGGGCGGGCGCGTCCTGGTCCTTCAGGAGATAGCCCTGGGCACCGGCGGCGATGGCGTCGAACAGATGGCGATCGTCGTCGAAGATGGTGGTCACCACCGGCAGGGCGGCGGGGTAGCGGTCGGCCAGCAGACGGATCAAGTCGATGCCGCTGCCGTCCGGCAGGCCGAGGTCGACCAGCACCACGGCGACCGTGGCCGGCGTCAGACGTTCCGCGACCCAGGCCCGCGCCGAGGCGAGGTCGCCGACCGTCGACACCGACATGCCGGGCAGGGCTTCGGTCAGGCAGGCGGCGAGGAAGTCGCGCGTCTCGTCCAGGTCCTCGACCACCAGGCCGAGGCGGTTGTTCGCCCCGCTCATGCCCGCCCCCCGGCGCCCTTCAGGGGCACCACCAGGCGCACGGCAAGGCCGCGCTCGACCGCCGGGAATTCCAGCCGCCCGCCCGCCTCGCGCAGGCGCTGGGCGATATTGGCGAGGCCGTTGCCGCGCGGGCGGGCGCCGGCGGGCAGGCCCACGCCGTCGTCCGACACTTCGACGTCCAGCCGGTCGGGGCAGAGGTCGAGGGCGACCCGCACCCGCGTCGCATGGGCGTGGCGAATCACGTTGGAGAAGATCTCGCGCAAGGCCGACACCAGGTTGTGATAGAGGACGTAATCCAACATCGGCCCATCATCGTCGGCGGCCGGCGGCCAGTCCAGCGCGACGCCGGCCGCCTCCAGCCGCTCGGCCGTCTCATGGCGGAGGTCGGCCAGCACGGTCGCCAGCGGCAGGCGGTCGCCGGCCAGGGCGCTGGCGATGGTGCGCACGTCGGCGATCGCCTCGCGCAGGATCTTGCGCACCTGGGCCACGTCTGGCTTGTGCAGCCCGGCCAGCAGGCGGGCGCCGACATCGTCGTGCAGATCGCGCGAGATACGTTGACGCTCGGCCGCGGCGCCGCGGTCATAGGCGTCGCGGCTGCGATCGGCATGGCCGACCAGGTCGGTCAGTTGCCGGGCGAGGTCGAGGTGCGCCGGGCCGAACAATGCCCGGCCGCCCCAGGGATAGCGTAGCGCCAGAGCCGGTGCCCCGGCAGTCGGCGGCAGCAGCAGTTCGGTGCCGTCGCGGCCGACCCGGACGGGACCGGCGAAATGCTCCAGCGCCACCACCTCGAGGGGATCGAACAGGCGCCGCAGCAGAGCCTGCCAGCGGCCCGCGCGCTCGACCGCCGATGCTGTGAAGGCGACCGCGGCGGCCGCGCCGAACAGTTCCGATTCCGACATGCGCCGCCGCGCCACGACCCGGCGCCAGGCGGCGTCGCGGAACGGCAGATAGAGGAAACCGACCGCGATCAGGGCGAGGCCCATCGACGGCTCCGGCCGGAGATGCAGGACATAGAGCATCCCCGCGTCGAGCAGCAGCATGGCGAGCACGGCACCGCCATAGAACAGCACCCGGAACGACCATTCGCCGATCTCGAACAGGCGATAGCGGCGCAAGCCGAGCGCCAGGCCGATATAGACGGCCAGGAAGAAGCCGAAGGCATGGCCTTGCGACATCGACGGCTGACGGTCGATCAGCAGCGGGGCCGCGATGATCAGGATGAAGCAGCCGGCGCCGACGATGATGGTGAGTCCGAGCCAGGCGAGTGCTGCCCGCGCCGTCGGATCGCCCCGGTTGACGCGCCATTGCACCCCGACCAGGACGACGATCAGCGCCATTTCGAAGGCGGTCGGCACGTAATGCACCAGGCTCACGCTGTGGAGCACCTGGGCGATGTCCAGCACCATCACCAGGGCCAGCGCCACCGGCAGCCAAAGCAGTTGCCGGATCGGCACCAACGCCTTCGGATAGAGCAGGAAGAGGGCGATGGCGGCACCGCCGAAGCCGAGCGAGCCGCCGAAATTCAGGCATGAGAGGAAGCGGAACAGGGTGCCGTCGATCGCCAGTTCGCGCGTGCTGTAGATCGCCGCCGCATGGGTCGAGGCGATCATGCACAGGCCCGAGAGCAGGAAAATGCGCGGCGCCGCGTCGCGCGGGCGGATCGCCCAGACCCAGCCGGCGATCAGCAAGGCCCCCGCCCCGGTCAGATATTGCACCCAGAAGGCGACCGGCAGTGTGCCAAGTGGCCGCGCCCCCGGCATCGCCTCGATCACCGTGCCGTTGTCGAGGGTCAGGCGAACCGGACCGCCGGCCGCGAGAATGCCCGCGAGCTGGTCCTGGCGCGCGAAAAATTGGCGAAGCGCGTCATAGCTGCCCAGGAAATCCGCCTCTTCGGTCAGATCGTCGTTCACCAGGGCGACACCGCGGCCGATCGGCCCAGCGACAGAGAGCAGCTGATGGTCGAGCGCCGAGGCGGCGACCGGCCCGCCGTCCTCGACCGCGACGATGGCGGGAATTCCCTTCTGCCCCTGCGCCAGGGTGATGCCAAGCCAGGGCTGCGCCAAGGCGGTCCACAGGGTGGACACCAGCACGATCACGCAGAGGGCTGCAACCCCCAGCATATAGGCGGCCGGCGAATGCGCCGTGGAAACGGCTGCACCCTGGCCGGCCGGTACGACGGTCTCGGCATCGGTCCGACTCATGCTTTCCTCATACGCGGAAAGCGGCTCCGATGCAGCGTTTTCGTGACTTTTCCGGTGGTCTTCAGGCGGCCAGCGCCCGGCGCACGGTGGCGACCAGCTCGTCCCCGGCGACGGGCTTGCCCAGAACATGGCGGGTCAGGGGCCTCAAGTCGTCGCGCGCCTGGTCGGCATTGGCGCTGACCACCACCACGGGCACGCCCAGCGTCTGCACCAGGGTACGGGTCGCGGAGACGCCGTCGAGATCGCCCTTGAGGCGGATATCCATCAGGGCGAGGTCGGGACGTTCTTCCCTGGCGACACGGATGGCGGCGCGCGCGTCGTCGACCGGGCCGATCACCTCGAAACCCGCATCCGTCAGCACGGCATCGAGGAAGAAGGCGATGAACGCCTCGTCCTCCACCACCAAGATCCGCTGCACCATCGCCGTTCACCCGAACCCGCGGCGGCCCTTGCCACCATTCGAAAGATCCAATGCGGGGAGCGGCGCCATGTTCCCCCCGGCCGGCGCATTATCCATGTGTTGCACGCAGATCACGGATTGCGCCGGCGAAGGGCGATGGAGCGGCAGGGCGGTTTGCGCAATACTGACCGCCCGACAGCTACGACCGGCCCATCTTGTCCCCGACCAGCCCCCTTCGCATCGCCATGTGGTCCGGCCCGCGCAACATCTCGACCGCGATGATGCGTGCCTTCGAGAACCGGGCCGATTGCAGCGTGGTCGACGAACCGCTCTACGGCTTCTATCTCGCGGAAACCGGGATCGACCATCCGGGGCGGGACACGATCGTCGCCGCCATGGACTGCGACTGGAGACGCGTGGTCGCCGGCCTGACCGAGGCGCCGCTCGACAAGGGCCATATCCATTACCAGAAGCATATGACCCACCACCTGCTGCCCGCGGTCGAGCGCGGCTGGCTCGACCGTGTGGTGAACTGCTTCCTGATCCGCGATCCGGTCGAGGTCGTCGCCTCCTATCTCGAGAAGCGGGACGCGGTGACTCTGGCCGACATCGGCATCCGCGAGCAGGCGGAGATTTTCGAGCGTGCGGCCGACCGGCTGGGCCATGCGCCGCCGGTGATCGAGGGGCGCGACGTCCAGGCAGCACCGGAAGCCATGCTGCGCGCCCTCTGCGCCGCGGTTGGCATCACCTTCGATCCCGCCATGCTGTCTTGGCCGCCAGGCCGGCGCGCCAGCGACGGGGTCTGGGCGCCCCATTGGTATGGTGCCGTCGAAGCCTCCACCGGCTTTTCACCGCCCGGCCCGGCCAAGGCGCCGCCGCCCGGCTTTGACGACCTGATCGAAGAAGCGCGCGTCTATTACGAACGCCTGCGCCGCCACCGCCTGACAGGAGCACATTGAGAATGTCCATCGGCAGCCAGTCCTATGCCGACGATCCGCGGAACGAGACGGTCCTGATCCATGTGAACGGCACCCTGGTGCCGCGGAGCGAGGCCAGGGTTTCCGTCTTCGATGCCGGCTTCGTGCTGGGCGACGGGGTCTGGGAAGGTTTCCGCCTGGTGCGCGGGCGGATCGCCTTCATGGACCGCCATCTCGACCGGCTCTTCGCGGGCGCCCGGGCGATCGACCTCGACATCGGGCGGAGCCGGCTCGAACTCGCCGCCGCCCTCTACGAGACGGTGGTCGCCAACAATATGACCGATGGCGTCCACATCCGCCTGATGGTCACCCGCGGCCTCAAGAAGACGCCGAACCAGGACCCGCGCATGACCGTGGGGCCGGCCACATTGGTCATCGTCGCCGAATGGAAGGAGCCCTCGCCCGCCCTGTTCGAGCGCGGCCTCCACCTCGCCTCGGTGCCGATCCGCTGCACCCCGGCCGACATGTTCGACATGCGCCTGAACAGCCATTCAAGGCTCAACCTGATCATCGCCTTGAACCACGCCATCAAGGCGGGCGCCGACGAAGCCCTGATGCTCGACCCGCTCGGCTTCGTGTCGAGCTGTAACGCCACCAATTTCTTCATGGTGAAGGGCGGCACGGTCGTGACCTCGAGCGGCGACTATTGCTTCAACGGCATCACGCGGGCCCATGTCATGGCGCTGGCCCGCGCCAACAACCTGCCGCTGGAAATCCGCAATTTCACCCTCTCCGACGTCGCCAATGCCGACGAAGCCTTCGTCACCGGCACCTTCGGCGGCATCACGCCGGCCACCATGCTGGACGGACGGCCGATCGGCAGCGGGCGCCCCGGTCCGGTGACCGAGGCGCTGCGCACCTTCTACCTCCGCCTTCGCGACGCCGAAGGGGCGCGCTGAGTTCAGGCCGCGTGGGCCTCCGAGAGGCTAGGCGGCGCGGGCCTGGGCCGGGGCTTGCCGGCCCAGGATCATGTCGGCCGCCTTTTCGGCGATCATGATGGTCGGCGCATTGGTATTGCCGGAGACCACATTCGGCATGATCGAGGCATCGACCACCCGAAGCCCGGCGATGCCGTGGACCCGAAGCTCGGGCGAGACGACCGACATCGCATCGTTGCCCATGCGCGCGGTGCCGACCGGGTGGTAGGCGGTCTCCGCCTTGGCGCGGATGTAACGGCGAAGGTCTTCCCTTGTGCCGAAGTCGGGGCCGGGCCGGACCTCGCGCCCGCGGTAACCGTCGAAGGCCTTGGCGGCGAAGATCTCGCGCCCGATCAGCAGGCTGTCGACCATCACCTCGAGGTCGTCGCCGACCTGGAGGTAGTTCGGCTGGATCAGGGGCGCCGCCAAGGGATCGGCCGAATGCAGGCCGAGCCAGCCGCGCGAGGCGGGACGCACCGGATAGAAATCGATCTGCGAGCCCTTGCCGCCCAGATGCTGGCGCCCATGGTCGACCGCCAGGCTGGACAGGAAGAAGAATTGCAGGTCCGGCGCCTCCAGCCCGGGGCGCGACGAGGCATAGCCGCCGGACTCGAAGCCATGGCTGGCCCCCGCCCCTTTCCGGGTCAGGAAATATTTCGCCAGGGTCGATATCTGGCCCCAAGGCGTCATCAGCTCGTCGTAGGAGACCTTGGCCGGGCAATCATAATAGAGGCCGATGCCGAGGTGATCCTGCAGGTTCCGGCCGACGCCGGGCAGGTCGAGCACGACCGGAATGCCATGGCGGCGGATCTCGTCCGCCGGGCCTATCCCTGAGAGCAGCAGGAGCTGCGGCGTGTTCACCGCCCCGCCCGACAGGATCACCTCGCGCGAAGCCCGGATCGTCTCGCGCCGGCGGCCGCGCGCCACTTCGACGCCAACCGCCCGGCCGCCTTCGACCAGCACCCTGGTCGCCTGGGCGCGGGTCACGATGGTGAGGTTGCGGCGCCCTTCCGAGGCGCCCAGGAAGGCGCGCGCGGTCGACCAGCGGCGATTGTCCTTGCAGGTCCGCTGATAGGTGCCGACGCCGAGCAGATGATCGCCGTCGTTGAAATCGGGCGTGAAGGGCAGGCCCGCCTGCTGACCCGCCGCCAGGAAGACGTCGACCAGGGGATTGGGTTCGGCGAAATCCTGCACGTTCAGGGGGCCGCCCTGGCCATGGGCGCCGTCGGCGCCCCGCTCGTTGTGTTCGGAGCGGGTGAAATAGGGCAGGACCTCGTCCCACGACCAGCCGCGGCAGCCGGATTGCGCCCAGGCGTCGTAATCCGAGCGGTGGCCGCGGATATAGACCATGCCGTTGATCGCGGAGGAACCGCCCAGCACCTTGCCGCGCGGCCAGAACAGGCGGCGCCCGTTCATCTGTTCCTGCGGTTCGGTCTCGAAGTGCCAGTTCACCGACTTGCCGCCGACCAGCACCTTCATACCCGTCGGCATATGGATGAAGGGATTCCAGTCGCGCCCGCCCGCCTCGATCAGGGCGACGGTCACCTTCGGATCGGCCGAGAGGCGATGGGCCAGCACACAGCCCGCCGAACCGGCGCCTACGATCACATAGTCGTACATGGAACCTCCCCTATACTTTATGATTATTTATCATATTCGTAGCAGGTTTCCGGGGCCTGGCAAGGGTGGGGCTTGACCCGGCGAGAGCCTGCGCGGAAGGTCGAGACATGATGCGTCCATTCCCTCTCCTGGCCGGCTTGGCGCTGGCGCTCGCCAGCGGCACCGCCGCCCTCGCCGCCGCCCCGGCGTCCCCGACGCCCCAGGTGCCGATCGCGCTTCGCCTGTTCTTCGTCGCGGTGGACCGCAATGCGGACGGCAAGATCGACCAGGGCGAGGCCGACCAGTTCGTCGACCGACTGTTCGCCCAGGCCGACACCAATGGCGACGGCGTGCTGACGCTGGCCGAAGTGCTGGCCCAGCAGGCCAGGCTGGCGCCGGGCGACGGCAACGCCCGGGCGACCACGGCGCAATTCCGGCGCATGGACCTCAATCACGATGGCCAGATCGACGGGCGCGAGGCAAACAAGGCGGCGGTCAAGCATTTCGCCTTCCTCGATGCGAATCACGACGGCGCGATCACCCTCGCCGATCTCGCCGGGCGCGACCTGACCACGCCCTTCCAGGCCGCCGCCAACAACCCCTGATGCCCTGAAAGCGAAAAGGCCGGAGAAAGCGAAAAGGCCGGACGGTCGCCCGTCCGGCCCTTCGATCCCGGCCTTTCGGTCGGCGTGCCTGAAATCAGATGGTGGCGATCCAGGTCGCTTCGCGGCCCTTCTGCGCAGTCTGCACGGTCATCTTCACGCGCTGCTGGGCCTGCAGGTCGACGAGACCGCAACGGCGCAGCACGCTCTTGTGGATGAAGACGTCCTTGCCGCCGTCGTCGGCCACGATGAAGCCGAAGCCGGATTCCGGCTTGAACCACTTCACGGTGCCGCTGATCGTCTCGGCGTCCGAAGCCGGGGCGGCGATCGGGGCCTGGTTGAAGCTGCTGCCGGCGCCGGCGCTGCTGCGCTCGCGCCCGCCGAAGCCGCCACGGTCACCGCCGCCGCCGAAGCCGCCGCTACGCTCGCCGTAACCGCCGCTACGCTCGCCGTAGCCGCCGCTGCGCTCGCCGTAGCCGCCGCTGCGCTCACGGCCGCCGAAGCCGCCGCGATCGCCGAAGCCGCCACGATCGCCGAAGGGCGCACGGTGCGGAGGAGCCGAGCCGGGCTCGACACCGACGACGTCGATCAGGCGCTGCACCTGCGGTCCGCGCGGGCCCTCGCCGATATCGACCGTGAGTTCCGCCCCGTCGGGAAGATCGCCGTAACCGGCAGAGCTGAGGACGGAGACGTGGAGGAAGGCGTCAGGGGAACCGTCGATCGGGGCAACGAAACCGAAGCCCTTCATGCTGTTGAACCACTTGACACGCGCTTTGACGTTGTTGGGCACTGGATCAGACCTTAGAGACGCGCCGCTCGACCACGGCGACGCAAATGCTTTCCGGGCGCGCCCCTCGACAACACGAGCCCGTAGCCGGCACCACCGACCCCTGCGAGCCGCGCTTTGAGGAGCAATGGAACGATATGCGTCGTTCCGCCCATATTCAAATCAAATTTGGGGGCGTGGCGGGCTTGCGGGCCTGCAAACAAGTCAGCTTGGCCGTTTTAAACCATGCCGTGAGAGCATGGCAAGGCCGCGCCCGACGCATGGCAAACAAAAGCCGTCAGAGCGCGGTGCCCGGCGGCGTGTCCGCCTCGGCCGCCAGACGGGCCGCCGCCCGCTCCCGCGCCTTGGCATAGGCGATGGGACCAAGGGGAATGGTGATGGCATAGGCGAGGATCACCGTGCCCAGCACCTGCCAGGGATAGGACAGCGCCAATGCCGTGGCGATGCCGACAAAGACCAGGGTGGGCAGCACGAAATCGCGGTGGATGCGGATTCGCTTGAAGGACAGGGTCGGGATCCGGCTGACCATGAGAAAGGCCACGGCGACCGCGACCACGGCGACCAGATAGGGCGAGCGGCAGAAAGTGTCGCCCAGGCTGAAGCTGGCGATGATCGGCAGCAGCACCAGGGCGGCCCCGGCCGGCGAGGGCACGCCGGTGAAGAAGGCGGCGGTCCAGGCCGGCTTGTCCGGATCATCCAGCGCCACGTTGAAGCGCGCCAGGCGGAGCGCGCAGCAGACGGCATGGGAGAGCACGGCGATCCAGCCGAAGCCGGCGATATCGCCGAGCGTCCAGAGATAGAGCACGACCACCGGCGCCACGCCGAAGGACAGGAAATCGGAGAGCGAGTCGAGTTCCGCGCCGAAACGGCTGGTGCCCTTGAGCAGGCGGGCGACGCGGCCGTCGATGCCGTCGAACAGGCCGGCGATCATGATCGCGGCGACCGCGAGGTCGAATTTGCTCTCGATCGCGAAACGGATCGAGGTGAGGCCGGAACAGAGCGCCAGGGTGGTCAGGATGTTGGGCAGCAGGCTGCGCACCGGCAGCTTGTTGATCCGCCCCTCGCGGAGCCGGAGCCGGCGCCGGCGGCGCATCACTTCCGCATTCCAGGATTGCCAGTCGTCCATCCCGCCACCTCCGGCCTGCAGTCTAGAGCCGATTGCCGATTCACTGAATCGGCAATCGGCTCAGATGTCTTTGAATAGCGCGGTTTCTAGCGGCAAACCGGCCTTCCACTTTGCCGGAAACCGCGCTAGCCGACCACGGCCAGCCTGGCAGCTTCCGTCGAGGCGAGATCGGCGATCACCGTCTCGCCCGCGACGGCGCGCTGGCCGACCGCCACCAGGGGAACCACCCCCGCCGGCAGGTAGACGTCGAGCCGGCTGCCGAAACGGATGATGCCGAAGCGCGTGCCGGTCTCGAGCCGCTGGCCCGGCTGAACCTCGCAGACGATGCGGCGGGCGACGAGGCCGGCGATCTGCACGACGCCGAGATCGCGGCCGTCGTCCAGGATCAGGCGCAGCCCGTTCCGCTCGTTGTCGTCGCTCGCCTTGTCGTCGGCCGCGTTCAGGAACTTGCCGGGGCGATAGACGGTGCGGTCGATGGTGGCCGCGACCGGGATCCGGTTCACATGGACGTCGAACACGCTCATGAAGATCGAGACACGGCTGCGCGGTTCGGCGCCCAGGCCGAGTTCGGCCGGCGGCACCGCCTGCGCGGTATCGACCACCTTGCCGTCGGCCGGCGAAACGACGAGGCCCGGCCGCACCGGGGTCGCCCGCGCCGGATCGCGGAAGAAATAGATGCACCACAGCGTCAGCACGACGCCGAACCAGCCGAGCGGCCGCCACAGCAGGAACAGCAGCAGGGTCGCGATCGCGAAGATCAGGACGAATTTCACCCCCTCGCGGTGGAGGGGATGAATGACCGAACGCAGCGAAGCCAGAATATCCAAAGTCTTGTCCCCCAGAGCACGGCCGGGCGAATCAGGCCACCGTCATTTGGCCGCCGTCATTCGGCGGCCGGCACCAGACCCTCGGCGCGGGCTTCGGCCAGCTTGGCCTCGGCTTCGACCGCCTCGAGCTGGCGCTGCCACATGCCGGCATCTTGGCCGCCCGCGGCCAAAAGCTGCTCGTGCGTGCCGCGTTCGACGATACGGCCGCGGTCGAGCACCAGGATCTCGTCCGCGTCCACGACCGTCGACAGGCGATGCGCGATCACGATAGCGGTTCGATTGCGCGAAATCTCCTTCAAGCTCGCCTGAATCTCCTTCTCGGTCTGGGTATCGAGGGCCGAAGTGGCCTCGTCCAGGAGCAGGATCGGCGGATTCTTGAGGATCGTGCGGGCGATCGCGACGCGCTGCTTTTCGCCGCCCGAGAGTTTCAGGCCGCGTTCGCCCACCATGCTGTCGTAGCCGTCCGGCAGGGAACGGACGAAATCATGGATGCGGGCCAGCTTCGCCGCTTCCTCGACCTCGGCGTCGGTCGCGCTCGGCCGGCCGTAGCGGATGTTGTAACGGATCGTGTCGTTGAACAGCACCGTGTCCTGGGGAACGATGCCGATCGCCTTGCGCAGGCTCTCCTGCGTCACGTCGCGGAGGTCCTGGCCATCGATCGAAACCTTGCCGGCCTGGATGTCGTAGAAGCGGAACAGGATCCGGCTGATGGTCGACTTGCCGGCGCCCGACGGGCCGACGATGGCGATGGTCGCCCCCGCCGGCGCCTCGAAGGAAACATCCTTCAGGATGCCGCGACGCTGGTCGTAGCGGAAATCGACGCCTTCGAAACGGACGGCACCGCCGGTGACCGCAAGCGGCTTGGCCCCCGGGCGGTCGACCACTTCGGGCGGCACTTCCATCACCGCGAACATCGCCTCCATGTCGATCACCGCCTGCTTGATCTCGCGGTAGACGAAGCCGAGCAGGTTGAGCGGGATGTAGAGCTGGATCAGGAAGGTGTTCACCAGGACGAAATCGCCGACCGTCATGGTTCCCGCGGCGACGCCCGAGGCCGCCAGATACATGACCGCGGCGAGCCCCGCCGCCATGATCGCCGACTGGCCGGCATTGAGGAAGGAGAGCGAGAATTGGCTCTTCACCGCCGCCGTCTCGTAGCGGGCCAGGGCCTTGTCGAAGCGTTTCGCCTCGTGCTCCTCGTTCGAGAAATATTTCACCGTCTCGTAGTTCAGCAGGCTGTCGACCGCCTTCGTATTGGCGTCGACATCCTGGTTGTTCATCTCGCGCCGGTAGACGATGCGGCGCTCGGAGACGAGCAGGGTGAACATGATATAGGCGGCCACAGTGGCCAGCATGGCCGCCACCATGGGCCAGCCGAAACCGCTCGCCAGCAGGATGATGACGAGCACGATCTCGAGGATCGTCGGCACGATGTTGAACAGGGTGTAGCGGAGCAGCAGCTCGATCCCCTTGGTGCCGCGCTCGATCACCCGGTTGAGCCCGCCGGTCCGCCGTTCGAGATGGAAGCGCATCGAGAGCCGATGCAGATGCTCGAAGGTCGAAAGGCCGAGGCGGCGCACGGCGTTCTGCCCGACCAGGGCGAAGACGCTGTCGCGCATTTCGGCGAAAACCTGGGAACCGACCCGGGCGAGGCCATAGGCCGCGATCATCAGCACGGGCACGGTGATCGCCGTCGCCTTGATCGAGAGTGTGTCGACCGCCGCCTTGTAGAAATAGGGCACCACCACATTGGCGACCTTGGCCAGCACCAGGAAGGCCATGGCCAGCGCCACCCGCACGCGGAGGTCGCGCCGGTCGCGGGGCCAGAGATAGGGCAGAAACAGGCGGAGGGTCTGCAGGGCGCTTCGGGGCGCTCCGGCCTCGGCGCGTCGTTCGCTCATCGGTTTTAAGGCTCTTTTAAGCGGATTGGGATGGAGTGTCCGATATGGGGAGCCGGGCCGCCCAAGTCGAGCCCGTCCGCCGTCGGCCATCGCAGTATAGGAGAAGCGGCGCCTTGTCCATGTCTTCGACCTTCCGCTTCGCCCTGGGCGGCTTCCGTTTCGAAGGCCGGATGGAGCCGCACGCCCTCGACCTGTCCGCCGATCTGGGTCCCCTGCCCTTCTCGGCCGAGGACCGGGAGGGTCGGGCGCGCTGGCGTACCGTGCTCGACGCCGCCGATCCCCGGGCGGCCGACCGTCATGTCCTCGGCGGCGACGGCCATGTCCATTTCGAGAGCGGCACGGCGCTCGACGCGCCGCTCGACCGGACCGCCCTGTTCCAGGCCCTGACCATCGTCATGCTGGGCCTGCGCAACCGGGTGACGACGGCGCCCCAGGTTCGCCCCGTCAAGCGTTTCCGGGCCGAGCGCGAGAGCTAGGCCCGCCGCGCCGGCAGCGTCACCAGCGCGATCCCGAGCGCGATCGGCACCACCCCGGCCAGGTCGGCAAGCGGCACCGCCTCGCCCGCGATCAGGAAGCCGAAGCCGAGGCCGAGCGGCGGCATCAGGAAATGCAGGCTCGACGCCGCCGTCGCCGAATGCCGGGCGAGCAGGCGGAACCACAGGAAATAGCCGCCGACCGAAACCCCGAAAATCATCCAGCCGATCGAGAGCAGGAAATTCGCGGTCGGGCGCAGCGCGCCGACATCCTCGACCGCGAGGGAGAGTGGCAGCAGGGCGATGCCGGCGGCCAGCAGTTGCACACCGTTGCCGGCCCAGGGCCCGGCACCGGCGCGCGGCGCCAGCCGCTTGTAGGCGAGCGTGCCGGCGACCAGCGCCACCAGGCCGCCCAGCACGAGCAGCGTGCCGGCCGGATCCTCCCCCGCCCCGCCGATCCGCGAGCGGAGCACGAGGGCGACCCCGCCGATACCGAGCAGAAGGCCGAACAGCCGGCGGCCGGTCATCCGCTCACCCAGGAGCGGCCCCGCCGCGAGTGCGACGAGCAGTGGATTGGCGCTGATCAGTACCGCCGCGAAACCGGACGAGACACTGCGCATCCCCGACCAGGAGAGGCCGAGATAGAGCGCATTGTTGAGCAGGCCGAGCAAGGTGAGCACGGCCAGGGCAGGCAGCCCGAGGCGCAGCGATTCGCCCCGTACCCGGGCGATGGCGAGGCAGAGCGGCCCCGCCACCAGGAAGCGCAGCGCCAACATCAGCAAGGGCGGGCAATCGGCCAGGGCGATCTTGGCCGGCGCGAAGGCCGAACTCCACAACAGACAGAACAGGGCGATGGCCGCCCAATCAGCCCCCAACCCTTGCCGTTCCGCCTGATTCACATCTGCCGCCACCGTCATGGCCCCGCTCCTTCTCGACGGAAGGAGGCTAGCGCAAGCCGTTTCCATTCAGAAATTAGATGTTATCATGAAATCCATTCAAGAAATGGATCAAGAGCCATGTTCGACATCGACCTGCTGCACAGCTTCGTCTCGGTGGTGGATGCGGGCGGCTTCACCCGGGCGGGCGAGAAGGTGCATCGCAGCCAGTCGACCGTGAGCCAGCAGATCCGCCGGCTGGAGGAGGCGGTGGGCCAGCCCCTGTTCCGCCGGGAAGGCCGCCGGGTCGAACTGACCGGTGCGGGCGAGACCCTGCTGCTCTATGCCCGCCGCCTGCTCAGCTTGGCGGCGGAGGCGAAGGCCGCCCTGGGCGGCGTGCCGGCGCCCGTGGTGCTGCGCCTCGGCATCCCGGAGGATTTCGCGGTCACCGCCCTGACCGGGGTGATCGCCGCCTTCGCCCGGGCCGAGCCGCAGGTTCGCCTCGAAGTGCGCTGCGACCTTTCCGTCGCCCTGACCGACGGCCTGGAGCGCGGGCGTTACGACGTGATCCTGGCCAAGCGCGAGCCCGGCGCCGGCCCGGTGGTGGCGGCCTGGCCCGAACGGCTGGTCTGGATCGCCAGCCGCGACCTGCCGTTGGCCGGCACGCAGGATCCTCTGCCCCTGGTCACCTTCCTGCCCGGCTGCCTCTACCGCGAGCGGGCGATCCGGGCCCTGGAAGGCGCCGGCCGGCGCTGGCGCATCGCCTACGAGAGCCCCAACCTGGCGGGCGTCCAGGCGGCCATTGCCGGCGGCCTCGGCGTCGCCCTGATGGAAGCGGGCACGATTGCCCCGGAACATCGGATTCTCGGCCCGGCCGAACGGCTGCCGGCCATCCCGGCGACCGAACTGTTCCTGACCCGCCGGCCCGGCGCCCCGGCCGCCGCACAGGTGTTGTGCGCTTCGATCGCGGCATTCTGCGACGAACGATGCAAGAAGGCCGCTTAGCCGGATGTATTAGGAGCCAAAGCGGCCGTAAAGCTTAGCTAGGACTCTCGTATCTTGCCCCCGCCCATCGAACAATGGGCTACGCTTATCGTGGTAGAAGAACGTCGGACCGGCTGAATGAGCCACCGGCCCCCATAAAGCACGATGAATGCTGTCACCCACGAAATATCGCGCACTGATAGTATTCTCGATCACAGGGTTACTTCTGGTCGCCGTCGCCTCCTGGGGCCGTTTCCTGTATTGGTCCGACCAGCGTCACCGCGCAGCAGTCGAGGCCGGAGCGGCCGCGCTGGACCTGACCTCTGTCGCCGTCGCCGACCGGCTGGAAGCCATGCTGCGCGAGGTCGATTTCGTCCTGGACCACTTGCGCAGCGAATATGACGGCACGCCGGCCCCGATTGTCTCTGCAGCGCGGGGCCTGCCGCGCCTCTTCCCGCCCGAGAGCGGCGTGGCGGTCTGGGTCGCCGACGCGGCCGGCACCGTCCAGTGGGACAGCGGCGGCGCCGGCAACCCGGATATTCGCCCGGTCCTGGCCGAGGTCCGAGACGGTGGCGCCCTGGCCATCGCCCCTCCTGTCGCCGGGGCAGCCACCGTCGACTTCGCCCGCCGGCTGGAGCGCGACGGTGCCTTCGCCGGTACCGTCGGGCTCAGGCTGTCGCGCGCCTATCTGCTGTCACGCTTCGCGAGCGTGCGCCGCCCTGACGGCAGCATGATCGGCGTGGTCGACGACCACGGCGGCGTCTTCGTCGCGAACGACAATGGCGCCGCCGGCTTCGCGGCGTGCCTGCCGGTGCCGTCGGCTATCGGCCGCGGTGAGGCCGGCCACCTGACCACGCCGGACGGCAAATTCGCCACTTGGCACCGGGTCGGCCCCTTCCCCCTGGTCGCCTACGCCGAAGCCCCGCCGGAGGCCTTGACGGATCGGGCCGACGCGGTAATCGCCGAGCAGCGTAACGAGAATCTGGTCGCCACCCTGATCATCGGCCCCCTTGTCCTGCTGGTCGGGTTGCTGCTCCTGCACGATTTCCGCCAGCGGGAACGCCTCGACGAGAGCGAGCGGCGCTATCGCCGGCTGATCGACAGCCTGCCCCAAGGCCTGATCGTGGTCGATGCCGACGGCGGCATCGGCTTCTGGAACCGGCGGGCGACCAATCTTCTCGAGGTCGACGACGCCGGC
The DNA here is from genome assembly GCF_041650655.1 of Zavarzinia sp. GTDB lineage: Bacteria > Pseudomonadota > Alphaproteobacteria > Zavarziniales > Zavarziniaceae > Zavarzinia. Next base: position 25,622 of record NZ_JBAZKR010000040.1, read on the forward strand.
CTGCGACAGCGCACGGTCAAGCTCTTCGATCCGGCGGGCAACCCGGTACCGCTGACCCGCTATCCCAGCATGCAGGCCCTGCGCCGCACCGACGGCGACGACCTCTTCTACGTGAAGCTCGCGAGCGGCGACCGCCGCTGGCTCAATTTCATCACACTGCGCCTGCCTGAATCGACAGATGACGGGGACGGCGTCTCGCTGATCTCCTTTACCGACGTCAGCCGGCTGATCCAGCTCGAAGAATCCCTGACCATCAGCCAGTCGGTCTTCGAAGCCGCCAGCGAAGGCATCATGGTGACCGATGCCAACCGCCGCATCGTCCGCGTCAACCGGGCCTTCACCACGGTGACCGGCTATGAGGTCGACGAAGCGGTCGGCCGAACGCCGGGCGAACTCCTGTCGTCCGGCCAGCACGATCGCGCCTTCTACGACATGATGAACGCCAGCCTGGACCAGAAAGGCAGTTGGGAAGGCGAAATCACCAACCGGCGCAAGGACGGCGCGATCTTCGTCGAATGGCTGAAGATCAGTGCGGTGACCGACGCCCGTGGCGAGGTGACGCGCTATGTGGCACTCCTGTCGGACATCACGGCGCGCAAGCGCCAGGACCGGGAGATGTGGCAGCGGGCCAATTTCGACGCCCTGACCGGCCTGCCCAACCGCGCCCTGCTGATGGACCGCCTGGGCCAGGCCCTGCCGCAGGCCGAGCGGCATCACGACCGGGTCGCCGTCCTGTTCATCGATCTCGACAAATTCAAGCCGGTGAACGACGACTTCGGCCACCGCGCCGGCGACGACCTTCTGTGCCAGGTGGCCAAGCGCATCACCGACTGCGTCCGGGCGGAGGATACGGTGGCCCGGCTGGGGGGCGACGAATTCGTCGTGCTTGTGCCCTTGGCAGGCACCGACTCGTCGCTTCTCGACCTCGGCGAGCGGATCCGGGCGGCGTTGGCGCTGCCCTACGACGTGTTCGGCAACGAGGTCCATATCTCGGCCTCGATCGGCATCGCCGACGGCGGCCTCGGCACGATCGACCCGCTGCAGATCCTGCGCAGCGCCGATGCGGCCATGTACAAGGCGAAGTCGAGCGGGGCGAACCGGGTCGAACTGTTCGGCTGAGCCCCGGCCGGCATGCCGGAATCCCTTGATCCCGGCCGCCGGCGGCACTGGCTCAGCGGGCGGTCAGAATGGTCTCCGACATGTTCAGGTTCATGTTGATCATCATCTCGATGACATTCTGATCGGGGTTGGTGCGCATCGTGCGCGCCGCCTCGACCATGAAGCGGCCGGCACGGTTGAAGAAGTCCGCGGTGCCCGTGGGCAGGCCCGGGGCCCGGTCGGCGGCGCGGTTGGCGACCGTCTGCCAGCGCGCGGCATTGATGTCCAGCGCATCGGCGAGCTGGATCACGTGGTCCTCCTTGCGGGCGTTGTCCAGCAGCACCGCGCATTCCAGGAAGGGATAGGCGGCCTCTTCGAGGGCCGACAGATGGGTCTTGGCGACGTTGATCATGACGTTGTTCCTTTATTTCGATCGGATCACTGGAAGAGCTGGAGGACCTGCTGCTCGCTCTGGCCAGCGAAGCTGAGGGCCTTCAGCGCGAGCTGCTGGCGGGTCTGAAGGGCGACCAGATTGGCGCCTTCCTCGTTCAGGTCGGCCAGCGTCAGCTTGTCCGAGCCTTCCGTCAGCGTGTTGATGTAGTTCGACGTGAAGTCGAGCCGGGTCTGCAGCAGGGTGACATTCGCACCGAGGTTCGAGGCCGCGGCACGGACCGACGACACGGCGGTGTCGAGATAGCCGGTCAGCTTGTCGATCACCTTGACGATGTTGCTGTCGGCGATCGAGGTGAAGCTCTTGCCCGAGGTGCCCGCGGCGGCGAGCAACTGGCTGAAGATCACCGAGGCGGCGACACTGCCGGCGTTCACCGCGGTCAGCAGCTTGCCGGCGCGCAGGTCGCGCCCACCGACATCCAGGGTCGCCGTGGTCACTTCCGAGAAGCGCACGGTCAGCGACTGGGCGGTCCCGTTGACCAGGTTGGTGCCCTGATAGGAGGCGTCGTTCAGCAGTGAATTGAGCTGGCCGAGAAGATCGGTGAACTGCTTGGTCAGATCGGCGCGCGTAGTGTCGTCGGCGGTCTTGGCCGAGATCGCGATGCCCTTGATCTGCTTCAGGATCTTCTCCGCCGATTCGGTCGCGTTGACCGCCGACTTCAGCGACGAGATGCCCTGGTCGATGTCGTCCTTGCGCTCGGTCAGATCGGCGGAACGATCGGTCAGGTTCTTCGACTGGAAGTAGGCGACCGCGTCGTCGAGCGCGCTCGCGACCTTGAGGCCGGTGGACAGGCGCCCCTGCGTACGGTTGGCGAGGTTCGTCGTGTCCTGAAGGGAGAGCAGGTTCGCCCTCGATGTTGCTGTCAGATGGATGTCGCTCACGGTGTGTTCCTTCTGGTTCGCGGCCGCCACCTTCTGGCGGTTCACCGGAGCAGTTTCAAATGCCGTGCCAATCCACAACGACACCACAACATATTGATTTATATGAATTATTTTAAGCGGCGCCGATTATTGCCGGGGCCAGGCGGCGGTCCGGACCCGGCAGAAAATGCCGCGCGATCGAATTTGCCCGTCCCGTCGCGCCGGCGATGCAACCAAAATGAATGCAGTTGACTCGCGTTGCGCGAGATGTAGGATTTCGGCTAGTCGACGTGCGGCCTGTTCGGGATGCGCCTGCGTCGACCGGACTCAAGCCCGGCATCCCGTTCGGTAATGCCATGATCTCGGCCGAAGGCAGTGTCAGCGCACCGGTTTCCGTCCCGACGACCTCGGTGGTGACGGCGATCGCGGCTGTGCGGGTCTCGACCAGTGGCGTGCGGACGGAGACGGCCCAGGCGGTCGCGGAGGCCGGCCCGGTTTATTTCAGCCCGCATTTCTCCTACGACAGCGACCTCGGCATCACCATCGTGCAACTGCGCGACAGCTCGACCGGCAAGGTCGAGAACCAGTTCCCGAGCCAGCAGGTCGTGGCGGAATATCGGCGCGCCCAGGCCTATTCGGGCGGCACGGCGCGGGGCGGCGAGACCGGCGGCCAGTCCGGTACGCGCGGCACCGGCGGTCACGGCAGCGCGACCGCCCGCACCCCGGCGGCATCGTCGCCGTACGGGTCGGACAGCCTGGAAGTCCAGGCCTGATCCCCTTCCCCCTCAGAGGTAATTGACCAGCGAGGTCGAGGTCAGCTTGGCGACGATCTGATAGGTCGCGTCGAGCTGGATCTGTACCTGGTTGAGCTTCACGCCCGCCTCGGCCGTGTCGATGTCGGTGATCTTGCCCCGTTCGTCTTTGAACAGGTTGATCTGCGCCGTGTTGGTGTCGCGGCTCGTGGTGATCGAGGCGAGGTCGAGGGAGACCTGGGTGGAGAGCGACTTCAATCCATCGCGCGAGCCCTTCAGCACGCTCTGCGCCTGTTCGCGGAAGCTGTCGTAGGCCGTTTCGGCACTGGCACTGTCCGGTGCCGCCGCGGCAGCCGCCAGGCCGCTCTTAGCCAATTGCAGGCCGTAGATGAGCTGCTGGATGCCCTCGGCGGAGGCGACCTGGCCGTATTGAACGGTCTTGCCGACTTCGGGCGAGAAGCTCGCCTCGGTCCAGGCGGAGGCATCGGTGCCCGGCGCCGCCGCGTAATAGTCGGGCAGGGTCGGGTCGGTCACCGGGGTGAAGGCGGCGGGCGTCGCCAGATCGGGCAGCGTGGTCAGGTCGGTGACCGGCGCCGTGTCGTAATTGCCGCCCGACCAGAGGTAACGGTTGCCGTTCTTCTCGTTCAGCATCGAGGTCAGATCGCGCAGCGCATTGTCGATCTGGGTGCCGAGCTGGTTCGCCGTGGCCTTGTCGAAGGTATTGGCACCGGACAAGGCGGTGCCGATGGCGCTGGCGAGATCGTCCATGTGATCGATCTGCACGGAATATTCCTTCACCGTCGGCGTCACGATGTCGATCGCCTTGTTGTAGGCGGTCAGGCGCGAGACCTGCTGGTCGGCGTTGATCACGCGGCGTGCGTCGGTGCCGCCATAGGTCGAAAGGTCGGCCGATTTTTCGCCGGTCGCCACCTGGGCCGAGAGTTCGGCGAAACTGTCCTGGTTGCGCTTGATGTTGGCCAGGGTCTGAAGCTGGGACGCATAGGTCGTGACGGAGAGCATGGCCGTTTACCTCAGGACCGCGAAGAGGTCGTCGTAAAGTGAATTGACGGTCTGCATCACCTTGGCCGAAGCGGCATAGGCGTTCTGCAGCACCTGGAGATTGGCGAGTTCCGAATCCATGTTGATGCCGACGGAGGACTGGAAGCGGGTCTCCGCCTCGGTCTTGGTGGCGGCGGCGAGCGAGGCCTTGTTGGTCACGGTGCCGACGTCGGCCGCGAGCGAGGCGGTGATCGCATTGGCGATGCCGGCATAATCCTGTCCGCTGACCGACAGGCCGCCGGCCGAGAAGCTGCGGCTGCCATCCACCAGGGCGGCACCGGCCGAATTGATCGCGCCCTGTTTCAGGGTCGCGGTGCCGTCGGTCAGGGCGGTGTTCACGGCGATGGTGCCGCCCGTCATGGTGAAGAAACCGCTCGCCAATTCGCCCGTGCCGGCGGCGGCGGCGTCATAGGTCGCGGCGAAACCACCGGTGATCGAAGGATCGCTCAGGGCATTCTTGAAGGCCAGGACCTGGGCCTTCAGCTCGGTGATGGTGGCGGTGCCGGCGTCCGTGCTGGTGCCGGTCGCGCGGAGCGACAGCAGGCCGGCCAGCTTGCCCGAGCGGATCGAGCCGGTGATGGCGACGCCGTCGCCCGCCCGGGTCACGTCGGTGCCGTCATAGGCGAGCTTGGTCGCATGCTGGTCGACCAGGGTCTGGCCACCCGCAGTGAAGACCGCGAGCGTGCCGTCGCTCCGCGCGATCGTCTTGACGTCGATCAGGGCGGACAGCGACCGCACAGCGGCGTCACGCTGGTCTTCGAGGTCGTTGGTGTCGACCGAGGCCGAGGCCGTCGTCTTGATCTGCTTGTTCAGCGTGTCGATCTTGTCGAGCAGGCCGTTGATGTCGTCGACCGTAGACGCGGTCTCGGACTGCACTTCCTTATCGATCGACTCGAGGCCGCTCGACAGTTTGTTCAGCATGTCGGCGAGGTCGCCCGCCTTGGCCAGGACGTCGGCTTCGGCTGCGGCACTGTCCGGGGTCGACTGCAGCACGGTCCAGGCGTCGGAGAAATCCTCCACGGCCGTGGCGAGGCCGGTCTGTCCGCTGCTGACCCCGAACAGGGTGGAGAGCTTGGTCATGAAGGCCGACTGGGCGTCGGTCTGACCGGAGAGCGAGGCATAGGCGAGGAGATCGCGCGCCAGGGCGTCGTTGGTGGCGCGTGTCACATCCGCCGTGATCACCCCGGCCCCGGTCGCCTGGGCGACCGCGGTCTTGCGGGTGTAGTCCGGATTGGTGGCGTTGGAGACGTTGCCGCTGACGGTCTGGATCGCCCGTTGCTGGACGTTCAGGCCCGCCAGGGCGGCATTCATGGCACCGGTCAGGCTCATGTCTCGTCTCCTCGCCCCTCAGCCTCAGCGCTTGGCGTTGAGGATGTCCTGCAACATCTCGTCGACCGTGGTCAGCACCTTGGCGTTGGCCGAATAGGCGCGCTGGGTGGTGATCAGGCCGGTGAATTCCTCGCCGATGTCGACGTTGGAGGATTCGACCGCCGAACCGACCAGGGTGCCGAGACCATATTGCCCGGCATGGCCGACCAGCGGCGTGCCCGCCGCCTGGGTCGCCAGGAAGGCTTGGCCGTCGACCGTCTGGAGGTTCTGCGGCGCGTTGAAATTGGCCAACGCCAGCTGATAGGCGACCTTGCTCTCGCCGTTGTCGTAATTCAGCGTGACGTAGCCCTCCTGGTCGATCGAGAGCGCGCTGAAGCTGCCCTTGGCATAGCCGTCGGCCGAGAGGTCGTTCAACTCGATCGCCGTGCCCGAATATTGGGTGAGCCCGGAGGCCGAGCCGGCGGTGCCGAAGTCGAGCGCCAGGGTCTGGGCCGCGGCGCCCGGATAGGTGACCGAGAGGGAGAGCGGCGCCGGCGTGGCGCTGGCGAGCGTGCCGTCGGTGTTGAAGGTCACGGTGAAATTGGCCGTGGTCGCCGTGGTGTCGTCGGCCGAATTGGCGGCCAGCGACCAAGTGTTGGCCGCGGTCTTGGTCCAGGTCAGATCGACCGAGTGGGACGAACCGAGGGAATCGAAGACGTCGACCGAGCTGGTCACCGACTTGCCGGTCGCGATATCGGCCGGCAGGCCGACGCGACAGGTGATGGCCGTGCTGGGCGCCGGCGCCATGGTCTTGTCGGTCACCTGCATCTCGCCGATCGAGCCGGTGGCGAGGCCGGTCGTCGGGTCGACCTTGTAGGCCTGGGCGTAATAGCCCGAGCCGTTCTCGAGATAGCCGTCGGCGTTGAGCTGGAAATCGCCTGCGCGGGTGTAATAGTCCCGGTCCTCGAACGAAGTACCGGCGGTGGTCACCGACGTGGGCTTGGAGACGACGAAGAAGCCGTTGCCGGCGATCGCCTGGTTGTTGTCGATTCCCGTCGTCTCGGTCGTGCCGTTCACCGCATTGGCGTAGAGGGGCGAGGCGATGACGCCGCCGGACTGATAGGTGGTGCGGCTCGCCTCGGTCACCAGGGCTTCGAAATTGGTGTCCACCCGCCGGTAGCCGGTGGTGCGCGAATTGGCGATGTTGTTCGAGATCGCGCTGAGTGCCTGGGACTGGGCGTTGAGCCCGGACAGCGCCGTGCTGAAATAGCCGACGAAGGACATGGGGACTCCCTCTCTGTACCGGCCGGCGGGACGTGCCGGCACCTTCGGGACCTCCGCTGCAAGCCGCGGGCCAACCGGGAATTCCAGGATTTCCGCGGGTTTCGTGGCATCGGGGCGCGTCCTGCCGGCAATTTGTGCCGGGCGTGACTGGGGTCACATGGGTCGGCCGTGCAAAATCCGCCTAGCTGGTCTAGTATTCCGGCCTCGAGGCAGTCCGAGGGGGAACTGGATCATGTCGGCGCGCGCCGTTTCGCTCAAAAAACATCTTCCGGCGGTATTCGCCATCGGCCTCCTCGTGGCCCCCGGCATCGCTGCCTGCGTGCCCGATTCCAGTGCCCCCGGGGGCACCATCGCCGCCAACGATCCCTGCTCGTCCCAGCGTTCGCAGTTGACGGCGATTGGCGACTATTTCAACCAGGCCATGATCGAAGGCGCGGTCGCTGGTGCCGCCCTCGGTGCGCTGGGGGGCGCGCTGATCGGCGGTGACTGGCAGAGCGCCGCGATCGGCGCCGGCGTCGGCGCCGTGGGCGGCGCGGTGGCCGGCTATTACAGCGCCAAGGCGGAGGCGAACACCGACCGCACCCAGCTCGTCGGCGGTGTCTACAAGGACCTCTATTCCGAGAATCAGCAGATCGACCGCACCACCGCCGCCTTCCGCGGCGTACGTGCCTGCCGCACCGCCGAGGCGAACGGCATCCGCGCCGACTACAAGGCCGGTCGCATCTCGGCCGACGAGGCGCGCGGCAGGCTCGCCGCGGTCAAGACCAAGTTCGAGTGGGAAGTTCAATATGCCGAGGAAGTCGGCGGCAAGATGAACGAGCGCGGCCAGGAATATACCTATGCCGCGACCGAAATTTCCCATTTCGAGCCCGGCACCCGCACGCCCACGACGGCAGCCGCATCGGGGGCCAATTACCAGGTGACCGGCCCGGTGCTCACCCGCGTCGCCTCGAAGTCGACCCGCGTGCGCGAACTGCCGTCCACCAGCAGCCGCCAGATCGGCGGCCTGAAGGCCGGCGAGATCGTCGAGGCCCGCGAAGTGACCGGCGTCTCCGGCGGCTGGATGCGCGTGCGCCTCGCCGATGGCACGCCGGGCTTCGTCTCGGCGAGCCTGTTGGTCACCCAGGACAGATACCGGGGCGATACCGCCGCCGTCGCGTCCCGGGCCGAGCCGCAGACCGCCGCCCCGCCCCCGCAGTCGGCCGGCGGCGTCGTGCAGCTTGCCGAAACCAACCAGATCAAGCAGCGTGCGCTGGCCGATGACGTGTCCGAGTCCCGTACCATGCTCAGCAGCACCACCTTCGAACTCGACCAGCCGCTGACGCTGGCCCCGCTCGGGGCGGTCGACCCGGCGGCATGATGCCGCCTCGAGGTCGGTTACGGCTTGCAGCGGCCGCGGCGTTCTTCGCCGCGGCCGCTGTACTGTCGTGCCCCGGCGCCTCGGCCCAGCAGGCCCCCCGGCCGACCTCGAGCTTCGCCGTGGTGCCGCAGCCGATGGTCGAGACCGGCATGCATGGCGCCGCGATCAACGCCATGGCCATGGTCAAGGGCGGCCAGCTCGCCACCGTTTCCGACGACAAGACGATCCGCTTCTGGTCGGTCGAGACAGGGCATCTGAACGCCACCCTGCGCGTCCCCGTGGCACCGGGACCGGAAGGTGCCCTGCACGCCGTCGCGGCGACACCTTCGGGCGCCTCCATCGCGGTCGCCGGCAATACCGGCTTCGCCACCGACGGCACCGCCAGCATCTATTTCTACGGCGTCGACAAGCAGGCCTGGGTCGGGCGCATCGCCCTCTCCGAACCGCCGGCCGACACGATCAACGATCTCGCCTTCTCGCCCGACGGCGGCCTGCTCGCGGTCGGCGTCAACGATGCCCGCGGGCTGCGCGTGGTCGACATGAAGGCGCGCAAGTCGACCCTGGTCGACGCCGATTACAAGGATGCCATCACCAGGGTCGATTTCGCCCCCGCCGGCCGCCTCGCCGCCGCCTCGCTCGACGGTACGGTGCGGCTCTACGGTCCGGACATGAAGCGGATCGGCATCTATGCGGCGCCCGACGGGGTGAAGCCCTTCGATGTCGCCTTCTCGCCCGACGGCAGCCTGCTCGCGGTGAGCTTCCTGAACGGCGACCGCATCGCCATCCTGGACGGCGCCACCCTGAAGCTGCAGCGCTTCCTCGAAGGCGACGGGCGGCAGAGCGGCCATCTCTCGGTCGTCGCCTGGTCGGCCGACGGCAAGACCGTCTTCGCCGGCGGCACCTATGGCAATGCCAGCGGCGTCAAGATGGTGCGGCGCTGGGCGCTCGACGGCAGCACGGCCACCGATCTCGCGGTCGCCCAGGACACGGTTCTCAGCCTCGCCGCCCTGCCCGGCGGCGGCATGGCCTTCGGCGCCGCCGATCCCGCCTGGGGCACGATCGATGCGAGCGGTGCCATGGGCCTGAAGCTCGACCGCGCCACCGCCGATTTCCGCGATCAGGTGAACGGCAGCTTCGTCGTCGCCCCGGATGGCGCCACCATCCGCTTCGGCCTCGGCCGCGGCGGCGAGCGCTCTTACGTCTACGACCTGATCTCGGGCGAACTGAAATCGGCCGAGGGCCTGCCCCACCCGCCCGCGCCCGCCGGCCTCGCCCATCTGACCGAGTGGCAGAACGGCGCCAAACCGGCGATGGACGGCAAAGCGCTCGCCCTCGAAGCCAATGAAATTTCGCGGAGTGCCGCCGTCACGGCGAACGCCAAGCGCGTCGTGCTCGGCACCGACTTCGGCCTCAAGCTCTACGAGGGTGGCAAGCTCCTGTGGAAGACCGACCTGGCGAGCCCGGTCTGGGCCGTCTCCCTGGCCGAGCAGGCGGGCTGGGTGGTCGCGGGCCTCGGCGACGGCACGATCCGCTGGTTCGACCTGGAGACCGGGCGCCAAGCCCTCTCCTTCTTCCCCCATGCCGATGCCCAGCGCTGGGTGACCTCGACCGTCGAAGGCTTCTTCGACCATGCCCAGGGCGGCGAAAAACTGTTCGGCTATGTCGTCAACCAGGTGAAGGACGGCAAGCCCCGGGGTGCCGAATGGGTCTCGGTCGATCAGGTCTATTCGGTCTTCTACCGGCGCGACCTCGTGGTCGCCAAGCTGCGCCGCTCGGGCGAGAGCGAGATCGCCGCGACCGCGGCCAAGATCGGCGGCGTGGTCGCGGTGATGGACCGCGGCCTGCCGCCCGCCATCACCATTACCGAGATCTGCGAAATTCAACCCGGGGCGGCCGAGAAATGCCGTCCGGCGCCCGGCGACCGCGGCAAGCCGGGCGAACCGGTCACGGTGGCGAGCGAACAGATCCGCCTGAAATACAAGGCGGCCGACCAGGGCGGCGGCATCGGCCGCATCCTGGTCCGCCTGAACGGCGCCGTGGTCGAGGGCGGGGCTTCCGCCGCCGTCACCACCGGCGGCGAGCAGGCGGGCGAGCGCGTCGTCTCCCTCGGTCGCGGCACCAGCGAACTCCGCCTCTCCGCCTTCAACGGCCCGAACGAGATCGAGGTCGACCAGGACAAGCAGCCGGTCCTCTCGATCGAATTGGCCAAGCCCGACCAGGTCCAGGCCAATGCCGGCGGCGATACCGGCAGCCCGACGGGTCCGGGAAACCAGACCGGACCCTCGCAAACCGGACCTTCTTCGGGCACTCCCCCGCAGGGCGGTACCTCTTCGGGCGGACCGTCTCAGGGTGGCCCGGCGACCCCCACGGCGACCGGGGCGACGGCCGATCCGGCGGTCAGCGGGGGCAAGGTCTATGTCGTCTCGATCGGCGTGAACCGCTTCCAGTCGTCCGAGATCCCGCCGCTCACCAATGCCGTGTCGGACGCCAGCGGCATTGCCGCGGCGCTGGGCGGCCCCAACTCCGTGGTCACCCTGCTGACCGACGAGAAGGCGACCAGGGCCGAGATCCTGAAGGCGCTCGACACGCTGTCCCAACAGGCGGGGCCGGACGATACGGCGATCATCTTCCTGGCCGGCCACGGCGTGCCGATCGAGGGCCGCTATTACTTCCTGCCCTATGACATCGCGGTCAAATCCAAGGATGCGATCCAGACCGGCGGCCTCAACCAGGACGACATTATCGCGATCCTGTCCAAACTGCGCGCCTGGCGCGCTGCCGTGGTGCTGGACACCTGTTTCGCCGGCCTGCTCGCGGTCGAGGATTCGGTCATCCGCCAGACCGCCAACGACACGGTGGCGGGCCAGCTCGTGCGCGCCTCGGGCCGCTTCATCCTGGCCGGCGCCGCCTCCAAGGAAGAGGCGCTGGACGGCGTGAACGGCCACGGCGTCTTCACGGGGACGCTGATCGACGGGCTCGAAGGCAAGGCCGACCAGGCCGCGCGCGGCAATCACGACGGCATCGTCGACATCATCGAGATCGGCGAATTTGCCAAGCAGAAAGTGCCCGAGATCGCCCGCCAGGTCGGCAACGGCCACCGCCAGAGCCCGCGCTGGTTCTTCACCGGCTCGGATATCTTCCCCCTGACCAGGCTCGCAGGTGGCGGCTGACGCGACGTCGGATTCGTGCGGCTTGATCGGGCCGCGGGCGCCTTCTAGTTTCGTCGTACAACCCGCGATCGGAGACAGGAAGCGCCTGCGATGAAGTTTACCGGTACCGAGTCCTATGTCGCGACCGAAGACCTGAAGGTCGCGGTCAATGCGGCGATCACGCTGCAGCGCCCCCTGCTGATCAAGGGCGAGCCCGGCACGGGCAAGACCGTGCTGGCCCAGGAAGTCGCCGGCGCCTTGGGCCGCGACCTGATCCAGTGGCACATCAAGTCGACCACCAAGGCCCAGCAGGGCCTCTACGAATATGACGCGGTGAGCCGGCTGCGCGATTCCCAGCTCGGCGACGAGCGGGTCCACGACATCCGCAACTACATCATCAAGGGCAAGCTGTGGGAGGCCTTCACGGCGGCCCCGGCGCCGATCCTGCTGATCGACGAGATCGACAAGGCCGACATCGAGTTCCCGAACGACCTCTTGCAGGAACTCGACCGCATGGAATTCTACGTCTACGAGACGCGGGAGACCGTGAAGGCGGTGGAACGGCCGATCGTCATGATCACCTCGAACAACGAGAAGGAACTGCCGGATGCCTTCCTCCGCCGCTGCTTCTTCCACTACATCAAGTTCCCCGACCCGGACACCATGCGCCAGATCGTCGACGTGCATTATCCGGGCATCCAGCACGACCTGGTGCGCGAGGCGCTGACCATCTTCTACGAGATCCGCGACGTGCCGGGCCTGAAGAAGAAGCCCTCGACCTCGGAACTCCTGGACTGGCTGAAGCTGCTGATGGCCGAGAGCCTGACGCCCGAGACGCTGCGCGAGCGCGACCCCAAGAAGCTGATCCCGCCGATGCACGGCGCCCTCCTCAAGAACGAGCAGGACGTCCATCTGTTCGAGCGTCTGGCCTTCCTCGCCCGCCGCGCCGACCGCCAGCCGCCGCAATAGTCACCGGCTGTCCGCCCCGGCCCCGCGCCGGGGCGGCGATCCCTGGAAGACGGGTGAAACGATGTTCATCAATTTCTTCTACGAACTGAAGAACGCCAAGATCCCGGTCACGCTGAAGGAATATCTGACCCTTCTCGAAGCGTTGAAGGCCGGGGTCGCGTCCTATTCGGTCGACGATTTCTATTATCTGTCCCGCGCCACCCTCGTGAAGGACGAGCGCAACCTCGACAAGTTCGACCGGGTCTTCGGCACTGTGTTCAAGGGGCTGGAAAGCGTCGCCGAAGGGGCGACCGCCGAAATCCCCGAGGAATGGCTGAAGAAACTGGCCGAGAAGACCCTGACCGAGGAAGAAAAGGCGCTGATCGAATCCCTCGGCGGCTTCGACAAGCTGATGGAGACGCTGAAGAAGCGCCTCGAGGAGCAGAAGGAGCGCCATCAGGGCGGCAACAAGTGGATCGGCACCGCCGGCACCTCGCCCTTCGGCGCCCACGGCTACAACCCGGAAGGCGTGCGCATCGGCCAGGACAAGAGCCGCAACAAGCGCGCGGTGAAGGTCTGGGACAAGCGCGAATTCCAGAATCTGGACGATCAGCTCGAGCTCGGCACCCGCAACATCAAGGTCGCGCTGCGCCGCCTGCGGAAATTCGCCCGCGAGGGGGCG
>NZ_JBAZKR010000041.1:0-38447 GCF_041650655.1 Zavarzinia sp.
GACGACTCAGGTCGACGACTATCTGGCCGAACATCCGACCACGCCGTCCGACCAGCTCTATATGATCGGTCCCGCCTACAACGACTATTACGCCTACCACCAGCGTGACCCCTCGGTTCCCGCCGAGAACCAGGAAGCGATGATGGAAAGGCTCTATGCCGCCGGCGCCCGCGATTTCGCCATCTTCGCCTATGGCGGCGAGAGCGACTTCGGCAGCGCCTATTCGAAGGAGATCGTGGAGCGTTCCAACCGCTTCCAGCGGGAGCACCCGGGTTCCAAGGTCTATGTCGTCGATTTCGACCGCGGCATCGCCGAAGTGAAGCGCAACCCCGAGAAATACGGCTTCAGCGACAATTTCACGCCGTGCTGGTCTGACGGCCTCTATCTCGACGCCTGCCCGGACGACCGCCTCTATTACGACAGCGTGCACCCGACCAGGACCGGGCACCAGCTCGTCGCCGACTTCTATTACGCCACCATCGCCTCGGGCTATCAGGGGCCGCGCGAGATCGCGCGCCTGCCGGAAATGGCGCGGCTCGCCAGCATGGGGCCGGCGGGGGACATTGCGGGCCGCATCGTCGAACGCCGCCTGGGCGGCATCTTCGACGGCGGTGCGACTCCGGGCGCCGCCTCGGGCAGCACGATCGGCGGCCTCGGCCCGATTCAGCTCTGGGTTCGCAGCGGCATCGGCTTCGGCTCGCGCGATGGCAATGATGTCGCCCAGGATTACAGCTACAGCAGCGAGCATCTGGTGGCCGGTGCCGACGTCGCGCTGACATCGCAGGTCCTGGTCGGCCTCGCCGCCGGTCTCTCGGCCCTGCAGGGCGATTACGAGGGTGTCGGCGGCACGGTCAATCTCTACAGCTACGCCCTGGCCGCTTATGCCGCCTTGGCGGAGGGGCCGCTCACCCTGGCGGCGCAGGTCGGCTATGCCCTCGACCGCTACCGCGATCTCGACCGCGCGACAGGTATGCCAGAGAACCCGACCGCGACCGGCAGCCCGGACGGCAATACACTCTACGCCCGGCTCTCGGCCGCGGCCGAAGTCGTGCTCGATACCGTCACCCTGGTGCCGCAGGTGGCGCTCACCTATGCCGCCTCCCATGTCGACGGATTCCAGGAGAGCGGTTCGGTGCTGTTCGATTTCACCGTGGCGGATCAGGACGTGACCTCGCTCCGCAGCGAGATCGGCGTCGGCCTCCGTCACGTCTTCGACAGTGCCCTGCTCGGCCCGATCCAGGCCGAGGCCGGCCTCGCCTGGGAGCATGAATTTGCCGATGGCGACCGCGAGGTTCTGGGCGTCTTTCCGAACGGTTCGGAGCAATTCGTGCAGAGCCGTTTCGAAAAGGCTGATGCGGCGAAATTGAGCCTGGGGATGCGTTTCGCCGTCGATTCGATCTCGACCGGGGCGACGCTGCGCCTGACCTATGACGGACGCCTCGGCAGTGACGGCGACGACCACCTGGTCGCGGCGGCCCTGCTCGTCCCGCTCGGCTGATGAGGCGCGATTGCATCGAGGTTGGCGCGCCGCGGCGGCTGGTGTAGCGTGGCGCCGATCCTCGGGCCGGTGCCGCCTGTGCATGCCCGATTCTTGCTGTTCGATTGCCGGAGGCAGTGACGCTCGTGTCGCCCATTGGTTTCCTTGCGCGCCTACGTTTCGCGGCCATGGCCGTCGTCGTCGCCACCCTCGCCGCCTGCTCCTCCGATCGCGAGCCGGAACCCTATGTCGAAAAGCCGGTCGAACCGCTTTACAACGAAGCGGCCGATGCGCTGTCGAAAGAGAAATACAACAAGGCGGCCGACCTCTTCCTCGAGGTCGAACGCCAGCATCCCTATTCGATCTGGGCCACCAAGGCCCAGTTGATGGCCGCCTACGCCTATTACCAGGCGGAGAAATATCCCGACGCCATCGATACGGCGAAGCGCTTCATCGAGCTGCATCCCGGCAACAAGGATGCGGAATATGCCTATTACCTGATCGCCATCTGCTACTACGAGCAGATCGTCGACGTCGGCCGCGACCAGAAGAACACGGAAGAGGCGCTGAAGGCGCTGAGCGAAGTGGTGCGCCGCGCGCCGGGCACCGACTATGCCCGCGACGCCCGCCTGAAGCTCGACCTGACGCGCGACCACCTGGCCGGCAAGGAAATGGAAGTCGGCCGCTACTACCAGAAGCGCAAGCAGTATCTGGCCGCGATCAACCGCTATCGCGCGGTGATCGAGCAGTATCAGACCACCAGCCACATTCCCGAGGCACTGGATCGCCTGGTCGAATGCTATCTGTCGCTGGGCCTGACCCACGAGGCTCAGGTGGCGGGCTCCGTGCTCGGTTACAACTACCCGGGCAGCAAGTGGTACGAAGACGCCTATGCCCTGCTGACCGATGCCAACTTGCGCCCGGTCGCCGACGACCGGTCGTGGATCACCCGCGCCTTCGACAAGACGCTGGACACCCTGTTCTGACGAGGGGCGGGCGGCGACGCCCGCATCGGCGCCCATGCTGCAGAGCCTCGCCATCCGCGATGTGGTGCTGATCGAACGCCTGGACCTCGACTTCGGGGCCGGTCTCACCGTGCTCACCGGCGAGACTGGCGCCGGCAAGTCGATCCTGCTCGATTCGCTCGGCCTCGCCCTCGGCGCGCGGGCGGATTCGGGCCTGGTTCGGCCGGGCGCCGACCAGGCCGTGGTGACCGCCGAATTCGCCCTGCCGCAAGGCCATGCCGTGGCCGAACTGCTGACCGATCAGGGCTGGAGCGTCGCCGATTCGATCGTGCTGCGCCGGGTCGTGACCAAGGACGGGCGGAGCCGCGCCTTCGTCGACGACCAGCCGGCCAGCGTCGGCCTGCTCGCCCAGATCGGCGCCCTCCTGGTCGAGGCCCACGGCCAGCACGACGATCGCGGCCTGCTGAACCCTTCCGGCCACCGTGCCCTGCTCGATGCCTTCGCCGGTCACGCCGCCCTGCTGGCCGAGGTGCGCGCCGCGCACGGTGCTCATTACCAGGCCGCCGCCGCCCTGGCCGAGGCGGAGGCCACCCTCGCCGCGGCCAAGCGCGACGAGGAATATCTCCGCCATGTCGTCGCCGAGCTGCGCCATCTGGCGCCGGAGCCGGGCGAGGAACAGCGCCTGTCCCAGGAACGCCACACCATGCAGGAGGGCGAGCGGGCGGCCGGCGATCTCGACGAAGTGGCCAGCCTGCTGGCGGCCGACGGCGGCATCGAAACCCGCCTGCGCAGCGCCCAGCGCCGCCTGGAGCGGGCGGCCGCCCGGGTCGGCGCCCTGCTCGATCCCGTGCTGACCGCACTCGACCGCGCGGCGCTCGAAGCGGAGGAAGCGGTCTCGGCCCTGGCCCAGGCGCGCCGCGCGATCGCCTACGACGAACGCCGCCTGGAGGAGGTCGAGGAACGGCTCTTCGCCCTTCGCGCCGCCGCGCGCAAGCATCAGGTCCAGCCCGACGCTTTGCCGGGCCTCGCCGCCGAGTTGGAAGGGCGGATCGTCGCCCTCGATGCGGGCGAGGGGCGGGTGGTCAAACTCGCCGCCGCCAGGGCGGAGGCGGCGGCGGCGCTGAAGGCCGTCTGCGCCCGCCTGACCGCGGCCAGGCTGGCGGCGGCGGAACGTCTCGATGCCGGGGTCAATGCCGAATTGGACGCGCTCAAGCTCGGCAAGGCCAAGTTCCGCACAAGGGTCGAACCGCTGGGCGACGGCCAATATGGCCCGGACGGCGCGGACCGCGTCACCTTCGAGGTGGCGACCAATCCGGGTGCGCCTTTCGGTGCCCTGGTCAAGATCGCGTCGGGCGGCGAGTTGGCCCGTTTCATCCTGGCTCTCAAGGTCGTGCTGGCCGGCGCCGGCACGGCACCCACCATGGTCTTCGACGAAGTCGACCGCGGCATCGGCGGGGCTGTCGCCGATGCGGTGGGCGACCGTCTGGCCCGCCTCGCCACGGGCGCCCAGGTCCTGGTCGTCACCCACAGCCCGCAAGTGGCGGCGCGCGGCCGCAACCACCTCCAGATCGCCAAGGAGACGGTGGGCGAGGTGACGCGGACCGGCGTCGTCCCCCTGGACGCCAAGGCGCGGCGGGAAGAGATCGCCCGCATGCTCTCGGGCGCCGAGATCACCACGGCCGCGCGCGCCGCCGCCGACGCCCTGCTGAAGGCCGCACGATGACCGGCATCCCCGAAGCCGCCGCCGCGGAACACGCCCGCATCGCCGCCGAAGTACGCGAGCACGACCGCCGCTATTACGAGGAAGACGCGCCGACCGTCACCGACGCCGAATATGACGCGCTGATCGCCCGCCTGCTCGAGCTCGAGGAAGCCTATCCGGCGCTGAAGGCGGGCAGCCCGACTGCCATGGTGGCGGGCCAGGCGGTCGCCAAATTCGACAAGGTGCTGCACTCCAAGCCCATGCTGAGCCTGGAGAAAGTCTTCACCGAAGAAGACGTGCGCGCCTTCGTGACCGGCATCCGCAATTTTCTCCGCCTCGATGCGGAAGAAGAAGTGGCGCTCTATGCCGAGCCGAAGATCGACGGCCTCTCCCTTTCGCTTCGCTACGAGCGGGGTGTGCTGGTGCAGGGGGCGACCCGGGGCGACGGCCGCGAGGGCGAGAATGTCACGCCTAACGTGCGCACCATCGCGGCGATCCCGGAGCGGCTGAAGGGCGCGCCGGACGTCCTCGAAGTGCGCGGCGAAGTCTATATGGGCAAGGCCGATTTCCTGGCCCTGAACGCCCGCCAGGCCGAGGCGGGGGAGAAGATCTTCGCCAATCCGCGCAATGCCGCGGCGGGCTCGCTCCGCCAGCTCGATCCGGCGATCACCGCGGCGCGGCCGCTCCGCTTCTTCCTGCACGGCTGGGGCGAGGTCTCCGGCCCGATGCCGCCCACTCAGGCCGAATGCATGGCATGGCTCGGCGCCTTCGGCCTGCCGCTCAACCCGCGCTCCTGCCTCACCCGGGACATCGACGGGGTGATGGCGGTGTTCCGCCGCCTGGAGGCGGAGCGGGCGGCGATCGACTACGACATCGACGGCGTCGTCTACAAGGTCGACCGGCTGGACTGGCAGGACCGGCTCGGCATGGTCTCGCGGGCGCCGCGCTGGGCGGTCGCCCACAAGTTCCCGGCCGAACAGGCGCAGACTCTGCTCGAAGGGATCGACATCCAGGTCGGCCGCACGGGCGCGCTGACCCCGGTGGCCCGGCTGATCCCGGTCAGCGTCGGTGGCGTCGTGGTTTCCAACGCCACCCTGCACAACGAGGACGAGATCGCCCGCAAGGACGTCCGCGTGGGCGACACGGTGGTGGTTCAGCGGGCCGGCGACGTCATCCCCCAGGTCGTCCGCGTGCAGCTCGACCGGCGCCCGGCCGGGGCGGAGCCCTATGTCTTTCCCGACCATTGCCCGGTCTGCGGCTCACTCGCGCTGCGCGAGGAAGGCGAGGTGGTCCGGCGCTGCACCGGCGGCCTGACCTGCGAGGCCCAGGTGGTGGAACGGCTCCGCCATTTCGTCAGCCGCCAGGCCTTCGACATCGAGGGCCTGGGCGAGAAGCAGGTGAAGGCGCTGTGGGACTGGGGCCTGATCCGCGGGCCTGGCGACATCTTCCGCCTGGAGGAACAGGACGCGGCCTCGCTCACCCCGCTTCGCAACCGCGAGGGTTGGGGCTCGCTCTCGGCCCGCAACCTGTTCGAGGCGATCCGGGAACGGCGCCGCATCACCCTGCCGCGCCTGCTCTTCGCCCTCGGCATCCGTCACGTCGGCGAGCGCAACGCGACCCTGATCGCCCGTTTCTTCGGCTCGGCCGAGGCGCTCGCCGAAGCCTGCCTGACCAGCGAGGAACGCCGCGCCCAAGCGCTCGAAGAATTGCAGACGGTCGATGGTCTCGGCCCGATCGTGGTCGAAGCCTTCGGCCAGTTCCTGGCCGAACCGCATAACGACGCCACCCTGCGCGACCTCCTCTCCCTGCTCGACGTCCTGCCGCCCGAAGCCCGGGCGAGCGACAGCCCGGTCGCCGGCAAGACCGTGGTCTTCACGGGCACGCTCGAACGCATGACCAGGGACGAGGCCAAGGCGCGGGCCGAATCCCTCGGCGCCAAAGTCTCCGGCTCGGTCTCCAAGAAGACCGACATCGTGGTCGCCGGCCCCGGCGCCGGCTCCAAACTGGCCAAGGCCGCCGAACTCGGCGTCCAGGTCATGAGCGAAGAGGAATGGCTGGCCCTGATCGGCGGCTGACGATCAGCCGTCGTGGCCGCTGCCGGTGCCGAGCAGGACGCCGGGGATGCCGGCGCTGCCCCAGCGGTAGACCGGATGCAGCATGACCGCGGCGCGGAGCTGGGTCCAGGCCGCGGCATCGACCGCGGGCACCGGCGTCCGCCCGGCCTGATAGGCGGCCAGCAGGGCGTCGGCGACCCCGCCGGCCGTGACATGGGGCTCGGCATTCCAGCGCGGGTGGCGCAGCCCGGTCATCCGGAAATAGAGGGCATCGACGACATAGGCCGCCGCCTCGTCCTCGTTGTCGGTCACCTGGGTCTTGGTGACGTCGAACAGGGCGTGGGTGCATTCGTGCAGCAGCAGGCCCTGTTCGGTTCGGCCCAGCAGCGGGGCGACCAGCAGGGTGTTCGGCGTGCCCGACTGATATTGCCCGCCGACCCCGGGCGGGAAGGTGGTGGTGATCTGGAGCCGGACGGTGCCCGCCTCGATCGCCCGGGCGACCCGGTGGAATGACGCCGGGGCGATGGTGACCGTGCCCTTGCCTTGCAGGAAGGGGAAGGTGAAGCGAATCCTGGAGACCACCTGCCCGCGGAGCAGGGCCAGCACATCGTCGCGCGCAGACATGACGGCATGATCCTCCGGCCGAACGGATTGACCGCTCTCGTCCCGGCGGATCGGCGAGGTCGCTCGGCAGACGCCCCACCCCGGCGTTGACGACAGATTCATTCTCGGATCGCGGCGGCGGCCCTCGGTCGGCCGGCACCCGAAGCCATGAAACGCCTCGATCGCGGCGCCGTAAAGCACAATCGGATGATGATTCTGATTACGCCTGGGTTGTGCCCCGGGGCGGGGGCGTCAAGGCAGGGCGTCGTTGTAGCGCAGGGCATCCCACCAGAAGCGGATTTCCCGGATCGGTGCGCTGTCGCTGCCGGGGCGCTGCGGCCGGTGGTCTTCGCCAGCCAGCCAATCGTCGAGATTCCGGCCGCAGAGGACGATGTCGGTCTGATGGACCGAGAGGACCGGATTACCGGCCAGACAGGGCTCGGCCGGCAGGCAGCGGTGGCCGAACAGCGGGATCAGGCGCGGGGCGGTGTCGAAGGCGCATCGCAGGGCCGTGTGGCGACCCTCCGGTGTTTCGGGGCGGTCGCCCCATTCGGGCCACCAGACGCCATTGTGCTTGACGTCGAACAGGAAGGACTCGAACGGCCAGTCCAGGCGGGCCTGGATCGCGTCGGGCGGGCTCATGAGCCAGTTGAACGAGCCCTGGCCGCGCAGCAGGGGCCGCCTCTCGTGGAGAAGCTCGGTCAGGTCCGGCGGGAATGGCAGGTTCCAGCGTGCCTGGATCTGGTCCGGTTCGGTGATGGTGTATCCCCCACTCGCCGACGCCATGATCGCCCCTGCCGTACCCCGGTCGCCGATAGTTCTGCGGCTCGGGGGACATCATTCCATTGCCATGAAACCGTCTACCCGGTATGTTTCGGCCATGTCGCTCGCCCATCGCCGCCCGAAACAGCCCGATCTGGTCCGCCGGCAATTGCTGGATGTGGCGGCCGAGCTCGCGCTCGAGGTCGGGGTGGGCGGTCTCAGGTTGGATGCGGTGGCGCGGCGGGCCGGGGTTTCCAAGGGCGGGCTGCTGCATCATTTCCCCAGCCGGCAGGCCCTGCTGGAGGCGCTGTGCGGCGCCTATCTGGCCGAGATCGGGGCGCGCATCGGGGCCGAGATGGCGGCCGATCCGGTCGCCCCCGGGCGCTTCTCGCGCGCCTATCTGACGGTCATGACCGGGGGGGCCGCGAGCGAGCGGGAGCGGGCCTGGGGCCTGCTCTCCGTCGTGCTCTTCGCCGAGCCAGGGTTTCGCGATCGCTGGGGCGACTGGCTGGCGGCGCGGCTGGCCGAGCACCGGGCGACGGACGCGGCGCCGCTGCTCGACGTCGTGCGTTTCGCGGCGGACGGCGTCTGGCTCGCCGACATGTGCGGCGAAGCGGTCGATCCGGCGGCGCGGGCGGCCACCGTGGCCCTGTTGCGCGAGATGACATGCAAGGGCAAGGAGGCTTTGCCGTGACTCTGCTACAGGCTTACGGCGTGCTGATCGTCGCCATCCTGCTCGAACTGACGGGCACGAGCTGCCTCCAGGCCTCGCAGCAATTCACCCGGGTCTGGCCGACGCTGGGCATGGCGGCGGCCTATGCCGCGTCCTTCTACCTGCTGTCGCTGGCGCTTCGCGTGCTGCCGATCTCGGTCGCCTATGCCATCTGGTCGGGCGTCGGCATCGTGATGATCGCGGCGGTCGGCTATGTCGTGTTCCGCCAGAGCCTGGATACGCCGGCCCTGATCGGCATCGGCCTGATCGTCGCCGGCGTCGTCGTGGTCAACGGTTTCTCGGAAACCGTCCGCCACTGAGGCGGCTCAGTTCTCGCTGCACACGAAGCAGGTGACGCCGCTCGGGATCAGCTTCGAATCCGGGCTCAGGTTGGCGCGGACCTGGCCGCCTGCCTCGTAGGCGCCATTGTCGAAAATCGCCTCGAAGGCCTGTTCTTCCGATCGGCCGTCGGGCGAGACCAGGCGCAGGCGGTAGTTCACCGTGGTGCAGCGCTTGTCGGTCGAGGTGATCTCGACCAGATAGGCGATGTCGGCGCCGACATTGTCGCGCCGACGGCCCTCGTCGGTCACCCGCACCTGGGCGGTGCAGGCACCCTGGGCGATCGCACATTCGCACGGGTGGTCGGGCGTGATGCTCTGGCTTGGCGCGGGCTTGGCGTTCGGATAGGTGGTGGCCGGCGCCTGGGGCACGAAGGGCTCTTCCTCCGCCGGGGTGCCGGCGGCCAGGGCGGTCATGGGGAGCCCGGACGCGGCGAAGGCGGAGAGGGCGAGGCTAAACAGAACGGCGCGCATCCGAATCTCCCGGGCAGGCTGGCGGGCGCCGCCATCTTGGCCTGATCCGGCCCCCAAGCAAAGGGGGCCGAATCCTCAGGCCTCGCCGCTGAGAGCGCCGTGGCAGTGCTTGAACTTCTTGCCCGAACCGCAGGGGCAGGGCGCGTTCCGCGCCACCTTGCCCCAGCCGGCGGCCTTGCGCATGTCGTCGGTACTGGGCTTCGGGGCGGGGGCCGCCTCGTTCTCGCCGGTCAGCGGGTCCTCGTGCACGGGCTCCAGCCCCTCCGGCTCGTCCGGCAGGCTGGGCTGCGGCTGTTCGACGCGCACTTCGACATGAGCCAGGATGCGGGTCACGTCTTCCTTGATGCGGTCCAGCATGGCCTCGAACAGGTTGAAGGCTTCCTGCTGGTATTCGCGCAAGGGATCGCGCTGGCCATAGGCGCGAAGGCCGATCGCTTGGCGCAGGTAGTCGAGCTGGAGCAGATGCTCCTTCCAGCATTGATCGAGGATCTGGAGCAGCATGCTCTTCTCGATCATGCGCATCACCGGGGGGCCGAAGCGGGTCGCCTTGGCGGCCATGAAGCGGGCCACCTCGTCCGACAGGCGATGGCGGATCTCTTCTTCGGCGATGCCTTCCTCGGCCGCCCATTCGACCACCGGCAGCTCGAGGGTGAAGACGCGCAGCACTTCTTCCTTCAGGCCCTGGGCGTTCCAGGCTTCGGAATAGGCGCCGGCCGGGATATGGGTCGCGACCAGGTTGTTCACGACATGCTCGCGCATGTCGACCACGTCTTCCGAGACGTCTTCGGTGTTCATGAACTCGCGGCGCTGGCCGTAGATCGACTTGCGCTGCTCGTTCATCACGTCGTCGTAGCGGAGCAGATTCTTGCGGATCTCGAAGTTGCGTTCCTCGACCCGGCGCTGCGCCTTTTCAAGCGCCTTGTTCACCCAGGGGTGGATGATCGCCTCGCCTTCCTTGAGGCCCAGTCGCTGCAGCGTCTTGCTCAGGAAATCCGAGCCGAAGATGCGCATCAGGTCGTCTTCGAGGCTCAGGAAGAACTTGGAGCAGCCGGGATCGCCCTGGCGGCCGGCGCGGCCGCGCAGCTGATTGTCGATGCGCCGGCTCTCGTGCCGCTCGGTGCCGATGATGTAGAGGCCGCCGGCCTTCAGCACCGCTTCCTTGTCGGTCGCGTGCTTGGCCTTCATCGCGGCGATCAGGCTCTCGCGGTCCTCGCTCTCGGGCAGCTCGTCGATCAGCATCGAGAGATTGCCGCCCATCTGAATGTCGGTGCCGCGGCCCGCCATGTTGGTGGCGATGGTGACGGCGCCCGGCTGGCCCGCCTGGGCGACGATACCGGCTTCCTGCTCGTGGAAGCGGGCGTTCAGCACGCGGTGCGGGATCTTCTTCTTGGTCAGATAGGCCGAGAGCAGTTCCGACTTCTCGATCGAGACGGTGCCGACCAGCACGGGCTGGTGGCGGGCGCGGCATTCCTCGATCAAGCCGACGATCGCGTTGAACTTGTCGTTCATGTTCAGATAGACCTCGTCGTCGAGGTCTTTCCGCTGAACGGGGACATTGGTCGGGATCTCGACCACGTCGAGCTTGTAGATCTCGCCGAATTCGGCCGCTTCCGTCGCCGCCGTGCCGGTCATGCCCGAGAGTTTCGGGTAGAGGCGGAAATAGTTCTGGAAGGTGATCGAGGCGAGGGTCTGGTTCTCGTTCTGGACGGTGACGTGTTCCTTGGCTTCCAGCGCCTGGTGCAGCCCGTCCGAATAGCGCCGGCCGCTCATCATGCGGCCGGTGAATTCGTCGATGATGATGACCTTGTCGTCCTTCACCACATAGTCGCGGTCGAGCCGGAACAGCACATGGGCGCGCAGCGCCTGCTGCAGGTGGTGGACGATGGTGACGTTCTCGATGTCGTAGAGATTGCTCGACTTCAGCAGGCCGGCTTCGAGCAGCAGCTTCTCGAACTTCTCCTGGCCCTCTTCCGAGAGCGAGGCGGAGCGCTGCTTCTCGTCCTTCTCGTAGTCGGCTTCGGTGAGCTGCGGCATCAGGAGGTCGATCCGGCGGTAGAGGTCCGAATTGTCCTCGGTCGGGCCGGAGATGATGAGCGGCGTGCGCGCTTCGTCGATCAGGATCGAGTCGACTTCGTCGATGATGGCGAAATGGAAGGGCCGCTGGACCAGGGCGTCCAGCCGGTACTTCATGTTGTCGCGCAGATAGTCGAAGCCGAATTCGTTGTTGGTGCCATAGGTGATGTCGGCGGCATAGGCGGCGCGGCGTTCCTCGTCCGTCAGGTCGTTGACGATGACGCCGGTGGTCAGCCCCAGGAAGCCGTAGACCCGGCCCATCCAGCCCGCGTCGCGCTTGGCCAGATAGTCGTTCACGGTGATGACGTGGACGCCCTTGCCTTCGAGGGCGTTCAGATAGGCCGCCAGGGTGGCGACCAGGGTCTTGCCTTCGCCGGTCCGCATTTCGGCGATCCGGCCCGACTGCAACACCATGCCGCCGATCAACTGGACGTCGAAATGGCGCTGGCCCAGGGTCCGCTTGGCTGCTTCGCGCACGGTGGCGAAGGCTTCGACCAGGATGTCGTCCAGGGTCTCGCCCGCGGCGAGCCTTGCCTTCAACTTGTCGGTCTGGGCGCGAAGCTCCGCGTCCGAAAGGGCCGCGATGGTCGGCTCCAGGGCATTGATCGCTTCGACCTTGCCGCGGAGCTGCTTGACCACACGTTCGTTGGCGCTGCCGAACAGCCGTTTGGCGAGCGAGCCGAAGCCGAGCATGAAGCAACCTTCTTCTGCCGCATCAGCCGGTTTCGTGGCCTGACGGGCGCATGAGGTAATGCGGGGCGCCGGCCCCGCCCGAATTCCGTGCCCGCGGGCCCCGAAAAGGCGGCCGCACGAGCATGGGACAGATAAGGCGCCGCCTCCGCGATGTCAACGAGAGGTGGCCGCATGACCACCCCTCGCGCCCGGCCGTTACTTTTGCCGCAGGCCGGTCGAAGACGCCCGGTCCCTCAGTGCCGGAAGTGGCGCTCGCCCGTGAAGACCATGGCGAGGCCGGCGGCATCGGCGGCGGCGATCACCTCGGCGTCGCGGATCGAGCCACCCGGCTGGGCGACCGCGGTGGCGCCCGCCTCGACGAGGACGTCGAGCCCGTCGGCGAAGGGGAAGAAGGCATCCGAGGCGGCGACCGAGCCGACCGTCAGCGGTTCTTCCATGCCGGCGGCGCGGGCCGCGTCCTGCGCCTTGCGGAAGGCGATGCGGGCGGAATCGACCCGGCTCATCTGGCCGGCGCCGATGCCGACGGTGGCGCCGTTCTTCACGAAGACGATGGTGTTCGACTTGACGTGCTTGGCCACGATGACGGCGAATTCCATGTCCGCCACTTCCTGGGCGCTCGGCTTCCGGGTGGTCTTCACCTCGAAGCGCTCGCCCTCGGCGCCCAGCGTGTCGCGGGTCTGGACGAGCAGGGCGCCGGCCAGGGTCTTGGCGACGAGGCCCGGGGCCTTGGGGTCGGGCAGGCCGCCGGTGACCAGCAGGCGCAGGTTCTTCTTGGCAGCGAGCACGGCCTTGGCGTCGTCGTCGACCGCAGGCGCCACGATCACTTCGGTGAAGATCTGGGCGATCGCCTCGGCGGTTTCCTTGTCGAGGGTGCGGTTGACCGCGACGATGCCGCCGAAGGCCGAGACCGGATCGCAGAGCAGCGCCTTCTTCCAGGCATCGATCAGGTTCTCCGCCGTGGCGACGCCGCAAGGATTGGCATGTTTCACGATGACCACGGCGGCGCTCTCGCGCGGGTCGAACTCGGCGACCAGCTCGAAGGCGGCGTCCGTGTCGTTCAGGTTGTTGTAGGAGAGTTCCTTGCCCTGGAGCTGCTGCGCCGTGGCGACACCCGGGCGCTTCTCGCCCGTCACATAGAGGGCGGCGGACTGATGCGGGTTCTCGCCGTAGCGGAGCAGGGCGGCGCGGGTGCCCGACAGGGTCAGGCGTTCCGGGAACGTGTCGTCGAGCTGCTTGGCGAACCAGCCCGAGATCGCGGAATCATAGGCCGCCGTCCTGGCATAGGCCTTGGCCGCGAGGCGGCGGCGGGTCGCCAGCGAGGTGGCGCCGCCATGGGCCGCGAGATCGTCCAGCACCGATTTGTAGTCGGCGGGGTCGACCACCACGGTGACATGGTCGTGGTTCTTGGCCGCCGAGCGGATCATGGCCGGGCCGCCGATGTCGATATTCTCGATCGTGGTCTCGAAATCGGCGCCGCGCGCCACCGTCGCCTCGAAGGGATAGAGGTTGACGACGACGAGGTCGATATTGCTGATGCCGTGTTCCTGCATCTGGGCGACATGCTCGGGCAGGTCGCGCCGGCCCAAGAGGCCGCCGTGCACCTTGGGGTGCAGGGTCTTCACACGGCCGTCGAGGATTTCCGGGCTGCCGGTGTGTTCGGCGACGTCGATCACGCGGAGGCCGGCGTCGCGCAGCGTCTTGGCGGTGCCGCCGGTCGACAGGATCTCGATGCCGCGGTCGGCAAGGGCGAGGGCGAATTCGACGAGGCCGGTCTTGTCCGAGACCGAAAGAAGCGCGCGGGCGATCATGCAAATACCTGAAAGGATGTGGGGGAACCCCGGGGCGGGCACCGCGGGTTCGGGTGCGCTCTCATAGCACCGGGCGCCGGCGCCCGCCACTGCGCCGCTTGCTGCCCGGCCCTTCGTTCGCTTATTGTTCCTGTATGACGCGTCGATTCCTGGTTCTCCCCGCCATCGTCCTGGTGCTGGCCGGGGCGGTTTTCGCCGCCGGGCACTTGTCGACCAAGCCGGCGCTGCTCGCCGCCCGCCTGACCGATGCCATGCCCGGCCCCTTCACGGCCGAGGTGATTTCCGTGGTCGACGGCGACACGCTCGAGGTCAGGGTGCCGATCTGGCTGGGCCAGGAAGTGGTGACAAGGGTCCGCCTCTCCGGTGTCGACACGCCGGAACTGCACGGCGATTGCGACGACGAACGGCGCAAGGCCCAGGCCGCGCGCGACCGCCTGAGCGAACTGGTGCGCAGCGGCACCGTCACCCTCCGCGACGTGCGCTACGACAAATATGGTGGCCGGGTGCTGGCCATCGTCTCGACCGCCGACGGCCGGCCGATCGCCGACCTGCTGATCGCCAGCGGCCTTGCGCGCGCCTATGACGGCAGGGCACGGTCTGGTTGGTGCGGCTGACGACTTTCCCTTGTTCTTCCGTGATTGCAAATTAATCTCGGTCCGGGCGATTCGGTGCGAAGGGGGCGGTGATGGGCGACGGCAGGCGGGTGCCGGCTCTTTACAGCGAACGGCACTGGCGTTCTTTTGTCCTCGCGGCGGCTGCCGTGGGTGCTGTGCTCGGACTCGGCCTGCTGGCCGAGGGGCGCTTGGTCTTCCCGGTGATCTATCTGCCGCTGACCGCCGCTGTCCTGATCGGGACGGCGGCCGGCGGCTTCCTGCCCGGTGTGTTGGCGACAGCAATCGGCCTCGTGGTCCCCGTGCTGGCGCGTGACGGCGCTGCAGCGGCCGACATGTCGGCCCCCCTCATGTTCGCGGCCACCGGAATCGCCCTCTCGCTGGGGGGCGGCTGGTTCCATTCCACCCGGCTTCGCGCCGCCGCCAACAATGATCACCTGCGCTCGATCCTCGAGACCGTGCCGGACGCCATGATCGTGATCGATTCCCATGGCCTGATGCGCTCCTTCAGCGCGGCGGCGGAACGGCTCTTCGGCTGGAACGCCGACGAGATGATCGGGCGCAATGTCTCGACCCTGATGCCCGATCCCTACCGGACGGCGCACGACGGCTATCTGGCCCGCTACCTGAAGACCAACGAGAAGCGGATCATTGGCGTGGGCCGCATCATCGTCGGCCAGCGCAAGGACGGCACCACCTTCCCGATGGAACTGCACGTCGGCGAGACCCGCGGCCGCGAACGCTTCTTCACCGGCTTCATACGCGATCTGTCCGAGCGCCAGCAGGTCGAGGCGCGGCTGCAGGACCTGCAGGCGGAACTGGTCCATGTCTCGCGCCTGATGGCGGTCGGCGAGATGGCGTCGATGCTGGCGCACGAGCTGAACCAGCCGCTCTCGGCGATCGCCAATCTGCTCTCGGGCTCGCGCCGGCTGATCGAGCGCGGCCGGGAAGAGGATGGTCCCAAGATCGCGGAAGCGGTGCAGAAGGCGGCGCAGCAGGCGCTCCGGGCCGGCGACATCATCCACCGGATGCGCAATTTCGTCAGCCGGGGCGACGGCGAGCGCAGCGTCGAGAATCTGTCGAAGGTGATCGAGGAAGCCTGTGCCCTCGCTCTGGTGGGGGCCAAGGAACGCCAGATCGACGTGCGTTTCCAGCTCGATCCGGCCGTCACCTCGGTCTTCGTCGACCGGGTGCAGATCCAGCAGGTGCTGCTCAACCTGATCCGCAACGCGATCGAGGCGATGCAGGACGGGGCCGTGCGCCGCCTGCTGATCGCCACCGCCAAGCGCGAGGACGGCAGCGCCCTGATCAGCGTCGCCGATACCGGCTCGGGTCTCGCCGACGAGATCCGCGAGCGCCTGTTCCAGGCCTTCATGACCACCAAGCCCCAGGGCATGGGCGTCGGCCTGTCGATCTCGCGCTCGATCGTCGATGCCCATGGCGGGCGCATCTGGGCCGAAGCCAATCCCGGCGGTGGCACCATCTTCTATTTCACCTTGCCACCCGCACCGATGGAGGGCGCCACCGATGAGTGAGATGTTGGTACACCTCATCGACGACGATGACAGCGCGCGCGACGCGCTCGCCTTCATGCTCGAGTCGGCGGATTACCGGGTCGTCACCTTTCCC
The DNA here is from genome assembly GCF_041650655.1 of Zavarzinia sp. Lineage (GTDB taxonomy): Bacteria > Pseudomonadota > Alphaproteobacteria > Zavarziniales > Zavarziniaceae > Zavarzinia. The sequence goes on from NZ_JBAZKR010000041.1 coordinate 15,902, forward strand.
GCCGCACCCGCCTTCCTGGAGGCCCTGCCGGGCCTCGCCAAGGGCTGCATCGTGACCGACGTGCGCATGCCGGACATGACCGGGATCGAGCTGGTGCACCGCCTGAACGCGCTCAAGGTGACGATGCCGGTGATCGTGATCACGGGGCACGGCGACATTCCCCTGGCGATCGAGGCGATGCGCGCCGGCGTCGTCGACTTCATCGAGAAGCCCTTCGCCGAGGAACGCATCCTGGACGCCCTGGCGATGGCGGCCGAGCGCCTCGGCCCGGACGAGACCGCTGCGGAACGCCAGGCGATCCTGGACCGCATGGCGACCCTTTCGGAACGCGAGCGCGAAGTGCTGGACGGCGTGGTCGCCGGACGGCCCAACAAGATCATCGCCCGCGACCTCGGCATCAGCCCGCGCACGGTCGAAATCTACCGTGCCAAGGTGATGGCCAAGATGCAGGCGGACAATCTGGCGGCATTGGTGCGCATGTCGCTCGCCCTCGGCGCCGCCTGATCAGAGCAGCGAACGGATCTTCCGGCTGAGGGCATCGGTTATCAGCGGCTTTTCGACGATCGGCGTGCCCATGCGCTTGGCCCGCCGGCGGCAGCGATCGTCGGGCTCCGTCGTGATCAGGACGGCGGGGGCGACGGCGCCGCGGCGGCGCAATTCGGCCAGGAGGTCGAGGCCGTCGAGCGGGGTCAGCAGGAAATCGATGATGAAACAGGCGGCCCGATCGAGATCGGGGGCCGACAGGACCGATCCTTGGTCGGGGAAGCTGCGGGTGGCGTAGCCCTCGGTCTCGAGCGCGAAAGACAATGCGTCCAGCAAAGCCGCATCATCTTCCACGAGGAAGATGCAGGGCCTTCTGTCCGCTGTGACCATCATGCCGGCCGATTCGTCGCTACGCATGTCCATTGGCGTTACGGTGTCGCAGTTTTCGTGGGTTTCCCTTGATCCAACGCAATGCCGGGCGGATTCGGGGCCGCATACGTAGTTTCCCTTAGGCGTCCTCCCGGAATTTCCGATCAGAGCGCGAGGCGGTATCCCTTTTGTGTCGCCAGCGAGAGGAGCCGCCGATGCTCGAGAACACCCAGATCGTCACCGCCGCGAATGCCGTGTTCCCGATGCCCTCGATGGTGCTCGAAGGGGATCTGCCGCTGGACGGCGGCCAAGTCGTCCGCTTCGGCCGTGACGAAGAGATCTTCGGCCAGGGCGAACGCGCCGACTGTGTCTTCAAGGTGATTTCGGGCTGGGTGCGCACGTACCGCATCCTGCGCGATGGCCGCCGGCAGGTCGAAGGCTTCCACGTTGCCGGCGAATATTTCGGCATCGAAGCGGGCGCCGCGCATCGCGCCTCGGCCGAGGCGCTGGGCGGTGCCACCGTCGTCGTCATGCGCCGCTCCACCCTGAACGAATTGGCCGCGCGTCAGAGCGACATCGCCGCCACCCTGTTCCGCCTCGCGGTCCAGGGCCTGCAGCGCAGCCAGGAACATGTCGCGATGCTGAGCCACAAGTCGGCCGTCGAGCGGGTCGCCGGCTTCCTGCTCGACATGGCGGAACGGGCCGACGCCGGCCGTGGCTTCGAACTGCCGATGACCCGCCAGGACATCGCCGACTATCTGAGCCTGACCATCGAGACCGTGTCGCGCACCCTGAGCCAGCTCCAGGCGAACGGCCTGATCGACATCCCGCGTTCCCGTAACATCGTGCTGCGCGAGCGCGAAGCCCTGGCCGACATGTGCGAGTGAGCGCGGCCTTAACACTTAAGAAATATTGAAATTGAGGGGCGAAAGGCGCTATAGCTGATCCTGTGGTTTCACCCAGTTTTGCAGGGGCACACAGGATCGTGATCGAGGGCGAGGCATCGGGCGAGGAATCGCTGGATCTCTATGACCGAATGCCCCTGATCGGCGAGGCGGCGCCCGATTTCCGGGCCCGTTCGACCCTGGGCGAGGTCGTGCTCTCGGCTTACCGCGGGCGTTGGGTCCTGCTGCTCTCCCATCCGGCCGATTTCACCCCGGTCTGCACTTCCGAATTCGTCGCCCTGGCCAAAGCGCAGGAGCGTTTCCGGGCGCTCGGCTGTGAGCTGATCGCGCTCTCGGTCGACAGTCTGTTCGCCCATATCGCCTGGTGCTTGTCGATCGAAGAGAAATTCGGCCAGCGCATCACCTTTCCGATCGTCGAGGATGTCTCGCTGGCGATTTCGCGTGCCTTCGGCATGGTGCATCCCGGTGTCGGCACTACCGCGACCATTCGTGCCTGCTTCGTGATCGACCCCGACGGGGTGATCCAGGCGATCCAATATTATCCGATGGCGGTCGGCCGCTCGGTCGAGGAGTTGCTGCGCCTGGTCGCCGCCCTGACCACCGTCTCCTCCGACGGTTGTTCGGTCCCGGCCGACTGGCGCCCGGGTGAACAGGCGCTGCAACCGGCCCCGCTCTCGCTCGACGAGGCGCGCGGGCGCCGGGCCGAGGCCGGTGCCGCCGACTGGTATTTCGCCACCGGCGCCGGGAAGGCCAAGGGCCGCGGCGGTCGCGGAGGTGCGTCATGACGGGTGAGGGGCTCACCTCCCTGGCCGACGAGGCCGCGGAATTCCTCAAGATCCTGGCCAATTCGAACCGCCTGATGATCGTCTGCCACCTGTTGCACGGCGAACGGTCGGTGGCCGAACTCGAGGCCGACCTGGCGATCCGCCAGCCGACCCTGTCGCAGCAGCTCGGCATCCTGCGCGAGGCCGGCATCGTGACCAGCCGGCGCGACGCCAAATCGGTGATCTATCAGCTGGCCGACGACCGCGCCCGTCCGCTGATCGACGTCATGAACCAGTTGTTCTGCGCGGTACCCGAGGGGCGCCCGGCACCGCCCCCGCCACCGGCCCCGTTGCCGGGCGGCGAAACCTGGCGGAAGGCGGGCGGCGGCCCGCGTCCGCTCGGCGAAGCCGCGGCCTTCCCGACCGTCCGGCGCCGGCCGCGGCGTGGGGTCTGAGCCCGGCACGACACAGTCGATCGAGCACGTCCGCCCGCGCGGGCGGCGCTGCGCCATGCCACCCGGCTGACGGCTGCCCGGTCGAGGAAATCAAGTCGGCAAAAATGCCGCCCTCCAGTGGTTTCCTCCACCCCGCACCATCTGAATTCGTCATGGCCGGGCGCAGTCCCGGCCATCCACGCGACCAAGCCGCCTCTTGCGTCGACGAAGGTAGCTCGTCCCGACGTGGATGCCCGGGGCAAGCCCGGGCATGACGATTGTGAGTGGTGCCGGGGGTACCTTGAAGCAATCCGATTTCCTAAACCGGAAAGCCGTGGGTTCGTACCGGACATCCACGCGAACACCGTCGGTAGGGAGCTGCCATGGATGGCCGTGTCGAGCACGGCCATGACGGGCGAGGTCGTTTTTCAATGGATGCGTTGGTGCAGATTGCGTCGCAATTTCCGGCGTGGGCCTGTGAGATAGGGGTTGAAATTCATTATATAAAAACATAAATTCTAGAAACATAAAGAGTGCGGCCAGCCCAGGAGCCCCGTCCATGAAGCCCGTCGTCCAAGCCTTCTTCGATCCGGCCACCTATACGGTCAGCTATGTCGTCGAAGATCCGGCGACCAAGGTGGCCGCGATCGTCGATTCCGTGCTCGATTACGATCCGGCGTCCGGCCGCACCTCCCATGCCTCCGCCGACGAGATCATCGCCTTCGTGAAGGCCCGCGGCCTTACCGTCGAATGGCTGCTGGAGACCCATGTCCATGCCGACCACCTGTCGGCCGCGCCCTACCTGAAGGCGGCCCTGGGCGGCAAGCTCGCCATCGGCGCCAACATCAAGGTGGTGCAGGGGATCTTCGCCAAGGTCTTCAACGCCGAGCCGGGCTTTGCCACCGACGGACGCCAGTTCGACCATCTGTTCACGGATGGCGAGACCTTCGAGGTCGGTTCGATCGAGGCCCGGGCGCTGCACACGCCGGGTCACACGCCGGCCTGCATGACCTATGTGATCGGCGATGCCGGCTTCGTCGGCGATACGCTGTTCATGCCCGACTACGGCACGGCGCGTTGCGACTTCCCGGGGGGCGACGCTGCCACGCTCTATCGCTCGATCCGGCGGATCTTCGCCCTGCCGCCGGAAACCCGCCTCTTCATGTGCCACGACTACAAGGCCCCCGGGCGCGACAGCTACGCCTGGGAGACCACGGTCGGGGACGAGAAGGCGCGCAACGTCCATGTCCACGACGGCATCGCGGAAGCGGATTTCGTGAAGATGCGCAAGACGCGCGACGCTACGCTGGACATGCCGCGCCTGATCCTGCCCTCGGTCCAGGTCAACATGCGCGCGGGCGAACTGCCCCCGCCCGAGAGCAATGGTACGCGTTACCTGAAGATTCCCCTGAACGCCCTTTGAGGAGTTTCGTCATGACCCAGAATGTCGGCTCTGCCGATCGCATCCTGCGCATCGTCGTAGGCCTGATCCTGCTCTCCCTCCTCGTCGTGCTGGACGGCTCGGCCCGCTGGTTCGGCCTGATCGGCATCGTGCCGCTGGCGACCGCCGCCATGGGTTGGTGCCCGCTCTACACTCTGCTCGGCATCAAGACCTGCCCGGCCGGCAAACGCTGAGGCGATCATGGAAGCGCTGAAGCAGATCACCCCGGGGCTCACCGTGACCGGCGGGGTTTCGGTCGCCGATGTCGCCAAGCTGGCGGCCATGGGCTTCAAGACCCTGATCAACAATCGCCCGGACGGTGAGGAGTGGGGCCAGGCCAAGTCGGCCGCCATCGCCGCCGCCGCCGAAGCCCAGGGCATGGCCTATCGCCACCTGCCGATCGCCTCGCCCATGGCGGCCTCGCCCGCCGTGGTCGCGAGCTTCGCCGAGGCGCTGGCCGAGCTGCCGGGGCCGGTGCTGGCTTTCTGCCGCTCGGGCAACCGCTCGGCCTCGCTCTGGGCGCTCGCCCAGGCCGGGAACATGTCGGCCGACGACATCGTGGCGACCGCCCGGGCCGGCGGCTGCGATCTCTCCGGCCTCCGCCCCCTGCTCGGGGCGGCCAGCCGGGGATGACGCCGGTGACGCTGCCGGCACCGCCCGATTGGGACGCCCGTTTCTCGGGCGACGAGGCGCTCTATGGCCTCGCCCCTTCGGCCTTCGTGCTCGATTGCAGCCTGGCGTTGGCCCCCGGCGCCCGCCTGCTCTGCCTGGCCGAGGGCCAGGGGCGGAATGCCCTGGCGCTGGCCGCACGCGGCTTCGAGGTGACGGCGCTCGACCTTTCGGGCGTCGCCTGCCGCCAGCTTCAGGCCCGGGCGACGGCGCTGCGCCTGCCCATCACGGTGCGCCAGCAGGATCTCGGCCTGTGGTCGCCGCCCGCGGCGGCCTTCGACGCGGTGGTGCAGGTCTACGGCCACCTGCCGGCGGCGCTCCGCCGGACCCTGCATCGCCAGATCGTCGAGGCCCTGGCGCCGCGCGGCATGGTGATCATCGAAGGTTTCCGGCGCGAACAGTTCGGCCGCGCCTCCGGCGGGCCGCGCAATCCGGACTGGCTCTATACCGAGGACGAATTGCGGGCCGATTTCACCGACCTCGCGATCGAACATCTGTCGACCCCCGACGTGGCCCTGGACGAGGGTGAGGGACACCGCGGCCAGGGTGCCCTGATCCGCTTCCGCGCCCGCCGCCCGGCCTGACGCCATGCCGCCTGTGTTGCGCCGCCTGCTGCCCTGTCTCGACTGGGCCGCCCACTATCGCCGCGACGATTTCGCGGCCGATGCCGTCGCCGCCATCGTCGTCACCATCATGCTGGTGCCGCAGAGCCTGGCCTATGCCTTGCTGGCCGGGCTGCCGCCCTATATCGGCCTCTACGCTTCGATCCTGCCGCTGATCGCCTATGCCGTCTTCGGCACCAGCCGGACCATGGCGGTCGGCCCGGTCGCGGTGATCTCGCTGATGACCGCGTCGGCGATCGGGCCGGTGGTGGCCGGCGGCACCGCCGGCTATCTGGCCGCGGCCCTGGTGCTGGCCCTGGAATCGGGTCTGATCCTGCTCGCCATGGGTCTGCTGCGGCTCGGCTTCCTGGCCAATTTCATCAGCCATTCGGTGATCTCGGGCTTCCTCACCGCCTCGGGTGTGCTGATCGCGACCAGCCAGATCAAGCATATCCTGGGCGTCAAGGCGGCGGGCGACACGCTGCCGTCGCTGCTCGAAGGGCTGGCGGCGACGGTCGGCGGCACCAATGGGATCACGGTGGCGGTCGGCCTCGCCGCACTGGGCTTCCTCTATTGGGCGCGGCGGCGGCTGAAATTCCTGCTGCGCCGGCTCGGCCTGTCGCCCCGTGTCGCCGACATCCTGGCCAAGACGGGTCCGGTTCTCGCCGTCGCAGTCTCGACCCTGGTGGTCGCCGCCCTGTCGCTCGACCAGGCCGGGGTCAAGGTGGTGGGGGCGATCCCGGCGGGCCTGCCGCCCCTGACCCTGCCGGTGTTCGACCCGGTGCTCTGGCTCCGGCTGCTGGTGCCGTCGCTGCTGATCGCCCTGGTCGGCTTCGTCGAATCGGTTTCGATCGCCCATACGCTGGGCGCCCGGCGGCGCGACCGGATCGACGCCGACGCCGAACTGGTGGCGCTCGGCGTCTCCAACCTGGCGGCCGGCCTGACCGGCGGCTATCCGGTGACCGGCGGGCTCACCCGTTCGGTGGTCAATCACGAGGCCGGGGCGGAGACACAGTTCGCCGGCGTGATGACCGCGGGCGGCATCGTCGTCGCCATGCTGTGGCTGACCTCGCTGTTCGAGAAGCTGCCCCAGGCCGTGCTGGCGGCGATCATCATCCTGGCCGTCATCCCGCTGATCGACATCGCCGCGCTGAAGCGGGCCTTCGCCTATTCCAAGGCCGATTTCGCGGCCATGGTGGTGACCATTGTCACCGTCCTGTTCGAAGGGGTCGAGGCCGGCATCACGGCCGGTGCGGCACTCTCCATTCTGCTCTTCCTCTATCGCACCAGCCGGCCCCATATGGCGATCGTCGGCCGCGTGCCGGGGACGGAGCACTACCGGAATGTCGAGCGTCACGCCGTGATCACCAGCGACACGGTGCTGACGGTCCGCGTCGACGAGAGCCTCTATTTCGCCAATGCCCGCTACCTGGAAGACCGGATCTACGACCTGGTGACCAGCCGGCCCAAGGTCGCCCATGTCGTGTTGCAATGTTCGGCCGTCAATCTGATCGATGCCAGTGCCCTCGAAAGCCTGGAGGCGATCGACGCCCGCCTGCGCGATGCCGGCGTCACCTTCCACCTCTCCGAGGTGAAGGGGCCGGTGATGGACCGCCTGAAGCGGAGCGATTTCCTGCGCCATCTCTCCGGCCGAGTCTTCCTCAGTCAGGCCGAGGCGATGGCGGCCCTCGACCCCGCCACGCTTGACGTGGCGAAGCCGGTGGCCGTCACTGCGTGAAGTCGCGCGGGAGGTGCCATGCTGACGATCTGGGGACGGGCCAATTCGTCCAATGTGAAGAAAGTCCTCTGGTGCGCCGAGGAACTGGATCTCGCCTATGACCGGCGCGAGGCGGGCGGTGCCTTCGGCGTGGTCGACACGGCGGAATACCGCCGCCTGAATCCGACCGGCCTGGTGCCGACGATCGAGGACGCCGGCTTCGTCCTCTGGGAATCGAACGCCATCGTGCGCTATCTGGCCGCCACCTATGGCCGCGACCTGCTGTGGCTCGAGGAACCGCGCCACCGCGGCCATGCCGACCGCTGGATGGATTGGTGCAGCACCGCCTTCGCGCCGGTCTTCGGCCCGATCTTCCGGGGCTTGGTACGCACCCCGCCGGAGCAGCGCGACGCGGCCGCGATCGAGGCAGCGATCGTCGCTGCCGGCCGCCTGCTGGCGATTCCCGAGGCGGCCTTGGCCGAATGGCCCTATCTCTCGGGTGACGGGCTCGGCATCGGCGACATTCCGCTCGGCGTCCTGATCCACGGTTGGTTCAACCTGCCGATCGAGCGGCCGGCGACGCCCTATCTGGCGCGCTGGTACGCCCTGCTGAAGGAACGCCCGGCCTATGCCCGGGTGGTGGCAACGCCGCTGAGCTGATCAGGCGGTCTCGGTCCCGGGCGAGCGCTGGTCGAACCAGGTCAGCACCGCCATCACGGCGAAGGCGCCGGGCAGGGCGGCCAGGGGCTCCAACAGGGCGGCGATCAGCGGCGCCAGATGGATCAGCGTGCGCAGGCTGTCGCTGTAATAACGCCCGGCCAGGGCGACATAGCGCCGCGCCGTCGCCCGGTCGTCGTCGGTCGCCGCCGGCCCAAAGCCGACCAGATAGGACAGGTGGTTGTAGAAACGCGACGACTGGGTGGCGAACAGGAAGGCGGCGAACAGCACGACGATCAGTAAGGCCCCGACGGTCAGGCGGATCGGATGCACCGCCTCTTCGGCCCCGCTGCCCGGCACATGCAGGACGACGCGGAAGGCGATAGGGCCGATCAGGCTGATCGTGCCCATCAGGGCGATCACCGTGGTCGAGGCGACGATGGTCGCCGCCATCAGGGAATTGCGGATCGTCTGCACGGCGACGATCTCCTGGCCCGGGCGGGCGGTGATCGCCGCGAGCCAGCGTTCCCGCATGGTGATGTGGCGCAGGCGCGCGGTCAGGCGGTGGCGCTGGCGGATCTCGAACAGGGTGGTGAGCAGGGCACCCGCCACCAGGGCGGCCCAGCGCAGCGTTTCGAGCACCGCCGCGTCCATGGCTCAGCGCCGGGCGAAGCGCACGATCGCCATGCCGACCAGCATGGCGGCGAGCAGGGCGAAGACATCGAGACTGCCCGACACGGCCGAAGAAACGGCAGCACCCGGGCAGTAGCCGGCCAGGCCCCAGCCGACGCCGAAGATCGCCGCCCCGCCCACCAGGGCGGGGTCGATGTCCTTCCGCGTCGGGAGCTGGAAGTTGGGGGCGAGCAGCGGGCGGCCCCGCGCCATGGTCAGGCGGTAGCCGAAGAAGGTGATCACCACGCCGGCGCCCATGACGAAGGCGAGCGAGGGATTCCACGCCCCGGCGATGTCGAGGAAGCCGAGCACGACGGCAGGATCGGTCATGCCGCCGAGGGCGAGGCCGAGGCCGAACAGGATGCCGGCGGCGAGAGCGGCGAGAATGCGGGCCATGGTGCGGATCACAAGAGATGGTGGGTGACGAAGACGGTGAGCGCGCCGGTCGCCATGAAGGTGCCGACGGCGACGAAGGAGCGGACCGACAGGCGCGGCAGGCCGCAGATGCCGTGGCCCGAGGTGCAGCCGGAGCCGAGGGCGGTACCGATGCCGACCAGCAGGCCCGAGGCGACCATGGCGGGCAGGCTCGCCGCCGGGGCGCCGATGCCGTTCGCGCCGGTCACGAGCTGCAACACCACAGGCCCGAGCAGCAGGCCCACGATGAAGGCATAGCGCCAAGCGGCCTCGTCGCCCGCGGCCGGCTTCGGCGGCAACAGGCCGCCGACGATGCCGCTGATGCCGGCGATCCGGCCGAGCGACGCCATCAGCAGGACGGCCGACAGGGCGAGAAAAGCTCCGCCCAGGGCGGGCAGGAGAAACTGGGTCATGATTCCGGGCCTCGCATGGCTTCCGACGGTTTGTTCAATATATAATATATGTATTCGTAAAATGAAATATGCGATGCCGTTGAGCCATATCAAGGCCCCTCCCGGATGCCGCGAGCATGATCCTCCCCTGTCGGGCCGAGGAGATTCTTCGCCCGCCCGGGCCTGAAGGAAGCATTCCGTGGTGGCAGTCGGCGATATTCGAGACGGGTGGAGGCGCCAGGCACTGGCGTTTCTCGCCGTCTTCGCCCTGCTGATCGGCGGTGTGGCCCCCCTGTCTCCGATGACGCCGGTCCGCATCGATTCGCTCGCTGCGCTCAAGGCGGCATTGGCCGAACTTTGCGGCGACGGTTACACGGCACCGCTCGACCGCAAATCGCCGCCGGCATCGAAATATCGATGCCAGGTGTGCATCACCACCGCCATGGCGGGGCAGTTCCTCGGCACTGCGCCCGCCACGCTGGTCGCACCGGAACGGCATGGAACGACGGATTGGCATCGGCAGCCCCTCACTGCGCCGGTCCTTCGTCATGTCGTCAGCGTCCAGCCGCGGGGGCCGCCCGTCCTCCTCTGACGGAACGTCAGGCTGCGCACTCGCGCTGCTGATGACTGCCTTTCCGGGGCGGTTCGCGCCCCGTTGCTATCTTTCGAGTTACGGCGCCGGGCAAGGGTCCGGCATCTGATCCATGTTGTCGCAGTCGGGCGAAACAGCCTTGCCGCGTGGATTGTCGGTGCCGATCATGATATTAAGAGTTATTGAAATTAGGAACGGCGGGATGGCATCCAGAATGGATCCGCGATCCGACGAGGCGGAAGAATCCGCCGCCGGTAGTGGCGAGGCCGCAGGTGTCGCCGCTGGCGGCCGGGTCGAAGCCGGCGCCGTCCTCTCGCTCCTGGCCGCCTTGGCTTGGCTGCCGATCGCTGCCCTTCTCGCCCTTTCCGTGCAGCGTCTGGCCGATGGCGCCGGCCTCTCCACCGTCATCCTTCCGGCGCTCGCCGTCGCCCTGCTGGGCGTCGGGCGGGCCGTGCTCGATGCCGCCGGTGCGCGGCTCTCCTTCCGTCATGCGCGGGCTGCGGTCGGCGCTGCCCGGGCCCGGGCCAGCGCCATGCTTGCCACCGGCTCGCCGCTCGATCCCGGGCGCCATCCGGCCGGTCTGGCCGCCAGCGTGCTGGCCGAACAGGCCGAGGCCCTGGTGCCCTTCCTGGCCCGCTTCCGGCCGGTACAGCTCCGCGTCGTCGCCGTGCCGCTGGCGATCCTCGCCGTCGTCGTGCCGCTGTCCTGGGCCGCCGCCCTGGTCCTGCTGGTGGCGGCGCCGCTGATCCCGGTCTTCATGGCCCTGGTCGGCTGGCGCGCCCAGGCGGCGAGCGAGGCCCAGATGGTCGAACTCGGCGGCATGAATGCCTTTCTGCTCGACCGTCTGCGCGGCCTGCCCACGCTGCGCGGGCTGGGCGCGGTCGAGGCGACGGCGCGCCGGCTCCAGGTCCAGGCGCTCGATCTCTGCCGCCGCACCCTGCAGGTGCTGCGCATCGCCTTCCTGTCGTCCGCCGTGCTCGAACTCTTCTCCATGCTGGGGGTCGCCATGGTGGCGGTCTATATCGGTTTCCACCTGCTCGGCCAGATCGGTTTCGGCGCCTGGGGCGGCCGGCTCGATCTCGGCCAGGCCCTGTTCATCCTGCTGCTGGCGCCCGCCTTTTTCGAGCCGCTGCGCGATCTCTCCGCGGTCTGGCATGACCGGGCGGCGGGGGCGGCCGGGCTCGATGCCCTGGCCCGGCTCGGCGCTCCCGGCATGGTGCTGCCCGGTGCCCTCGACCCCGTGCCCGCCCGTCCCGCGACGGGCGCGCTCGGGGTCGAGCTGCGCGGCCTGCGCTTCACCCATCAAGGTGCGGCCGAACCGGTGCTGGACGGTTTCGACTTGGTCGTGAAACCGGGCGAGCGGGTCGCCCTGCTCGGTCCCTCGGGCGCCGGCAAATCCACCGTGCTCTCGCTCATCGCCGGCCTGGCGCCGGCCGAGGCGGGGCGGATTTCGATCGGCGGCCTCGCCCTGACGGCGGAGACGGCGGCGGCGGCACGGGCTGGCCTGGCCTGGGTCGGCCAGCGGCCCCATGTCTTCGCCGGGTCGATGCGGGCCAACGTCGCCCTCGGTCGCGACGGCGTCGACGGCGCGGCGGTCGCGGCGGCGCTCCGTGTCGCGGCACTGGACGGCGTCGCGGGCGAGGGGGCGGCGCGCCAGCTCGGCGAAGGCGGCATCGGCATCTCGGGCGGCGAGGCGCCGCGTCTCGCCCTGGCCCGTGCGGCCGCGACGCCGGACCTCGGCCTCGTGCTGGCGGACGAACCGACCGCCCATCTCGACCAGGCGACCGCGCGGGCGGTCACCGGGGGCCTCCTGGCCCTCACCGAAGGGGTGACGCTGATCGTCGCCACCCACGACCCGGCGCTGGCCGCTGCCATGGACCGCACGGTGACGATCGGAGGTGCGCCATGCGCCGCCGTGGCCTGAGCGTCCTGCTCGCCCTCGCCGATCGCCGCCGGCTGCTGCTGGGGGCACTGCTCGCCGTGGTGACGGCGCTGGCCGGGCTCACCCTGCTCGGCCTGTCCGGCTGGTTCATCACGGCGAGTGCCATCGTCGGCCTGGCGCCGGCGGCGGCCTTGGCCTTCAACGTCTTCGCGCCCTCGGCCGGCATCCGCCTGCTGGCGATCGGGCGCACCGCCTCCCGCTACGGCGAGCGGCTGGTCACCCATGACGCCACACTCACGCTGCTCGCGGCCCTTCGCGTCCGTCTGTTCCGCGGCTATGCCGTGGCCGGGGCGGCGCGCGAGCTGGCGGCGCGGCCGGCCCGCCTGCTGTTCCGTCTGACCGGCGACATCGATTCGCTCGAAGCGATCTATCTGAAGCTCGTGGTGCCGGTGACGGCGGTCCTGGGGACGGCGCTGGTGGCCTCGCTCGCCCTCGGCTTGCTGGCGCCCTGGCTGGGCGCGGCGCTGGCCGCCGTGCTGCTGCTGGCCGGGGTTTCCGTGCCCCTGCTGGCGGCCCGGGCGGCTCGCCGGCCGGCCCGGCGCCGCGCCCTCGGCCTCGAGGCGTTGCGTTCCCGGACGATCGACCTGGTGGACGGCCAGACCGAATGGGTCGTCGCCGGGCGCCTGGCGGCCCGGCGTGATGCGGTGCTGGCGGCCGACGCCTATCTGGCCGCGGCGGACGACCGGCTGAACCGGATCGAGACCGGCGCCGGCCTCGCCTTCGGGCTGGTCGGCGCCCTGCTGCCGGCCGGCATTCTGCTCGGTTCCGCGGCCTTGATCCAGGCCGGTCGCATCGACGCACCCCTGGCGGCCATGGCCATCCTGGTCGCGGTCGCGGTGATGGAGCCCTTCGGCGCACTGCGCCGGGGCGCGGTCGAACTCGGCCGCAGCCTGCTCGCCCTCGACCGTCTCGGTCCGGTGCTGACCGCACCGCCGGTGGAGCGGCATCCGGTGGCCCCGCCGGCCGGCCTCGCCGTCGCACTTTCGGGCGTGCGTTTCTGCCGCGACGGGCGGCCACTGTTCGAGCATCTGGATCTCGACGTGGCGGCGGGCGAGATCGTCGCCCTGGTCGGACCGAGTGGCGCCGGCAAGTCCAGCCTGCTCGCCCTGATCGCGGGCGAGGAGCAGGCGGATAGCGGCACCGTCACCGCCGCACCGGCTGCCCTGATGACTCAGGCGAGCCACCTGTTCCGCGACAGCCTGGCCGAAAACCTGCGTCTCGCCGCCCCCGAGGCCGACGATGCCCTTCTTTGGGCGGCGCTCGACGCCGCCGGCCTGGCCGAGGATGTGCGCGCGCTGCCGCAGGGTCTTGCGACCCGTCTCGGCGACGGTGGTCTGGGTCTTTCCGGCGGCCAGGGGCGGCGCCTCGCGCTGGCCCGGCTTCTCTTGCACGCGGCCCCCCTCCGGCTCCTCGACGAGCCGACCGAGGGGTTGGACCGCGACACCGCCCGCGACGTCCTGGCCCGCATCCGGGCCGGCGCTGCGGGCCACACCATGCTGATTGCCACCCACCTCAGGCGCGAGGCGGCGATCGCCGACCGCCTGCTGGCGGTGGGCGACGGCGGCGCTATCCGGTCCGCCCGCAGGGGCGAGCCGGCTTTCGATGACATGCTTGCCCGGTTGAGGGACGGGTAGGCGGTCTTTTGCCCGGCAACGGGCTAGGTCCATCAGGAGGGCGCCGGTGGATGCCGGCGCGAAATGACATGGAACTGGACATTGTCGGCCTGTCGCGACTGCAGTTCGCGATGACGGCCCTCTATCACTTTCTCTTCGTGCCGCTGACGCTCGGCCTCTCCATCCTGCTCGCCATCATGGAGACGGTCTATGTCATGACGGGCCGCTCGATCTGGCGCCAGATGACGAAATTCTGGGGCACGCTGTTCGGCATCAACTTCGTGCTGGGCGTCGCCACCGGTATCGTCATGGAATTCCAGTTCGGCATGAATTGGAGCTACTACAGCCACTATGTGGGCGATATCTTCGGCGCGCCGCTGGCGATCGAAGGCCTGATGGCCTTCTTCCTGGAGGCGACCTTCGTCGGCCTGTTCTTCTTCGGCTGGGACCGCATGTCGAAGGTCGGGCACCTGACTGCCACCTGGGCGGTGGCGCTCGGCTCCAACCTCTCGGCGCTGTGGATCCTGATCGCCAACGGCTGGATGCAGAACCCGGTGGGTTCCACGTTCAACCCGCTGACCATGCGGATGGAAGTGTCGAACTTCTTCGAGGTGCTGTTCAACCCGGTGGCCCAGGCCAAATTCGTGCACACGGTCTCGGCCGGTTACGTGACCGCCTCGATCTTCGTGCTCGGCGTTTCGGCCTGGTATGCCCTGAAGGGCCGCCACATGGAGATCGCCAAGCGCTCGATGACGGTCGCCGCCTCCTTCGGCCTCGCCGCCTCGCTCTCGGTCGTCGTCCTCGGTGACGAGAGCGGTTACCTGGCGACCGAGCACCAGAAGATGAAACTGGCCGCCATGGAAGGCATGTGGGAGACCGAAAAGGCGCCCGCCGACTTCACCTTGATCGGCTTCCCCGACCAGGAAGCGCGCGAGACCCACTATGCGATCAAGATCCCGGCCGTGCTCGGCCTGATCTCGACCCGCAGCCTGACCGACCCGCTGCCGGGCATCAAGGACCTGGTCGAGAAGGCCAAGGACCGCATCCGTCAGGGCATCGCCGCCTATGACGCCCTGCAGAAGATCCGCGCTGCCGGTTCGATGGCCGCGGTGCCGGCCGACGTGAAGACCGCCTTCGAAGACAATGGCCAGCAGCTCGGCTATGCCCTCCTGCTGAAGCGCTATGTCGACGATCCGCGGCAGGCGACCGACGAACAGGTCACCAAGGCGGCCTGGGATACCGTGCCCCAGGTGTCGCCGCTGTTCTGGTCGTTCCGCCTGATGGTCGGGCTCGGCTTCCTCTTCATCGCCCTGCTCGGCACTTTCTTCGTGCTCTCGGCCCGGCGCAACCTGCTGAAACGCACCTGGCTGCTCCGGCTCGCCGTGCTGGTCATCCCGCTGCCTTGGCTCGCTGCCGAACTCGGTTGGTTCGTCGCCGAATTCGGGCGTCAGCCGTGGATCATCGAAGGCGTGCTGCCGACCGCGGCCGCGGTCTCCAGCCTGGGGGCCGGCACCGTGTTGCTGACCCTCGCCGGCTTTGTCGCGATCTACACCATCCTGATCGTCATCGAGATGGGCCTGATGCTGAAGGCGATCCGCCTGGGTCCCGAGGCGGACGAGCAGCCCGAAGCCGAACTGATCTCTCCCGCCATCGTGCCGGTGGAGTAACGACAATGACCCTGCACACACTCCTCGACTATGAAACGCTCCGCCTGATCTGGTGGGTGCTGATGGGCGTGTTGCTCATCGGCTTCGCCGCGACGGACGGTTTCGACCTCGGCGTCGGCGCCCTGATCCCCTTCGTCGGCAAGACCGACCTCGAACGGCGCATCGCCATCAACACGGTGGGGCCGGTCTGGGAAGGTAACCAAGTCTGGTTGATCACCGGGGGCGGCGCCATTTTCGCCGCTTGGCCGCCGCTCTATGCGGTCAGCTTCTCGGGCTTCTACCTCGCCATGTTCGCTACGCTGGCGGCCTTGATCCTGCGTCCCGTGGGCTTCAAGTACCGCAGCAAACGCGAAAGTGCGACCTGGCGGAACGCCTGGGACTGGGGCCTCTTCGTCGGCGGCTTCGTGCCTTCGCTGATCTTCGGCGTGGCGGTCGGCAACGTGCTTCAGGGCGTTCCCTTCCGGCTCGACGCCGACCTGCGGATCTTCTACGACGGCACTTTCTTCGGCCTGCTCAACCCCTATGCCCTGCTGTGCGGCCTGCTCTCGGTCGCCATGCTGGTCACCCACGGGGCGGCTTGGCTCGTGCTGAAGGCCGACGGGGCGGTGCAGGAACGGGCGCGCGCCATCGGCATGGTGACGGCGCTCGCCTCCTTTGCGCTCTTCCTGCTCGGCGGTGTCGCCCTCGGCCTGATGGTCGACGGCTATGTCATCACCAGCGCGGTCGATCCCGAAGGGCCGTCGAACCCGTTGCTGAAGACGGCCGCCGTCATGCCGGGGGCCTGGTTCGCCAATTACGGCGCCCATCCCTGGCTGCTGATCGCCCCGGCGCTCGGCCTCGCCGGTTCGCTGCTCGCCTTCGCCGGGCTGCGCGCCCGGCGCGAGGTGGCGACGCTGCTGGCCAGCAAGCTCGCCATTTTCGGCATCATCTCGACCGTCGGCGTCTCGATGTTCCCCTTCATCCTGCCGTCGTCGATCGATCCCAAGTCCAGCCTGACGGTGTTCGACGCCTCGTCGAGCCACCTCACGCTGTTCATCATGCTGGTGGTCACGGTGATCTTCCTGCCGATCGTTCTGGCCTACACGACCTGGGTCTACCGGGTGCTGTGGGGCAAGGTCGATCCCAAGTCGATCACCGCCAAGGGCGGCCACGCCTACTGACCGGGAAAAGGAGTTACGACATGTGGTACTTCGCCTGGCTGCTCGGCCTTCCACTGGCCGCCGCCTTCGCCGTCCTCAATGCCATGTGGTACGAGCTGATGGATCAGGAACAGCCCAAACGCAAGCTCAGCCGGGGTTTCCGCTGAGCGGCATCTGACGAGAAGCGGCCGGCGCGTTGGGCGCGCCGGCCGCGCCCCCTTGCCGGGCGGCGAGCCAGCGCATCAGCTCGTCTTCCGGCATGGGTTTGGCCAGGCGGTAGCCCTGGTATTGGTCGACCCCGAGGCGGGCCAGCAGTTCGAGCTGTTCGACCGTCTCGACCCCTTCCGCGATGATCTCCAGGCCCATGCCGTGGCCCAGTTCCACCGTGGCGCGCACGATCAGCGCCGCCGCCTTGGAGGTCGCCAATTCGTCGACGAAGGAACGATCGATCTTCAGCCCGGTCGCCGGGAAGCGGCGCAGCCGGTGCAGCGACGAATAGCCCATGCCGAAATCGTCGATCGAGACCTTGACGCCCAGGGCGCGTATGCTGGCCAGCAGGCAGACCGCCGCCTCCATGTCCTCGGCGATGGTGGTCTCTGTCATTTCGACCTCGAGCCACTCGGCCGGCACGCCGGTCTCGGCCATCACCTGCTGCAGGCCGAGGACATAGCCGCCGGCGTCCAACTCGCTGGGCGAGGCGTTGATCGCGACCGAGAAGGCGGTGCCCAGGGCGGCATTGATGCGCATGATGGCGAGACCTGCTTCGGTCGCCACCCACAAGTCGATGTCGCGGATGAGCCCGGTCTCTTCGGCCAGCTCGATGAAGACCTGGGGATCGACCGACCCCTGTCCTGGCCGGTGCCAGCGCACCAGTGCCTCGAAGCCCACCACGAGATTGTCCGGCAGCCGTGCTTTGGGCTGGAGATGCAGCGACATCTGCCCGCGTTCCAGGGCGTGGCGCAGGTCGGCGTGCATCTCGGCCCGCAGGCGTGCGGCGCGGGCGATCTCCTCGTCGAAATAGGCGACCTGCTGGCGGTAGCGGCCGGCGGCATTCAGCGCCGCGATGGCGCGTGAGAGCAGGACGTCGCTCGACTCACCATGATCCGGCGCGAAGACGACGCCCATCTTGAGGTCGACCCTGACCAAGTCGGTGCCGGCCGGCACGGGCCTGCCGATCGCCTGCAGGGCCCGGTCGATCAGGCCGACGACCTCGCTCTCGACCCGCTCGCTTTCCAGCAGGGCGAAATATTCATTGGCGAAGAGATGGCCGACCGGCACTTCCGCCAGTGCCTCGCGCAGCCGCAGACCGACTCCCTCGATCACTCGCTCGCGGCCGGAGAAGCCGAGGAGGTCCTCGATATTGGCGATGCCGACGATTTCGAACAGGACGACGGCGCGGCGCGGCTTTGCCTGGCCGGGAGTGACCGGCGTGTCCAGCCGCTCGATCAGCCATCGCCGATCGTAGGTAACCGGTGCCGTGCCCGGACCTGCGGTCATCTATCCTCCCTGCCGACCAGGCGCCCCTCACGGATCCACACGGCCGGTGCTGCCTCTCGATAAACAGTTAACGGCAGGATTCCAGCGTGGCAATAGGGTGGATCCCCAACCCCGCCGAATTGCGTAGGGCGGGATCACCGCCCGTGCCGGTCGCGCCAGGCGAAGGCGGCATAGGCCGCGCGCAGGTAGGCTTGGCGCAGGGCGGGGAAGGGGAAGCGGGGCAGGGGGCGTGTGATGGGCGTCGGCAGGTCGACCGCGAGCCCGGCGAGCCGCCGCCCGATCAGGGCGCCACCCAGGCTGCCCATGGCGACGCCATTGCCGTGGAAGGCCAGCAGGTAATGCACCGTGCCGTCCTCGGCCGTGCCGAGATGGGGCAGCAGGTCGTAGGCGAGATCGGTCAGGCCGCGCCAGAAATGGGTCGTCTCGACCCCGGCCAGGGTCGGGAACATGGCGGCGAGATCACTCTCCAGCCGCTGGCGCATGGTCCCCTCCGCCGCCGGGTCGGCGGAAATGCCGCCGCGGGCGCCGAACATCAGGCGACCGTCGGGCAGCAGGCGGAAATAATGCAGCAGGCGCCGCGTGTCGGCGCACATGGTCAGGCTGGTGAAGCCTTCCGCCGCCCGCTCGGCCTCGGTCAGCGGGCGGGTCGTCACGATGTTGGTGAGGACGGGGAGCAGGCGTCCCGTGAAGGCCGGATGCAGGTCGTCGCGGGTGAAGCCGGCGGTTGCCACCACGACTCGGTCGGCCAGGACCGAGCCTCGCGGCGTGGTCAGCCGGTGGCGGCGGCCTTCCCGCGTCCAGGCGAGCACCGGGCTCCGGCCGTGGACCCGGGCGCCCGCGGCGATCACCCGTGCCGCCAAGCCCTGGACATATTTCAGCGGATGCAGGGGGAAGCCGTGGGGCACCAGCAGGCCGGCCTTCGCTTCCGCCGTGCGGATGCCGTGTTCGGCCAGGGCTTCCGCGGGCAGCAGGGTGCAGGCCGTATCGAAGTGACGGGCGAAGAGATCCTTCTCCTCTTCGAGGCCGGCGATGGCCCTCGGATGGTGGGCCAGCACGGCCTCGCCCGCCGGCCCCGCCTCGGCGTCGATCGCCTCGTCCTGGAGCAGGTGGCGGACATGGTCGATGGCGGCGACCTGGAGGCGGAAGAAGCGCTGGGCTTCCTCGAGGCCGAAGCGGCGGATGATTCCGGGCCAGGACAGTTTGGCCGAGCCGAGGCAACAGAAGCCGCCGTTCCGGCCCGACGCCCCCCAGCCGATCGGCGCCGCGTCGAGCACGGCGACCGTGGCACTGCCGGCCCGGCGCAGCGCCAGGGCGGCATTGAGGCCGGTGAAACCGCCGCCGATCACGGCGACATCGACCGAAATTCCGCCCTCGAGCGGCGGGGCATCCGGGGCCGGGCCTGCCGAAGCAGCCCACCAGCTGGGAACCTTCTGGTCGTAGGCGTGGATCGACGGATGGTGGAGGTAAGCACGCATCCGTCGAGCCTACACCGGCTGATCAGTGCAGCGCGACCCCCGAGCCGTCGCCGATCGCGCTGAACGGCGCCCAGAACAGCGGGTGTGACCATTGGACCGGGATGCGCCCGGGTCCGGTGCCATCGATCAGGGTGAGCTGGGCCTTGCGCATCGCCGCCGCCCCGCCGGCACCGTCGCCCTGCGAGAAGATGTTGACCATCAGCGCCGCGGTCGACGCATCCGGCACCGGCCAGTGCGACACGACCAGGCGGCGGGCGCCGGCATAGAAGAAGGCGCGCGCCAGGCCCGACAGTGCTTCGCCGCCGTTCTTGCCGTCGGTGCCGCCGGTGTTGCAGGCCGAGAGCACGACGAGATCGGCATCGAGATGCAGGTCGAGAATGTCGCTGAGCTTCAGCAGTGCGCTGTCGGCCGTGCCGCCGGGTGGCGGGGTGACCAGCAGGGCCGGCTCTGCGAAGCAGCGGATGTCGCTCGCCAGCACGGCATGGGTGGCGAAATAGAGGATCCGATAGTCGGACAGCGGCTTGCCCTCGATCGCCGCCTTGGTGAAGGCGGGGCCGAGGGTCAGGGCGTCTGGCCCGGCGCCCACCAGATCGGCGACCTGGCGCAGTTCGATCGTGGTCGCCGGCAGGGCGCCGAGCGCGCCGAGCACCTTGCGGTCGCGCGTGCAATTGGCCGGCAGACTGGCGAACAGGCTGGCGAAATCGCGTGGCGGGCGATAGTCGCCGAAGCCGGCCATCACCTGGGTGCCGCCCGATGCGGCGGTGACCCGGCGGAGATCGGCGAAGGCCCGGACCGAGGGCACCATGGCCAGCGCATAGTGGCGCACCAGCCAGTCGACGCCGCGGTAATTCTCGCCGACGGCATTGCCCGGGCTCGCCACCAGGATGGCGAAGGGAATGCTGGCCAGCGGGCCGTTGGCGCTGGTGACCAGGGCGGTGACGCCGTCGAGGTCGGCCACTGCTGGGCCCAGCAGGGCGTCGTAGAGCTGGTTCGCCTGGGCGACGGGGAAGGGGGCGATGCCCTTCTTGCCCGCTGTCACACCCTTGCGCAGGGTCAGCACGGCATCGCCCAGGGCCTGGTCGCCGGCATCGATGCGCCAGACCCGCAGCCGGTCGCCGCGGACCAGGAAGCCATAGGTGGCATTCTCGGCCGTGGCGAAGGCGACCACCGCCTCGCCGGGCTTCAGCAGCTTCTGCAGCTCGGCGGCGGAAACCGGGGTCGCCAGCACCTGGCGATAGCCGGAGGAGGCGGCCTGAAGGGTCGAATCCAGGCCGCGCCCCTCGGCCTCGACCGCGGTGAGCTGGTCACGCAGCCCGGCGATCGCCTTGACGTCGCGGATCTCTTCCGGCGCGGAGAGGGCGCGGTTCAGCGCCGCCACCAGGGCATAGCGCTTGCGCTCGTTCTCCTGCTGGGCGCGGATTACCTGGCCGACTGCCTGGTCGCCGGCGGCGAGGCGGGCGGTCGCCAGGCTCACCGTGCGGCTGGTGATGCCGGAGCGCATGAGCTGCATCGCCTCGAACATCTCGACCGAGAGGGCGTCGCGCCGGGCCGGATCGGCCGCGGCGATGGCCGAGGCGGTGTCGAGGAAGCCGATCAATTCGCGCGGGCGGACTTCGGCATTGCGCGCCTTCAGGACGGCGAAGCCGCGGCGATAGGAGTCGAGCGCGGCATCGCCCTGGCCGGCGGCGTAGAGCGCCCGGCCGAGACCCAGGCGGGCCAGGCCTTCGGGGACAGAATCCGGCAGGATCGAAGCCCACAGGTTGACCGCCTCGCCCTGCTGGGCGACGGCACTGGCGCGGTCGTCGCGCGCCGCGGCGATGGTCGCCCGCGTCTCCAGGAACTGGGGCAGCCACCAGGGTGGCGCCACCCGGCTGTTGCGCACGATGCCGATCGCCTGATCGACCGCCGCCTGAGCCTCGTCCAAGCGGCCCATACGGAGCTGCAGGGCGGCTTCGGTGTGCAGGCTCTGCGCCACGTCGACCGCCAGCACCGAGGCCGAGACGCCGGCATAGGAGATCAGATCGTCGTTGCCGCCGGGCGGGGCACCGGCCACGGCACCCTCCCGCTCCGCCGCCTGGCGGCGCGCCGCGGTGGCGCGCTGGGCCAAGCCGAGGGCGACGTCCAGCTTGTTCTGGTTGGCCGCATCGATCGCCCGGTAGCTCAGCAGGCGCGGCGTGTCGGCCGGATTGGGGCTGGCCGCGGCCAGGCGCTCCGCCTCGTCGAAGACACCAGCCGCCTCGTCGAAGCGGCCCTGGTTGGACAGCTCCAGGGCGACATGCATCAGGGGATCGGCGCTGCTCGGATCGTCGCTGCCGATGGCGCTCGCCTGGGCCAGCAGGGCTTTCCGGTAATTCTCTTCCGAGGCGGCGAAATCCTGCACCGTGTCCTGATATTGGGCGGTCGCCATCGCGGTGTAATAGGCGTTCAGCGTGTCGGCGCCGACGACGGGCAGGCCGCTGGCGCCGCGGATGAAGGCGATCGCCCGGGATTCGGCGGTGGTGCCGCCCAGCGCGGCGCGGCCGAGGGCGGCCTGCATGGCCCGTTCGACCACCGGCACCGCGGCCGGAATGCCGTCGGCCAGGAACAGCTTGCCCTCCGCCGCGGCGGCGAAGGCGACCACGGGAAAGCCGCCGCTGCGCAGCCGGCACTGCATGAGGAGCCCGTCGATGTCGCCGGCGAAGCGGGTCGCCGTGGGGGCGGCGCAGGTCATGCGGGAATCGACTTCGGTCCGCCATTCGCCCTGGCGGATCGCGGCCTCCGGCGTCCCGCCGCCGGTGAGCGCGATCAGCCGGGCCGAGGGTTCCTGCCAGGAGCCGCAGTGGATCGCACGCCGCGCCGCACCGCTGCCCAGCGGCGAGGCTTCGGTCGTGACCGTGCAGGCTTCGCCGACCAGGTTCTTGCCGGCGTCGCGCGGCAGGCCGACCTGGTCGCCGCCGGCACAGCCCGCCAGGAAGACGAGGCCGGTGAGTAGGGCGGCCTGCGGGATGATGCGCCGGGCCTTCATCGCGGGGTCTCCTCCGCCGGGGCGGGCATGAGCAGGTCGAGGCGCCACAGCGCATCCTTGCCGGTGTTGGAAAAGACCGAACGCAGGTCGATGCCGAA
>NZ_JBAZKR010000042.1:0-38208 GCF_041650655.1 Zavarzinia sp.
GTCCACCGTATAGGCGAGCGAGACGCGGGCCGGGTCGCGCCCGTTCCAGGCATCCTCGGCCAGGCGGACCTTGGTGGCCGCCGTCTCACGGGTGAAGGGGGGCAGGGGCGGGCGGCTCTCGCTCATCGGATGGCTCCTGTACCGATTGGTCAATTATGTACTGATTGGTACAGAAGCGGCCGCCTTTCGTCAATGGTTCGGAATTTTCTATTCGGCGGCACCGCCGCCACCCCCTAGGCTCGTGGCGAGCCACGAGGGAACCATGCGCGACAGCCGTTACGACATCCTGTTCGAGCCGGTGCGGATCGGGCCGAAGACGGCCCGCAACCGCTTCTTCCAGGTGCCCCACTGCAACGGCATGGGCTACCGCGACCCGACGGCGCTGGCCGAGATGCGCGGCATCAAGGCGGAGGGCGGCTGGGCCGTGGTCTGCACGGAACAGGTCGAGTTCCATCACACCTCCGACATCACGCCCTTCATCGAGCTGCGCCTGTGGGACGACCGCGACATCCCCATGCTGGCGCGCATGTGCGACAAGATCCACGAGCACGGCTCCCTCGCCGGGATCGAACTCGCTTACAACGGCATGAACGGGCCCAATCTCTATGGCCGGGAAGTGCCCATGGGACCGGCCCATCTGCCGGTCGCCACCTTCACCTATGATCCGGTGCAGGCAAGACGGATGGACAAGGCCGATATCGCCGACCTCAGGCGCTGGCACCGGGCGGCGGCGCTCAGGGCGAAGCGTGCCGGCTTCGACCTCGTCTATGTCTATGCCGCCCATGCGCTCGGCTTCCTGCACCATTTCCTGTCGCGCCGCTTCAACGACCGGACGGACGAATACGGCGGCAGCCTGGAGAACCGGACAAGGCTGCTGCGCGAGATCCTGGCCGACACCAAGGATGCGGTGGGCGATACTTGTGCCGTGCCGCTCCGCCTCTCGGTCGACGAGCTGATGGGCGAGGACGGGCTGCACCGGGCCGAGGTCGAGGACATGATCGGCCTGATGGCGGAGGTACCGGACCTCTGGGATCTCACCCTGGCCGGCTGGGAGAACGACAGCCGGACCTCGCGTTTCGCCGAGGAAGGCCATCAGGAACCCTTCATCGCCGGCATCAAGAGGCTCACCTCGAAGCCCGTTGTGGGCGTCGGGCGTTACACATCGCCCGATGCCATGGTGCGGATCGTGAAGTCCGGCCTGGTCGATTTCGTCGGTGCCGCACGGCCCTCGATCGCCGATCCCTATCTGCCGAAGAAGATCGAGGAGGGCCGCCTCGAAGACATTCGCGAGTGTATCGGCTGCAACATCTGCGTTTCGGGCGATTTCACCTCGTCGCCGATCCGCTGCACCCAGAACCCCACCATGGGCGACGAATGGCGCCGCGGCTGGCACCCCGAGCGGGTGAAGCCGAGAGGCAGTGAGGCCCGCGTGCTGATCGTCGGCGGCGGGCCGGCCGGACTCGAATGCGCCCAGGTCCTGGGCAAGCGCGGCTACGACGTCGCCCTGGCCGAGGCGGGCACCGACCTGGGCGGCCGGGTCGCGCGGGAATCCCGCCTGCCCGGGCTTGCCGCCTGGGCGCGGGTGCGCGACTACCGGATCCAGCAGCTCCACAAGCTGGCCAATGTCGAGGTCTATTTCGACAGCGCGCTGAGCGCCGAGGACATCCTGGGCTTCGGCTTCGAGCATGTCGTGCTGGCCACGGGCGCGCGCTGGCGGGGTGACGCGGTCGGTCACTGGCACACGCGGCCGCTGGCCTTTGGTCCTGGCCTCGAAGTCCTGACCCCGGACGACCTGATGGACGGCCGCCGGCCCGCGTCGCGCGAGGTCGTGGTGTTCGACGACGACCATTATTACATGGCCAATGTCCTGGCCGAACTGCTGGCGGCCGCTGGTCACCGCGTCACCTATGTGACGCCTGCCGCCGAAGTCGCGACCTGGACCCGCGCCACCATGGAACAGCACGCGATCCAGGCCCGGCTGATCGAGGCTGGCGTCGATATCGTCACCGGATCGGCCCTGGTCGCAGCCGGCGGGGGCGAGGCCGAACTCGCCTGCACCTATACCGGCCGGCGGCGACGCATCGCCTGTACCGCCCTGGTGCCGGTCACCGCCCGCCTGCCGCGGGAGGAATTGTTCCTCGCCCTCGAAGCCCGCCGGGCGGAATGGTCCCATGCCGGCATCCGCGGCATCCGCGCGATCGGCGACGCCAGGGCGCCCGCCACCATCGCCCATGCCGTGCACGCCGGCCGGCGCTATGCCGAGGAGCTGGACGGACCGCCGGTCGACGGCGACGGCGTGTCCTTCCGGCGCGAGATCGTCGCCCTGGCACCCTGACGCCGCCCCGCTTTCAACGTTTGTCCCCGGGGGCGCATCGGAAATACACCCATGGGGTGAATTCCCGCCCGCGGGGTGGGTGCAATGATGGTTGCGCCCGACCCGGCCACCGCGCCACTTTGGCGCCATCCGCGGCCGGAGAAAATCCGCCTTGCCCGATTGACGAGATATGACGTTCCAGCGATTTACGCCGGGGCGACCGTCACCATGAAAAATATTTATTAGTATAGAAGCGGCGGAATTTCCGGATGCGCCCAATTTATATTGAATAATTCCAGACAGATTCTCTTTTTTTGGCATCGCACACGAATCTATTTCACGGAATCGGTTAAATAATGGTAACGATTCGGCGAGAACTACTTTCATTTTGGGGGTCATGGGCAAATGCGTATTCGGGCGAACAGCCGGGGCGGGGCCTTCACCCGGCCCGTGGTGGCGACCTCTGCGGCCGTTCTGGCACTGGCGGTGGCGGCACCTCTCGCGGCACAGGATGCGGTGCCCATTTCCCGCGATCAGTTCGGTTACGGCACGCGGGCGGTGGCGGACACCAACCTGAAGGTCGACATCTTCGGCGGCGGCGACGAGAACGGCGGCCTGTTCGGGGGCGCGCCCAGCCTGGCTATCCCGCTGGGTGATTCCTTCGGCCTTCAGGCCGACGGCGTGGCCGGCTTCGTCGCCGACGAGGTGGGCTTCGCCGGCGGTGCCGCCCAGCTCTATTACCGCGATCCCCAGACCTTCGCGGCCGGTGTGGCCGGCGGCGGCTATTACATCGACGGCCAGAGCCAATATGCGGTCGCCGCGATCGCCGAGTATTACCTCGCCAATATCACGCTCGAAGCGCTGGCCGGCTGGCAGTGGGGCGACGTGGTCGGCAGTTCCTTCTACGGCCGGGCGGGCGCTTCGCTCTTCGTGACGCCCGATTTCCGCGTCGGCGCCGGCGTCGCCTTTGCCGAGGACACCCGCTTCGCCGGGGACCTCCAGCTCGAGGCGTTGCTCCAGGAGGTGCCGGGCATGGCGCTTTTCGCGACCGGCGTGCTGGACGAGAAGGGCGTCATGGGTCTCGCCGGCATCCGCTTCTATACCGGCGCTTCCGACCTCGACCATGGCCCGGGCAAGGCGTCCGGCGGGCCGACCCTGATCGAGATCACCCGCAACCTTCAGCGTCCCAACTTCCTGACCGGCTACGGCGGCGGCTTCGGGCTGCGCCAGATCAGCATGACCGGCGGCGGCGAGCTGCCGGTCGAGCCGCCTCCGCCGCCCCCGCCGCCGCCGGTGACCGGCAACGGCGGTCTGATCACCCTGGTGCAGAACACCGTCGACAATCTGGTCGGCAACACCCCGCTCGATGCCGTGAGCAAGCTGGTGGATGCTCTGGTCGACCCCAAGACCGGCGTGCTCTCCATCCTCACCAACCCACTCGACAAGGTGACCGACATCAAGACCGGCCAGCTCGGCGCCGTCACCCAGGTGGTCGACACGCTGGCCGGCCCGACCCAGGGCCTGCTGGACCCGACCCTCGACGCGGTGAACGATCTCCTGTCGGGCAACAAGCGCGCGACCACCACGGGCGGCCTGATCGATACGGTACAGGGCACGGTCAGCGGGTTGCTCGGCAATACGCCGCTCTCCTTCGTCAGCGACCTGGTCGCCGGCTTGGTCGATCCGCAGACGGGCGTGCTCTCGGCCCTGACCGGCCCGCTCAACAGCCTGACCAACGTGCAGACCGGCAAGCTCGGCGCGCTGACCGAAGTGGTCGACACGCTGGTCGGCCAACAGAACGGCGCGCTGACGCCGACCCTGAACGCGGTCAACGACCTTCTTTCGGGCGACAGCAGGGCGACCAGCAATGCCGGCCTGATCGACGGCGTGCTCGGCACCGTCGACAATCTGCTGGGCGGCACGCCGCTCGCCTTCGTGACCGATGTGGTGGCCGGCCTGGCCGCCCCCTCGGGCAGCCTGCTCGCCCCGTTGACCGGGCCGCTCAACGACATCACCCGCGGCCAGACCGGCCAGCTCGGCGCCGTCACCACCCTGGTGGGCACCCTGGTCGACCGCAACGACGGCGCCCTGGATCCGACCCTGGACGGTGTCAATCGGCTGCTCAGTTTTTGAACGAATGCGACGCGCGCCTTTTCCCGACACGAAAAAGGCGCGCCTTGCCTTGAAAGATTCTGCTCGCCCGATCTGGACATTGTCGCTCGACCCCGCTTAGCCTTGAGTCGGGCGAACGGGGCAGCGGCGAGATTTCGGCCGCTCCCGGGAGGGCTGATTTGGGTGACGGCGTAGCAGCAACCTGTCCGGCCATCGAAGTGCGGGATGTGGTCAAGGCCTTTCCGGGGGGCGCCATCGCGCTCGATCGGGTATCCCTCGCCATCAGGCCGAACGAATTCTTCACCCTGCTCGGGCCTTCGGGCTGCGGCAAGACCACGCTGCTCCGCCTGATCGCGGGCTTCGAGCAGCCGACCGAGGGCGAGATCCGCCTGGAGGGCGAGCGGATCGAGCATCTGCCGCCGTTCCGCCGGCCGGTCAACACGGTCTTCCAGTCCTACGCCCTGTTCCCCCATATGACGGTCGGACAGAACATCGCCTTCGGCCTCGAAATGCAGGGCATGACCTCGGCCGAGATCGGGCGCCGGGTGACCGAAATGCTCACCCTGGTCAAGCTGACCGGCTTCGAAGGCCGCAAGCCCGACCAGATGTCGGGCGGCCAGCAGCAGCGCGTGGCGCTGGCGCGCGCACTGGCCAACCGGCCCAAGGTGCTGCTCCTCGACGAGCCCTTGTCCGCCCTTGACCTCAAGCTCCGCAAGGAGATGCAGATCGAGCTGAAACGCCTGCAGACCGAGACCGGCATCACCTTCGTCTTCGTCACCCACGATCAGGAAGAGGCGCTGACCATGTCGGACCGGATCGCCGTCATGTCCCAGGGCCATGTCCTCCAGGTCGGCACGCCGCGCGCCATCTACGAGGCGCCGGAACATCGCTTCGTCGCCGACTTCATCGGCGAGACCGATTTCATTCCGGCCGAGGTGGCCGCGGTTTCGGGCGGCAGGGCCAGCTTCCGCCTGGCCTCCGGTGCCGTGGTCGAGGCGGCGGCACAGGACCTCGCCCCCGGTGCCCGCGTCGCCCTGTCGACCCGGCCGGAGCGCCTCTCCTTCGGGCCGGCCGGCACGCTCGAAGGCGTGGTCGATGCCGTGGTCTATTTCGGTACCGACACGACCTTCCATGTCGCCCTCGACGGCGGCGCCGGCACGATCCGCGTGCGCGAGCAGAATCTGGCCGGGCGCGACCTGCCCCACGGCCGGGGCGACCGGGTCCGCGTCGTGGTGCCGGAGGCGGCGTTGCGCGCCTTCCCCGAAGGCCAGGACTGAAGGGGGCGGCGGCCATGTCGGTGATGGACTACTTCCGCCGCTCGCCCGCCGCCCGGCGCACCGCCCTGATCAGCCCCGCTGTCGGGCTGATCGTCTTCTTCATGGTGGTGCCGCTCGGCCTGATGCTGGTCTATTCCTTCCTGCAGCGCGCGACCTACGGCGGCGTGATCTGGCAGGTGTCCTTCGAGAGCTACATCCAGTTCCTGTTCGAGCGCGACCTGGACGACAGCCTGTTGTTCAACTCGGCCTATCTGCAGATCTACGGGCGTTCCTTCATCCTGGCCGGCATCACGACTCTGCTGTGTGTGGTCATCGGCTTTCCGACCGCGCTCTACCTCGTCCAGCAGCCGGAGCGGCGCCGGAACATCCTGATGTTCCTGGTCACCATTCCGTTCTGGACCAATCTCCTGGTCCGCACCTATGCCTGGATCCTGCTTCTGCGGCGCGAAGGCCTGGTCGATTTCGGGCTGGAATGGCTCGGTATCACGCAGGAACCTCTCGGTCTCCTCTATAGCGATACCGCCAATTTGATCGGCCTCGTCTATTCCTTCGTGCCCTTCATGGTACTGCCGATCTATTCGAGCCTGGAGAAGCTCGACTTCCGACTGGTCGAGGCGGCCTACGACCTGGGCGCCACCCGCCTCACGGCGTTGCGCCGGGTGATCGTCCCGCTCTCCATGCCGGGGATCGCGGCGGGCTGTATCCTGGTCTTCGTGCCCTGCCTCGGCGCCTATGTGACGCCTGAGCTGCTGGGTGGCGGTAAGGCGCTGATGATCGGCAACCTGATCCAGCAGCAGTTCGGCGCCTCGCAGAACTGGCCCTTCGGGGCGGCGCTGTCCTTCGCGCTCCTGGCGATCGTGCTGTTCGCCCTGGTCGCCTATTCGCTCCGCTTCGGGCGGGGCGCTTTGACGGAGGGGCGCTGATGCGCGGCAATCCGCTTCGCCATTTCCCCGGCACCGGTACGGCGGCGGCGTCCTTCTTCGTCTTCCTCTATGCCCCGGTCGTCGTCCTGATCGGGCTCTCCTTCAACTCGGGGCGTTCGTCGACGCTGTGGGAAGGCTTCACCTTCGACTGGTATGGCGTCGTCCTGGACAATCCCGACATCCTGCGTGCCGCCAAGAATTCCCTGATCGTCGGCGTGATCGCGACGGTGATCGCGACCGTCTTCGCCACGATCGCGGCGATCGGCCTCGACCGCGCCCGTTTCCGCGGCATGAATGCGGTCAACTCGGTGATCGCCCTGCCGCTGATCGTGCCCGAGATCGTGACCGCGGTGGCGACCTTGATCTTCTTCCTGTCGATCGGGTTGAAGCTCGGCCTGGGCACGGTGATCCTGGCCCATGTGGTGTTCTGCATCCCCTTCGCCTATCTGCCGATCAAGGCGCGGCTCGAGGGCATGCCGGCGACCTTTCGCGAGGCGGCGGCCGACCTCTATGCCAACGAATGGCAGGTCTTCCGGCGCATCACCCTACCCCTGCTGTGGCCCGGCGTGATCGCGGGCGCCATGCTGGCCTTCATCACAAGCCTGGACGATTTCGTCATCTCCTATTTCGTGGCCGGGCCGGGGGCTTCGACGCTGCCCATCTACATCTTCGCCAGCCTGCGCATGGGTGTGACGCCCGAGGTCAATGCGATCTCCTCGCTCATGCTCGTCGTTTCGATTCTGTTCGTGTCGATTTCGGCCTGGATCGGCCGCCGGTCACGCTGACCGGATTCCCTCAACAACGGAGGCTCACCATGTCCCTCAACATGCTCAAGGCGGCGGTCGCCGCCGTCGCCGTGCTCGGCCTGCCGATGGCGGCCGAAGCCCGCGAACTGGTACTCTACAATTGGTCCGACTACACGCCGCCGGAACTCCTGAAGCGCTTCACGGCCGAGACCGGCATCAACATCACCCTCGACCTTTACGACTCGAACGAGTCGATGCTGGCCAAGCTGAAGGCCGGCGGCACGGGCTACGACGTCGTCGTGCCCTCGGACTACATGGTCAAGATCATGGCCGACGAGGGCATGTTGGTCGACATCGGCGTCAACGCCATGCCGAACTTCAAGAATGTCGAAGGCCCGCTGAAGTCGCCCTATTTCGATCCCGAGCGGAAATACACCGCCCCCTACATGTATGGCACCACCAGCTTCTCCTACGACACCGCCGCGATCGGCAAGCTCGAGGATAGCTGGAAGGAATTCTACGAACCCCGGCCCGAGCTCAAGGGCAAGGTCGCCGTCCTGAACGACCAGGTCGAGGTGATCAACAACGCCCTACGCTACCTCGGCCTGCCGTTGTGCAACGAGAATCCGGCCGAGATGAAGAAGGTGCAGGAGCTCCTCCTGAAGCAGAAGCCCTTCGTCGCCCTCTATAATTCGGACGGCACCCACGAGCGCCTGGCGGCCAAGGAAGTCGTCATGCACATGCAGTGGAACGGCGCCGCCCACCGCGCCAAGATGGCCCTGCCGACGATCGAATATGTCTATCCCAAGGAGGGCATGAGCCTCTGGGCCGACAATTTCGCCGTCCCCGTGGGGGCCAAGAACATCGAAGAGGCGAAGATCTTCATCAACTGGATGATGGATCCGAAGAACATCGCCGAGGCGTCGAACTTCACCGGTTACATGGGCGCCGTGCCCGCGGCCGCTGCCTATCTGGACGACGCGATGAAGAACGATCCTGCGGTGGTGCCGCCCGCCGGCATGGACCACCTCTTCATCATGGCCAAGCCCTGCGGCGTCAAGGCCAAGGAGTTGATGGACAAGGTCTGGACCAACGTCCGCAAGTGATCGGATCGGCGGCGGGCACCCCCCGCCGCCACCCGCCATGGAAGACACTCTGACCATCGCCCTCTGGGCGACCAATATCGAACCGGCGTTGAACGGCCTGCCCGCCTGGGCCGCCGGCATCGACGCCATGCTGGCCCGCGCCGCCGCCGATGGGGCTGCCCTGCTCGCCATGCCGGAACTGGTGACCAGCCAATGGCTCTCCTTCGCGCCGGCCCTGGCGCCGACCGAGGAATTGTCCTGGCTCGCTGCCCAGGAAGCCGCGGCCCTCGACCTGCTGCGGCCGCTGGTCGCCAAACACGGCGTCGTCCTGCTCGCCGGCACCACGCCGCATGGATTGGGCGGCGGACGTTTCGCCAACCGCGCCAACATCCTCTATCCCGACGGCCGCCACCTGGTGCAGGACAAGATGGCTCTGACGCCGAGCGAGCGTGATCCCGAAGCCTGGAACCTGACGCCGGGCGGCAAGGTCCAGGTCCTGAAGCTCGGTCCCTGGCGTTTCGCCGTGGTGATCTGCCTCGACATCGAACTGCCGGCGCTGTCGAGCCGCCTGGCCCCGCTCGATCTCGACTTCATCCTGGTGCCCTCGATGACCAGGCTCGCCTCCGGCAATGCGCGGGTCTTCGGCTGCGCCAAGGCGCGCGCGGTCGAGCTGATGACCGTGGTCGCCGCGGTCGGCTGCGTCGGCGAGCGGCCGCTCTCGGGCGCTGCCCATTCCAATACCTCCGGCGCCTCGGTCTTCCTGCCCTGCGAGGAGGCGCTCGGCTTCCTCGGCCTCGGGCCTTCGACCGGGATCGTCACCGGCGACCACGGACCTGGCCCCTATCTCCTGTGCCGGGACCTGCCGCTCGGCTTCGTCCGCGGCCTGCGCCGGAACGGCGCCGAAGTCTGGCCCGGCGCCTGGAGCGCCGCCCATCTCACCATCGAGGACATGGCATGAAGACCATCTATACGGACGATCACCGGCTGCACCATGCCGCCTGCGAGCTGATCGGCGGCAAGATGATGCCGGCCTTCGAATGCCCGCAGCGCGCCGACATCGTGCTCTCCCGCGTGAAGGAGGTCGGCCTCGGCCCGGTGATCGAGCCGACCCGGATGGGCATTTCGGCCGCCGCCAAGGTGCATGATCCGAAGTTCGTCGCCTTCCTCGAATCCGCCTGGGCGCTCTGGGACGCCGAACATGGGGACGGCTCGGACGCCCTGCCCATGACCTGGCCGGCCCGCTCGCTCCGCCAGATCGAGCCGGAGACGATCGACGGCAAGCTCGGCTTCTATTCCTTCGACGCCGGCTGCGGCCTGACCAAGACGTCCTTCACCGCGATCGCCTCGGGCGTCGAGGTGGCGATGACCGGCGTCGACCTCATGCTGGCGGGCGAGAAGGCGGCCTTCTCGCTGTGCCGTCCGCCCGGCCACCACGCAACGTCCGACCAGATGGGCGGCTACTGCTATTTGAATAATGCCGCGATCGCGGCCCAGGTGCTGACCGAGGCGGGGCGGCAGGTCGCCATTCTCGATGTCGACTATCACCACGGCAACGGCACCCAGGCGATCTTCTACCACCGGGGCGACGTCTTCTTCACCTCGCTGCACGGCCATCCGACCCAGGAATATCCCTATTTCCTCGGTTATGCCGACGAGCCCGGGGCCGGAGCGGGCGAGGGCGCCAACCTGAACCTGCCGCTCCGCTGGGGTTCGGCCTGGGACGTTTACGGCCCGGCGCTCGATGTCGCCTGCGACGGCATTTCCAGGTTCGGCGCCGACATGCTGGTGGTCTCCCTGGGGCTCGATACCTTCGAGCAGGACCCGATCTCGAAGTTCAAGCTGAAGTCCGACGACTACCTCCGCATGGGCGAGCGGATCGCCAAGCTGGGTCTGCCCACGCTCTTCATCTTCGAGGGCGGCTATGCGGTCGAGGCGCTGGGCGTGAATACCGCCAATGTGCTGGTCGGCTTCGAGAGCTGATGGGGCGAAAAGCCTGGCCTCTCCCGAAATGCCCGGTGACGCGACGTCAAATCGGTGCTCTCATCGGGGCGTCGGGGTTCACCATCTTCCCCGACCGCCTGCCGCCGGTCCCGATCGAGGGGCCGGCGGTCCTTTATTGAACTGGCGCCAAATTAAACTGGCGCCAAAGGCTCATGCGGGCCATCGGGCAGGGTGACGGCGATCGGATCGCCCGGTCGGACCGCGCCGCCGGCCAGCACGACCGCCATGACGCCCGCCTTGCGGATCAGCGCGCCGGCAGCGTCGCGGTCGAGGACAGCCTGCATCAGGCCCGGCTGGAAATCGTCGATCTGCTTGCAGGGGTTGCGCAGGCCGGTGATCTCGACCAGCGCTTCCGCCCCCAGGCGAAGCCTGGTGCCGCGCGGCAGGGCGAGCAAGGCGATGCCTCTTGTCGCGACATTCTCGCCGAGGTCGCCCGGGCGGACGGGGAAGCCGCGCCCGGCCAATTCGTCGAACAATTCGCAATGGATCAGGTGGAGCTGGCGCAGGTTCGGCGTCGTCCGGTCGCGGGCGACCCG
Source organism: Zavarzinia sp. (assembly GCF_041650655.1). Lineage (GTDB taxonomy): Bacteria > Pseudomonadota > Alphaproteobacteria > Zavarziniales > Zavarziniaceae > Zavarzinia. The sequence continues at coordinate 10,995 of NZ_JBAZKR010000042.1, forward strand.
CGAGCGGTGCTGGACATTGGCGCCGCCATGGGCGTCACCGACCACGCCGAAACCGGCGAGCAGGCGGATCGCCTCACGCGTCCGTTTGCTGAAGTCGTGCGCAGCGCTCTGCGCCACCGCGATCACGGTGCCGTCCATCGCCCTCTCCCGAAACCGGCCGGCGCATCAGGCACCGGGCCGGCGGGAAGGGCAAGACGGATGATCAGCCCGTGACGTCGATCGGGCGAACGTCGATCAGGCGAACGTCGATCAGGCGAACGTCGATCAGGCGCGGCCTTCGTCGACCGTCCAGAGGTGCAGGGGACCTTCGTGGGTGTGCAGGGTGCCGCGCTGGCGCATGGTGGTCACCGCATGGGCGACCAGTTCGCGGGCCGCCGGTTCCGGCTCGTCCGCCAGCATGAGGCGTTTCACGGCGGCATCGATGACGACCGGGCGGCACGGCATTTCACCGAGCGCCTGGACTTTGAGGATGGCGGCTTGGATGGCCATTTCGGCATCCGTCAGGGTGGCAGGCATGGCGACCTCCTGTTCTGAGAGCGGGGCAATTCGCGTGTTGCCGGGGTTCTCGTCCTCGTGGGCAGGGACACTCACACTGCGGAGTGTGGCGGCCGAATGAGGTGAAAACGTGGCGACCGGGGAAAATTCTAGCGCTGCGCCGCTTCCCAGTTGGATGCGACATAATAGGTCGCATTGGAGGGCGGCAGCGGCAGATTGCCGCGGATCAGGTCGGCCGCCCGCTCGCCGATCATGATGGTCGGCGCATTCAGGTTGCCGGTGGTGACCGAGGGCATGATCGAACTGTCGACCACGCGGAGGCCCTCGACGCCGATCACCCGGGTTTCCGGGTCGACCACGGCCATGGGGTCGTCCGGCCGGCCCATCTTGCAACTGCACGAGGGGTGATAGGCGCTCTCGACCTTGCGGCGGATGAAATCGTCGATCGCCTCGTCCGTCTCGATCTCGGCGCCCGGCTGGATCTCCCGCCCGCGCCAGGGCGCGAAGGCCGGCTGCTGGAAAATCTCCCGCGTCAGGCGGACACAGGCGCGCATCTCGGCCAGGTCGTCCTCGTGGCTCAGGTAGTTGAACAGGATGCGCGGCTTGTCCCTGGCGTCGGCGGAGCGGAGCCGGACCCAGCCCCGGCTCTTGCTCCGCATCGGGCCGACATGGGCCTGGAAGCCGTGTTCGGTCGCCAGCGAATTGCCGTCGTAGGAAACCGCCAGGGGCAGGAAATGATACTGGATGTCGGGATAGCGGATGCCCGCCCGGCTGCGGATGAAGCCGCAGGATTCGAAATGGTTGGTGGCGCCGAGCCCGTCGCGGCGCAGGAGCCAGCGAAGCCCGATCAAGCCCTTGGCGAACAGGCTCTGCGCCGAATAGAGCGTGACCGGCCGGGTGCAGGCCATCTGGAAATAGAATTCCAGGTGGTCCTGGAGATTTTCCCCGACACCCGCCAGGTGATGCACCAGGGGAATGCCGAAATCGGCCAGTTCCGCCGCCGGCCCGACGCCGGAGAGTTTCAGGAGCTGGGGCGAATTGATCGGCCCGCCGCACAGGATCACCTCGCGCCGGGCCCTGACCTCGCGCTCCGCCTCGCCCTGGCGATAGCGGAGGCCAGTGGCACGGCGCCCCTCGAACAGCACGCGGGTGGCCAGGGCGTGGGAGCGGACGGCGAGATTGGGCCGCTTCAGGGCGGGCTTCAGATAGGCATTGGCGGCGGACCAGCGCTGGCCCTTGTGGACGGTCATGTCCATCCGGCCGAAGCCTTCCTGCTGGAAACCGTTGATGTCGTCGGTAGCGGGATAGCCCGCCTGCTGCGCCGCCTCGATCCAGACCCGGTAGAGCGGGTTCCGCAGCGGGCCGTAGGAGGTCTTCAGCGGGCCGTCGGCGCCGCGATAGGCGTCGCCGCCTTCCTCCCGCCCCTCCGCACGCCTGAAATAGGGCAGGACATTGGCGTAGTTCCAGCCGCTCGCCCCTTCCTCGGCCCAGCGTTCGAAGTCGAGCGGGTTGCCGCGAACATAGACCATGCCGTTGATCGAGGAGGAGCCGCCGATCACCTTGCCGCGCGGCGTATGCATGACGCGGCCGCCGAGCCCCGGCTCCGGCTCGGTCTCGTAGAACCAGTTGTAACGCTCCATGTTCATCGGGATCGACAGCGCGCTCGGCATCTGGATCACCACCGAACGGTCGGAACCGCCGTATTCGAGCACGAGCACGCTGGTGCCCGGATCTTCGGTCAGCCGGTTCGCCAGCACGCAGCCGGCGGAACCGGCGCCGACGATGACGTAATCGAAGGTCTCGCTGCTGCTCATGATCTCAGGCCTCGATCGGGCGCGGGCAGGCGATCGCCTGGCGCCGCGTGAAGGGAAGCAGGTCTTCGGCTTCCAGGGCGGGCGCCGCTGCCGGTGCCTCGAACCACACGGAGGCGGCACCGGAAGCGGCGGCCAGCGCCGCGCCCTGCAAGGGATCGGCGGCGAAAACGCCGAGGTCGTCGAGGGCGATGCCGGCCAGCAAGGCCCGCCGCCCGGCATCGTCGGTGAAGACGTGAACGCGGGCCACCGGCCCTGCCGACGCCGCTTCCGCGGCCCCGCCCCACAACAGGCAGGGCGACAGGCGACAACCGAGGGGGACGCCGCTGCCGGCCACGAGTTCGGCGCCCGCCTCCCGGGCCGCGACGACCGCCGCCGCCGCCGCTGCCGCCGCTGCCTCGTCCGGCAGGGTGCCGATCTCCGTCCGTGCTTCGCGCGGGTCGCCGCAGGCAAGCCCGGCCAGGGCGTCCGTCAGCCGGCGCCGCAACTCGGCCGCCGCTCGGGCCGCGACCACAAGCGTCACGCCATTGCCGCTGCCCAGCAGGTGGGCGGTAGCCAGCGTCGCCGCCGCGACGTCGCCTTCCGCGGTCAGCAGGATGCCGGTGGTACCGGCCGCGGCCGGCAGGGCCGGGGCGACCGCCTCGTGGCGCGCCAGGCTGCGCGCCAGGCGCTCGCCTCCGTGCAGCACAGCGATCGTCCCGCCGGGCAATCCGGCGTCCGACAGGCGGGCGGCGAAACTGGTGATCGCCAGACGGGCACTCTGCGGCACGGCGATCACGCCATTGCCGCCCGCCAGCGCCGCCGCCGCCAGGCGGGCGAAGACGGCGAAGGGCCGCGGCCCGGCCGGTTCCAGCAGGACGATGCCGCGCGCCAGGGACCGCCGCCCGCCCAGTGGCGGCGCCGGCCGGGCCGCGAGACAGGCCGCCTGGTCGAGTGCCGCCGCCGCCGCCTCCACCTCGGCCCGGGCGAAGCGCAGCGGCAAGCCGCTCTCCCCCGCCAGCAGGGCGGCCATCGCCTCCGCTTCCGCGCGGAGGCCGGCGGCGGCCTTGCGCAGGGCGGGGGCCCGGCCCGGCCCGGCGGCAGCCCATTCGGCCTGTGCCGCCCGGGCCGCCGCCAGGGCTTCCGCGATCTCGGGCTTGCCGGCGGCGTCCAGCCGGGCCAGCAGGCGGCCGGTCGCCGGCTCCGTCACCGCCGTGCCGCGGGGCGAGGCGGGACGCAGCCGCCCGGCGATGACATGGCCGAACACCGGCACCCGCTCCGCCGCGGCCCGCGCCAATTCGGCATCGACGAAGGCGCCGGCGATCTGGCGTGCCGTGGCGCTGTCGGCCTCCCCCGATTCCGAGAGGGTGGCGCGCAGCCACAGGCCGTCGATCACCGCCGCGATGGCGATCGCCAGGCGTTCCGCCTGTTGAGATGGCAGGAGTTCCTTCAGGGGATGGCGCAGATTGGACAGCATGCGCTGCTGATAGACGGTCTGGATCCGCTTCAGGCGCCGGGAATGGATCACCTGGCCCCAGAAGGCGAGCCAGACGGTGCAGGTCTGGCGGTCGAATTCCTCGGGCGCCAGATTGGCATCGATCACCGCCTGCACCCGTTCGCGCGGGCTCCGTGCCTTGGCCAGGCAGGCACGCGTCGCCGCCGTGACGCGACGCGCCAGGTGGCGCAGCGTCGCTTCGAGGAGCCCGTCCTTGTCGCCGAAATAATGCGCGACCAGCCCGGGCGAGACCCCGGCCCGGCCCGCGATCTGGCCGAGCGTGGTGCCCACGAAGCCGACGTCCGCCATGGTTTCGATCGTCGTCTCGATCAGCTGCCGGCGGCGCGTGTCTTCGAGCTCGATGCGCGACATCCATCCCTCCAGCCGGCGACAGGTCCCAGCATTCCACCGATTGAATGGCTGTTCAATAGGTGCCATGGCGCCATCGTTCACAGCCTACGACCGATGGTGTCGGAAATGCGAAAATACCCAGGAATTGGGTGCTGACATGGAATAATTCCAGCAAAAAACCTGATGACAAGGGAAAATGATGGGCGTTGAATATCCGTTCAACGGGCCCCGGCCCAGCAGCGAGCGGAGATCGAAAGATGCGTTACGGTAGCATTCTCGCCCTGGCCGCCGCCGGCCTGGTCGCCCTCGGGGCGGGGCTCGCCCAGGCGGCCGATCCGGCCTCCTGCAAGGCGGTGCGCTTCGCCGACGTCGGCTGGACCGACATCACCGCCACCACGGCGGCGACCAGCGCCGTGCTGAAGGGCCTCGGCTATGCCCCGTCCTCCCAGGTGCTCTCGGTCCCGGTCACCTATGCCTCGATGAAGGGCAAGGACATCGACGTCTTCCTGGGCAATTGGATGCCGACGATGGAGGCCGACCTCCGCCCCTATGTCGACGCCAAGTCGGTGGACGTCGTCGGCGTCAACCTGGAAGGCGCCAAATACACCCTGGCGGTGCCCGATTATCTCTATGCCGCCGGCCTGAAATCCTTCGCCGACATTGCCAAGTTCAAGGACCAGCTCGACGGCAAGATCTATGGGATCGAGCCCGGCAACGACGGCAACCGCCTGATCCTCGGCATGATCGACGGCGACAAATTCGGCCTGAAGGGCTTCTCCCTGGTCGAATCCAGCGAGCAGGGCATGTTGTCCGAGGTCGAAAAGGCGGTGCGCAAGAAGAAGGGCATCGTTTTCCTGGGCTGGGAACCCCATCCCATGAACACCAAATTCGCCCTGAAATATCTCGAAGGCGGCGATGACGTCTTCGGACCGAACTACGGCGGCGCCACTGTCTACACCAATACCCGCGCCGCCTACGCGACCGACTGCCCGAACGTCGGCAAGCTGCTGGGCAACCTCAAGTTCACCCTGACGCTCGAAAACGAGATCATGGGCGCCATCCTGTTCGACAGCCAGGATCCGGACAAGGCGGCGGCTGCCTGGCTGAAGGCCCATCCGGACGTGCTCGACACCTGGCTCGCGGGCGTCACCACGCTCGACGGCCAGCCCGGCCTGCCCGCGGTCAAGAAGTCGCTCGGGCTGTAACACCGGGGGTCCGGAGCGATGGACGAGATCCAGGGCTTCCTGGTCGACAACAAGATCCCCCTCGGCAAGTGGATCGAGGGGGTCGTCGACTGGGTGAAGGACAACAGCCTCGATTTCTTCGACTGGTTCTCGGACAATGTGCGCGCCGTGGTGGACGGTTTCACCGCGGCGCTCACCTTCGTGCCGCCGCTCCTGCTGATCCTGATTTTCGCCGGCCTCGCCTTCGCCCTGCGCCGGTCGTGGAAGCTGGCGCTCTTCGTCGCTTTGGCCCTGCTCTTCATCCTCAATCAGGGCTATTGGAAGGAGACGCTGGAGACCCTCTCCCTCGTGCTCTTCTCGACCCTGATCTCGATGGCGATCGGCGTGCCGCTCGGCATCGCCACGGCGCATCGCCCCTGGTTCCATCAGGCGCTGCGTCCGGTGCTCGACCTGATGCAGACCCTGCCCACCTTCGTCTATCTGATCCCGACCCTGGTGCTCTTCGGCCTGGGCGCCGTGCCGGGGCTGATCTCCACCATCGTCTTCGCCCTGCCGGCGCCGATCCGCCTCACCCATCTCGGCGTCTCCTCGGTGCCCCAGGCGCTGATCGAGGCGGGCGAAGCCTTCGGTGCCTCGCGCCGGCAATTGCTGTTCAAGATCGAACTGCCCTACGCCCTGCCCACCATCATGGCCGGCCTCACCCAATGCATCATGTTGAGCCTTTCCATGGTGGTGATCGCCGCCCTGGTGGGGGCCGGCGGGCTCGGCGTGCCGGTGGTGCGCGCGCTCAATTCGGTCCGGGTCGCCATGGGCTTCGAGGCGGGCCTGGTCATCGTGGTGCTCGCCGTGATCCTGGACCGGGTCTGCCGCCAGCCGGACCGCAAGAAGGGCCATTGAGATGGCGGCGGTCGAGTTCCGGGGCGTCGACATTCTCTTCGGGCCGGATCACGGCAAGCCGGGCGGTTTCGTCGACCGCGCGCTGAAGCTCTTCGACGCCGGCCGCACGCGGGAAGAGATCCTGGCCGAGACCGGCGTCGTGGTCGGCGTCGGCCAGGCCGATCTCGCCGTGGAGCCGGGCGAGATCTGTGTCCTCATGGGTCTCTCCGGTTCCGGCAAGTCCACCCTGCTGCGCGCCGTCAACGGCTTGAACAAGGTGACGCGCGGCAAGGTCCTGGTCCGCCACGGGGCGGAAGTCGTGGACATCGCGTCTTGCGCGCCCACAGTGCTCCGCCGCATGCGGATGGAGCGGATCGCCATGGTGTTCCAGCAGTTCGCCCTGCTGCCCTGGCGGACGGTGCGGGAAAACGTCGGCTTCGGCCTCGAACTCCGCGGCGTCTCGCCGGTCGAGCGGCGCCGCGTGGTCGACGAGAAACTGGCGCTCGTGCATCTCGACAAATGGGCCGAGAAATATGCATCCGAGCTTTCGGGCGGCATGCAGCAGCGGGTCGGCCTGGCGCGGGCCTTCGCCACCGATCCCGACATCTTGCTGATGGACGAGCCCTTTTCGGCGCTCGATCCACTGATCCGCAACAAGCTGCAGGACGAACTCCTGGACCTGCAACGTAACCTCAAGAAGACGATCGTCTTCGTCAGCCACGATCTCGACGAGGCGCTGAAGCTCGGCAACCGCATCGCCATCATGGAAGGCGGGCGCATCATCCAGGCCGGCACGCCGGAAGATATCGTGCTTCGCCCCGCCACCGATTACGTGCGGGAATTCGTGCAGCACATGAACCCGCTGAATATCCTGAAGGGCGATGCGGCGATGACGCCGCTCGACGCGCTCTCCCGCGCCGGTGACGCCTACGTGCTGGACGGGGCGCGGCGCCTGCACCTGACCCCGGGGCCGAAGCCCGTTGCGACGCTGAACGGCGCGCCCTGTCCGATCGAGGCCTATGCCGGCGCCCTGGCCGCGCCGCCCGCCGCGGGTGCGCTGATCGCGGCCCCGATCGAATTGCCGCTCCGCCGCCTGATCGAGCTTCGCCAGGCCAGCGGCTTGCCCGTACTGCTGACCGAGGGCGGCACCCTCCGCGGCCTCTGCCGCGAGGACGATATTTTCCGCGCCCTCGCCTCGGAAAACTGGCGAAGCGCGCTCAGCGCCTGAGGCCCAAGCCCCGCAGGTGGTCCAGGATCGCGGTGGCCGCTTCCGCCGGGCTCGGGTGCAGCATCAGGCGCCGCTCCGCCGCCTGCGCCGCCACCATGAGTTTCGGGCGGGGCCGATAGGGCACTTCTTCGAGCGGAACCACCGGCATCCCCTCGGCTTCGAGCCGGGCGAGCCGTCCGCGCCGCCGCTGGCCGAGGGCGAAGGGCAGCGGCGGTGGCGCTGCCGGATGCACGGTGACCAGGCAGGGCAGTTTCAGCCGAAGCCGGCGCCGGGCGCCGCGCGGCAAGGCTTGGTCGACGGTGAGGACATCGCCCTCGATCGCCAGACCGACGGCATCGGCGACCATCGGCAGGTCCAGCGCCTGCGCCAGGCGATAGGGCAGCAATCCGGTTTCCTCTCCGCCCTGCGACTGCCGGCCGGCCAGGATCAGGTCCTGCCGCGCTGCTCGCAGATGGCCGGTCAGGGCGGGCAGCGGATCGGCCGTCTCCGGCAGGACCAGATGGGTCAGCGCCGGCAGGCCGTGGCCCAGATAATCGGCGATCGCCGCCTCTGCCGCGCCCGCATGCAGTCCCTCGACCACGCCGAGACCGAGGGCGAGGCTGATCGCCTGGGCGTCGAGCGTCGCGGGGCAGGCCCGGCCCGAGACCGGATGGATCCCGCGGGAGAGCAGCACCGTGATCTTCATGGTTTCTCCCGCTTCAGGGCGGCCAGCAGCGCCGGCATCACCGCTTGCGCATCGGCGACGATGGCGAGGCCGGCGCGCTCGATCATGGCGGCGTGGAGGTCGGTGTTGACCGCGATCACCTGCTCGGTCGCGGCGATGCCGGCCAGATGCTGGGGCGCGCCCGAAATGCCGAAGGCCAAATAGCAGTCGGCCCTCAGCACCGTGCCCGAGGCGCCGACCTGGGCCGCGCGCGGCATGGCGCCGGCATCGCAGACCGCACGGCTCGCGCCCGGCGTCGCCCCGAGCGCCGCAGCCAGTGCCCGGAAGGTGGCGAAATCGCGCACACCATTGCCGGCGGCGACGACGAAGCCGGCCTCGCCCAGGGGCACGGCAGCGGGATCCGGGGCGATTTCCTCGACCGAGAGGAAGCGGCCGGTGCCACCCGCCGGCAAGGTCGCGGCGAGCGGCCGCGCCTCGCGCGGCGGGCCGCCGTAAGCCGGCACCCGGTCGGCCGCCAGGGTGATCAGGCGGGGCGGGCGGCAGCGCTGCTCGACCCGGCGGGCGCGGGCGGGGCGGGTCACCAGATCCGCGGTCACCCGCTCCGCCCCGGCGAACAGCGTCTCGCCGGTCAAGGCCGCCAGCCGGCGGGCGAGATCGCCGCCGGACGCCGTTTCGGGCAGCAGAATGTGGCGGGGGGAGAGCTGCGCCGCCAGGGCGGCGAGGCGCGCCGCCCGTGCTTCCGGGTCGTAACCCGTCAGGTCGTCGGCGATCAGACGATCGGCCCCCGCGGCGCCCGCGGCCGGCCCGTCGACCCCGGCGAAAACCGCGACCGCGCCGCCGGCCTCGGCCAGCAGGCGGGCGGCGCCGAGCAATTGCCGGTCATGGGCCGAAAGGGCGCCCCGCACTGCTTCTGGCACGGCGAGAACCAGGAAGGCCGGCTCCTCCACCACCACGCGGACCACTGGTGCCGCCACAGGGGCGGGCGCGGCGCCGCCCGCGCCGTCGCGCACCAGTCGGCGCCGCTCACCGGCCACGGTGACGCGGTCGCGTTCCGCCCGTGGGTCGCGCCGGAGCCCGGTCGCGGCGGGTGTCAGGGCGAAGCGCGGACGCTCACCGCCGGCAACACGGCGGGCGTCGCGTTCGGCGCGGGGATCGCGGCGCTTGCCCGTCATGGCGCCTCCACCGCGGCGAGCAGCAGTTCGGCGAGGTCGCGGACTTCTGGATTGGCGCCGGTCACGCCTTCCAGCATGGCGGTGCAGCCCGGGCAGGCAACGGCCAGCACGGCGGCTCCGGTCGCCCGCGCCTCGGCCATGCGAAGGTCGGGAATCCGGCTGTCGCCCGCGATATCGGCCAGTGCCGCGCCGCCGCCCCCGCCGCAGCAGAAGGATTGCAGCCCGTGGCGTTCCATCTCGACCAGTTCGACGCCGAGCCGGCCGAGCAAGTCGCGTGGCGCCTCGGTGATGCCGTTGTAACGGCCAAGATAGCAGGGGTCGTGATAGGTGACGCGGGTGTCGAGGCGGTGCGGCGCCAATTTCCCGGCAGCCAGGAGTTCGGCCAGCTGCTCGCTGTGATGCTGCACCGTGAAAGTCCCGCCGAAGGCCGGATATTCGTTCCGCAGCACCTGCAGGGCATGGGGATCGGCGGTGACGATGCGGGAAAAGCGCCGGGCCTTCAGGGCGGCGATATTCGCCTCTGCCAGGCGCTGGAATGTCGCCTCGTCGCCGAGCCGCCGGGCCAGGTCGCCGCAATCCTTCTCGTCCGCGCCGAGCACGCCATAGGTGACGCCGGCCTTCTGGAGGAGGCGCAGCAGGGCGCGCAGGCTCCGGCCATAGCGTAGGTCGAAGGCGCCCTCGCCGAGCCAGAGCAGCACCTCGGTCTCGTCCCCCGGCGCCAGCACAGGCAGGGCCAGGCCGGCGGCGAAATCCCCCCGCGCAGCGAGCGGGCGGGCGCCGGCATCGTCGGCCAGACGAAGCTCGGACAGGGCCTGGGCCGCCTTAGGAGGCGGTGCACCAGCCTCCAGCACCTGGAAACGGCGGAGGTCGATCACGGCATCGACATGCTCGATCATCATCGGGCAGGCGTCGACGCAGGCCCGGCAGGTGGTGCAGGACCACAAAGTGTCGGCATGGATCACAGCGCCCACGATCGGCTGCGCCGGCCCGCAAGCGCCGGTGACCGGCCGTGCGTTCGGATAGGGGCTGCCGGCATAGGCGGCGAGCTCGCCGGCCGGGTCGAGCGCTGCGGCGAGATCCTGGATCAGCCGCTTCGGATTGAGCGGCTGGCCGGCGGCGAAGGCGGGGCAGGCCTGCTCGCAGCGTCCGCATTGGATGCAGGCATCGAAACCGGCCAGCCGGTTCCAGGCGAAATCGGCGGCTGTCTCGACACCGAGCGTCTCCGCCTCGAGATCGAGGGGCAGGAGGGCGGTGGAACGCCCGGCGAAACGCGCCGGCCGCGGATGGGCGGCCAGATGCACGGCCCCGGCGACGGCATGGCGCATCGGCCCCCGCATCACCTGCGCCGCCAGGCCGAAGCCGCCGAACAGGAACAGCGCGAGCCCGGGCCAGAAGAGCCAGGAGCTCCCGAACGCGGCATCGGCGGCGACCACGAAACCGCCGAGGCCGAAGCCGCCGAGCAGCAGGGGCAGGCCAAGGAAGGCGCCTTGCGAGAGCTGGCGCGGCCGGACGGGGATGCGCCGCCGGGCCACCGCCACCGTGCCGGCCGATTGCACGGCGAAGGCGAGCGCGGTCAGCCCGTCATAGGCGGGATGGGCGCCGAAGGCGAGCCCGCCCAGGGCGAGTGCCGCGGCCGCCAGCGTGCCGCCCGCGACCAGCACATGCATCTGCGCCGCCGCCTTCTGCCGCGCCACCACGGCGTGGACGTCGCGCAGATAGCGCCGCGGCAGGGCGAGCAGCCCGGCCAAGGGCAAGGGCGCCGGCCGTCCCGCCCGCCACAGCATCGCCCGCCGCCCGGCCGCGACCCCCGCCACCAGCAGGAAGGCGAGAATGCCGAGGCCGAGGCCGATCATCAGATATCCTTGCAGAGACGGAGCGCGTCATAGAGAGCGGCATGGATGTTGCGCCCCGCGACGGCATCGCCGATCCGATAGAGTTTCAGGCCCGGCGCCTCCGCGAAGGGCTGCGGTCTGCCGGCGACGATGGCGTGCTGATCGGTCTGCCCCTTGTTCGCCGACTGCGCCTTCAGGGCGAAGTAGAGCGCATCGACGGCCAAGGTACCGGCTTCGACCACCACGGTGTCGACCAGGCGTTCCTCCTCCCGTTCGGTCATGGTGTTGCGCAGCACGGCGACCTTGCGGTTGCCTTCGGGATAGACCGTGAGGAGTTCCAGATTGGGGCTCAGGATGACGTCGAGGCGATAAAGCTCGCGGAGGTGCACCGGCTGGTTGGTGGTGCCCACTTCTTCCGCCGCCATGCGGTCCTGGGTGGCGAGTTCGACGAGGCAGCCGGATTTGGCCAGGACTTCGGCGGTGGAAGCGCCCTGGTGCTGCCCGGTCTCGTCGTAGAGCAGGACGGAACCGGCCGGTGCCGCCTTGCCCGTGAGCACGTCCCAGGTCGAGACCGTGTGATCGAACAGGTTGCCCGGGGTGCCGCCGGTCGCGATGATCACCACCTCCGGTTCCTCCGCCAGCACCAGGGCGGCGTCGGCTTCGGTGTTCAGGCGAAGCTGGACGCCCTTCTTGACCACCTGGCCGTGCAGCCAGCGCGGAATGCCGGACAGCGCCTCGCGCCAGGTCGCCCGGGCGGCGATATTGATCTGGCCGCCGACCCTCTCCTGCTTCTCGAACAGCACGACGTCATGGCCGCGTTCGGCCAGCACCCGGGCGGCTTCGAGCCCGGCCGGCCCGGCGCCCACCACCACCGCCTTCAGCCTGCGCGCCGCCGGCGGGATGACATGGGGCATGGTCGCTTCCCGCCCGGTCGCCGCATTCTGCAGGCAGAGGGCATCGCCGCCGACATAGATGCGGTCGATGCAGTAACCGGCGCCGACACATTGGCGGATGTCGTCCTCCCGCCCTTCGGAGAGCTTGCGGACCAGATGGGGATCGGCGATATGGGCCCTGGTCATCGCCACCATGTCGACATGGCCTTCGTGCACCAGCCGGGCGGCGCTGGCGAGATCGGTCACGCGCTGGGCATGGAACACCGGCACGTCCACCTCGCGCTTCACCGCGCTGGCCAGCGAGGCGAAGGGCGCCACCGGGAAGGACATGTTGGGCAGCACCACGGCGTGCGACAGGTGATCGCGCGCCTGGCCGCCCAGGATATTCAGGAAATCAACCAGGCCGCGCGACGCATAGGCCGATGCGATCGCCAGGCAATCGGCCTGGGACAGGCCTTCGGCATAGAGTTCGTCGCCCGACATGCGCATGCCGATGACGAAATCGTCCCCCGTCGCCGCCCGCATCGCTTCCAGCACCTCGATGCCGAAGCGCATGCGGTTCTCCAGGCTGCCACCATAGGCATCGCCTCGCCGGTTCACGGAAGGGCTCCAGAACTGGTCGACCAGATGGCCGTGGGCGGCGGAAAGCTCGATGCCGTCGAGGCCGCCGTCCCGGGCCCGCCGGGCGGCCGCAGCGTAATCGGCGATGATGCGGGCGATGTCCTCTTCCTCGATCTCCTTGGGGATGGTCCGGCTGGCCGGCTCGCGCCGGGGCGAGGCGGAAACGGTGGGGAACCAATTGTCCGTGTCCCAGCGCGTCCGCCTTCCCATGTGGGTCAGCTGGATCATCAGCTTGGCGCCGTGCTCGTGCACGCGGTCGGCGAATTGGCGGAACCAGGGCACGATCGAATCGTCGGCCACCGAAATCTGGTTCCAGGGCGTCGCCGGGCTGTCGAGCGAGACCGAGGAGGAGCCGCCGAACATGGTGAGGCCGATGCCGCCCTTGGCCTTTTCCGCGTGATAGAGCTGGTAGCGTTCCTTGGGCTTGCCGTCCGAGCCGTAACCCGGGGCGTGGCTGGTGCTCATCACCCGGTTGCGGATGGTCAGCCCTTTGATCTGGAGCGGGCGGAGCAGGGCTTGCGCCTGGGCGATCATGGCCGGCCCCTCAGCTCGGCCGGGCCGCCACCGCGCGGTCCGTGCGCGGCGGGCGGCCGAACTGGCTCTTGTAGGCGGTCGAGAAATGGGCCGAGGACTGGAAGCCGCAGGCGAGGCCGATGTCGGTCACCGCCATGGCGGTGAGGCGGAGCAATTCGCGCGCCCTGGTCAGGCGGAGGTTCAGGTAATAGTCGGCGGGGGAGGTGCCCAGGTGGCGCTTGAACAGGCGCTCCAACTGGCGGCGCGAGATGCCGAGCGCTTCCGCCACTTCGGGCATCGCCATCGGCGTCTCGATATTCTCCGCCATCAGGGCGGCGGCCTGGTTCAGGACGCGCTGGCCGGCGAGCGGGCGGGGGCGATGCTGGTGGTCGCTGGCACCGCGCACGCGCTCCACGATGAACTGGTCGGAGACTTTGCTCGCCACGTCGCGGCCGAGGCGGGCGCGGATCAGGGCGAGCATCATGTCGAGCGGCGCGACGCCGCCGGTGCAGGTGAGGCGGTCGCGATCGATCACGAAGAGATCGTCGACGAAGGCCACTTCCGGGAATTCCTCGCGGATCGCCGCCAAATTCTCCCAATGGATGGCGCAGCGGTAATCGTCCAGCAGGCCCGCCTCGGCGAGCGCGAAAGTACCGGTGCAGAGCGAGCCGAGCGAGATCCCCTGGCGGTCCAGCCGGCGCAGGGCATCGACCATGCGGCGATCGACGGCATGGCGGACATCGACCCCGCCGCAGACGAAGACGCAGTCGAACCGCCCGGCTTCGGCGAGCGGCAGCGTCGGCGTCAGGCAATAGCCGTTGCTCGCGGCCACGGGGGTACCGTCCGGCGTCACCACCGCCCAGTCGTAGGCGGTATTGCCGGTGACGTAATTGGCCATGCGGCAGGCTTCGATCGCATTGGCGGTGGCGATCTGGGAATAATTCGGCAGGGTCAGGAAACCGAAGCGCCGCATTGTGGCGAGGTCGAGGGTGGCGCGCGCCATGTCTTCTCCTAGCGCTCGATCACGAGATCGGTCAGCGGCTTCGAGCAACAGATCAGGGCCAAGCCCTGGTCGATCTCGCGCTGGCGGATGCCGCCGGCGTGAGTCATGTCGACCTTGCCCGAAACGATGCGGCTCTTGCAGGTGCCGCACAAGCCCTTGGTGCAGGAGGAAGGCAGGCGCATCCCTGCCCGCCGGGCCGCTTCCAGCACATTCATGCCGGCCGGGCAATCGATCGCGCGCCGGCTCTTGGTGAATTCGACGCGGTAGACCTGGCCGGCCGCCGGCTGTTCCGCCGCGGGCTCGGCCTGCACACCGAAATCGAAACTCTCCTCGTGGTAATGCGCCATGTCGAAGCCCGCCGCCCCGAGGATGGCGCGCACGGCGGCCATGAAGGGCGCGGGGCCGCAGGTGAAAATCTCCCGTGTCCCGAAATCCGGCACCAGGGCGGCCAGGGCTTCGGCCGTGATGCGGCCGCGGATACCGGCCCAGCGCTCGTCCGGCGCATCGCCCTCGCAGATGGCGGCGACCCTGAACTGCGGCAGGTTCCGCGCGATCAGCGCCTGTTCTTCGCGGAAGACGATGTCGGCCGGCGTGCGCGCGGCATGGAGGAAGACGACATCGGTCGCCTCGGCCAGGTCGTGGATCTGGCGCGCCATGGACATCAGGGGCGTCACGCCGCTGCCGGCCGAAAGGAAGAGATATTTCGGCGCCGGGTGCAGGACATGGCAGAACTCGCCCATCGGCCCGGTCGCCTTGATCTCCATCCCCGGCACCAGATGGTCGTGCAACCAGTTGGAGACCGGGCCGCCGGGGACGCGCTTCACCGTGATCGAGAGAAGATCCGGCCGCGTCGGGCTCGACGAGATCGTATAGCAGCGGTTCAGCACCTGGCCGTCCACTTCGACCTCGAAGGTCAGGAACTGGCCGGGGCGGTAGTCGAAACGGGCCGGGCGGCGGGCGCCCAGGATGAAACTCTTCACGTCCGCCGTTTCGCGCCGGACCTGGCGGCAGACCAGGATCTCGTCGTCCTCGGCGTTCCAGGTCCCCGCCATGTCAGCGGCCGAGCCCGGCGGCGAGACGGCTGAGGTACCAGTTGCAGAACTGGTCGACCAATCCCTCGGTATGAGGCGAATAGGGGCCGGGCTCATAGGCCGGGCTCTTCGCCCCGGCATGGGCGAGGGCGACCAGGTCGCCGTCCTGGGCATTGGTCGCGACCCAGACCTCGGTCAGCTTCTCGAGGTCGTAGTCGACGCCTTCGACCGCATCCTTATGCACCAGCCATTTGGTGCGCAGCAGCGTATTGTCGGCATCGAGCGGGATCACCGAGAAGGTCACGATGTGGTCCGACATGAAATGGTGCCAGGAATTGGGCTGGGTCCAGAAGGACAGGCCGCCCAGCCTTGCGTCGGTGAATTGGCCGAGCAGGCGGCGGCAGGCCACCTTGGTATCCATGGTCTGGGACTGGCCGGAACCGTCGATCGGCAGGCGCTGGGTGCGGAAGCCGGTCACCATGTCGTCCAGATGTTCGACCACGCCGGAGGGTAGGCCGCCCGCCTCCCATTCGCGGCCGAGGTCGCAGACCATCTGCTCGTAGCGGGCCGCCTGCACCAGCTCGGTCTCGTCCGCCTCTTCCGGCGCGAAGCCGAAGCCATAGGCGAAGAGGGGGATGGTCAGTTCGGGATGATTGCCCGCGCAGTGGTAACACTCGCGGTTGTTTTCCATGGTGATCTTCCAATTGCCCTTTTCGATCAGGTCGGACTGGAAGGCGACCCTGCAATTGGGCAGGTCGTGGGGCGCCAGATAGGGCGTCATCACCTTGGCGACGGCATCGAAATCGTCCGGCGGATCGTCGGCCAGGCAGACGAAGAGGAGCCCGGCGAGGGAGCGCAGATGGACCGGCTTCAGGCCGTGGCAGGAGCGGTCGAAGCCCTGCCCCATATGCTCGGCGAAGAGGAGCTTGCCGTCGAGCCCATAGGTCCATTGGTGATAGCGGCAGACCAGGTTGCCGACCGTCGCCTTCTCCCGGTCGACCAGCTTGGCGCCGCGGTGGCGGCAGACATTGTGGAAGGCGCGGATCTGCATGTCGTCGTCGCGCAGGATCAGCACCGGGCTGGTGCCGATCTCGACCGTGTAGCAGTCGCCCGGTTCCGGCACGTCGGGCTCGACGCCGACGAAGATCCAATGGCGGCCGAAGATCAGCTCCATGTCGGCCGCGAAAACCTCGGGCGAGCTGTAGAACGGCGCCTCCAGGCTGTAGCCGGGCCGGCGGCGGGCGATCAGGGCATCGAGGGCGATCGGCTTCGGGCTCGGCATGGCGGACCTCGCGATTTCAGTGATCGGAATTCTCGGCCTTTCTGGAACGCTTCATATTATCAACACCGACACATATTTTCAGAATTGCGACATCACGCCACTTCGGCGCCGACACCGGCCGCACTGCGGAAAGCCTGGCGGGCATCGGTCGGCGTGAAGCCCATTTCGGCCTTGAACTGGCGCGAGAAATGGGCGCAATCCGAAAAGCCGGCTTCGAGCGCGATATCGGTCACCGACCGGCTCGTGGTGTCGAGCAGGAAGCGGGCGTAGCGCAGCCGGATGCCGCGGTAATAGGCGGCCGGCCGCTGGCCGAGGGCGGCGAGGAAGAGCCGCTCGAACTGGCGGGACGACAGTTTCAGGCGTTCCGCGATCTCGCCGATCGGCAGCGGATCGGCCAGATTCTGCTCCATCAGCAGAAGCGCGCGGCGCACCCGGTCGTCCACCGGGGTTTCGCCGATCGCGGGATGGGGCTGGGCGTCGCTGCCGGCGCGCACCTTGTCGGTCAGCATGATCAGCCGCGCCTTCTGGGCGACGGCGCGGCCGATGTGGCGCTCGATCAGGAAGCTCGCCAGGTCGGCGACGCCGCTGCCGCCCGAACAGGTGATGCGGTCGCCGTCGACGACATAGAGGCGGTCGGCGATCGGGTGGTGGTGGGGGAATTCGGCCAGGAAATCCTGGCAGTGGTACCAGGAAACGCAGCAGCGCCGCCCGGTCATCAGCCCTGCCCGGGCCAGCACGAAGGAGCCGGTGCAGACGCCGACCAGCGTGACACCGGCATCCGCCGCCTGGCGCAGATAGGCGACGGTCTCGCCGTCGACCTGAGGCCCCGCGTGCAAGATGCCGCCCACCACGACGATATAATCGAACCGGCGGGGATCGGTCAGCGGGGCGGTCCGCGTCACCGCGACGCCGCAGCTTGCCCTGACCGGCTCCGCCCGGCTCGCCATGATCGACCAGCGGCAGCGGATGGGACGGGACAGATCGCCCTCGTCCGCCGCCAGCCGCAGATGGTCGACGAAGAGCGAGAAGGCGGAGAGGGTGAAATTGTCGGCCAGCACGAAGCCGACGGAAAGGGGCGGGCGGTTCGTTTCGGTCATGGTCAGCAGGCGGTGAAGTTGACGGCCAGGCCGCCTTGCGAGGTTTCCTTGTATTTCGACTGCATGTCGGCCCCGGTCTGGCGCATGGTCGCGATCACCTGGTCGAGCGAGATGCGGTGGGTGCCGTCGCCGTGCAGCGCCAGGGAGGCGGCAGTGATCGCGGTGACGGCACCGAAGGCGTTCCGCTCGATACAGGGAATCTGCACCAGGCCGGCGACGGGATCGCAGGTCAGGCCCAGATGGTGCTCCATGCCGATCTCGGCCGCATTCTCGACCTGGGCATTGCTGCCGCCGAGCGCCGCGGCGAGGCCCGCCGCCGCCATCGAACAGGCGACGCCGACCTCGCCCTGGCAGCCCACTTCGGCACCGGAGATCGAGGCATTCATCTTGAAGAGCCCGCCCACCGCCGTCGCCGTGAGCAGGAAACGCTCGATCCCGGCCGGCGTGGCCCCCGGGCAATGGTCGCGGTAATAGCGCAGCACCGCGGGCAGCACGCCGGCCGCGCCATTGGTGGGCGCGGTGACCACCCGGCCGCCGGCGGCATTCTCTTCGTTCACGGCGATGGCATAGAGGCCGACATGATCCATCGGCGCATGGGGCAGGGGATGGTTGCTCTCGGCCGCCAGCCGGGCGGCGAGGTCGGCGGCGCGGCGGCGCACGCGAAGCCCGCCCGGCAATTCGCCCCGGGCGGAAAGGCCGCGGTCGATACAGTCCATCATGGTCGCGGTAACGCGGGCGAGGTGGTGCTTCACTTCGGCCGGATCGCGCAATGCCGCTTCGTTGGCCAGGGTCAGTTCGGCGATCGAGAGGCCGGCGACGGCGGCGCGGTCCAGCAATTCGCGGGCGTGGCGATAGGGGTGGGGCACGGCGGCTGACTCCGCCGGCGGGGCGCCCACCGCCGCCTCGGGCACGATGAAGCCGCCGCCGATGGAACACCAGGCGCCCGTGGCGATCGCGGCGCTCGCGGCGTCGCGGGCAGTGAAGCGGAGCGTATTGGGATGCCGCGGGGCTTCCGATACGCCGTCGAAATGGATGTCGGCCGGTACGAAGTCGATCTCCGCCCCGCAGGCCAGCATCAGGCGGCCGTCATGGGCGGCGCGGGCGACGATGGCGTCGGCCCTGGTCGCTTCCACCGTCTCGGGCTCTTCCCCGGCGAGGCCGAGGATGACGGCGCGGTCGGTGCCATGGCCGTGCCCGGTCCAGGCCAGCGAGCCGAGCAGCGCGACCTCGACCCGGCGGACCCGGCGCCGGTCGAGCGCCAGGGCGAATTCCCGTGCGGCCTTCATCGGCCCGACGGTGTGGGAGGAGGACGGCCCGATACCGATCTTGAACAGCTCGAAGACGCTGATCATGTCCCCTCCCGCCCCTGTCAGGTTTCGTATTCGAGCCGGGCTTCGCGCGTCAGGCCCCAGACATAGGGCAGGAACGAGCGCCAGCAGCCGACATAGAAACGCTGCGCCCCGAGGCGCCACAACAGGATTTCCGCCTTGCCGTAGAGCGTCCGCGTACACATGCCGATGGCAAAGCAGGTGATATGCAGGTCGAGCGGGCAATGGGCGTTCAGCACCGCCTCCGCCTCCGGTCCCTCGATCTCGAAGGCGACATTCCGTTCGCCGACCGGGACCAGGGAATGGGGCGTCCCCGCCAGATGCTCGGCGAAAGCGGCCTGGATCGCTTCGGCCTCGGCTTCGGGCGCCAGCAACTGCCATTCGTCCGGCCCGAGCCAGAGCACGGCGCGGGCGCCGATCTCGGCCGAGGTGCAGGCTTCCTGCGGCAGGGGCAGGCCGAAGGCGGTGGCGGCGGCCACCTGGGCCGGCGCCCGCCCGCGGAAGATATAGGCCGCGGCCGGCGGTCTCGGGCGCAGGGCGGCGGCGGCGATGGGCACTTCGTCCAGGGCCACGCGGTCGAAGGGACTGGTCCGTCCGTCAAGCATCGAGACGCACTCCTTCCGGATCATAGAACACGGGCGATACCAGTTTGACCGCGATAGCGCCGCCCGGCATCGGTACATGCAGGGTCTCGCCCAGCCGCGCCCGCCCGCCGGAAACGAGGGCGAGGGCGATCGGCTTGCCCAGCACGGCACTGTGATAGGACGAGGTGACATGGCCGAGCGCGGTCAGGGGCAACGGTGCTGTCGGATCGGCGACGATCTGGGCACCTTCCTCGAGCAGGACGGCGCTCTCCAGCCCGACCATCTGTTTCCGCGTCGGATTGCGCATCTCGGCCCGGGCCAGGGAGCGCTTGCCGACGAAATCCTTCTTCGCCTTGGCGATCGCCCAGCCGAGGCCGAGGTCGTCCGGCGCCACCGTGCCGTCGGTCTCCTGACCGACGATGATGTAACCTTTTTCGGCGCGCAGTACATGCATCGCCTCGGTGCCATAGGGCGTGATGCCATGCGCCTGGCCGGCGGCGAAAACCGCTTCCCAGACCTTCCGTCCATAACTGGACGGGACATTGATCTCGAAGCCGAGTTCGCCGGTGAAGGAGACGCGGAACAGGCGCATGGGGACGCCCAAGATCTTGCCCAGGCGGACCGACATATGCGGCATGGCCTCGGGGTCGAGGTCGATATCCTCGACCAGGGGTTCGATCACGGCGCGCGCCTTCGGGCCTTGGACGGCGATCACCGCCCATTCCTCGGTCTGCGAGGTCAGCCAGCAATCGAGATCCGGCCATTCGGTCTGGAGATAATCCTCCATCCGGTGCAGCACGGCGGCGGCGCCGCCGGTCGTCGTGGTGACGTGGAAGCGGTCGGCCGCGATCCGGCCGACCACGCCGTCGTCGAGCAGGAAACCGTCTTCCCGCAGCATGACGCCGTAGCGGCAGCGCCCGACTTCGAGCTTGGTCCAGGCGTTGGTATAGATCCGGTTCAGGAATTCCGCGGCATCCGGCCCCACCACCTCGATCTTGCCGAGGGTGGTGGCATCGAAAATGCCGGCGGCGCTGCGCACTGCCCGGCATTCACGGGCGACGGCGGCTTCCATGTCTTCGCTCCCGACGGGGAAGTAACGCGCCCGTTTCCACTGGCCGACATCTTCGAAGACGGCGCCCTGCCCGGCCGCCCAGGGGTCGATCGGCGTCCGCCGCACCGGCTCGAACAGATCGCCCCGGGCGGTGCCGGCGAAAATGCCGAAGGTGGTCGGCGTATAGGGCGGGCGGAAGGTGGTGAGGCCGACCTCCGGCACCGGCCTTTCCAGCGCGGCCGAGACGATGTTCAGGGCATTGATGTTCGAGGTCTTGCCCTGGTCGGTCGCCATGCCCGTGGTGGTGTAGCGCTTCACATGCTCGATCGAGCGGAAGCCCTCGCGGGTCGCCAGCACGATATCCTTGGCGCAGGCATCGTTCTGGAAATCGACGAAAGCCTTCACCTTGTTGGGATCGCGGCCGTGGGGCAGGGCACCGGCGAAACCGCCGGGGCGTGCGTCGAGCGCCGAGACGGCGAGGCTGCGCGGGCTGCCGGCGGCGAAACCGGCCGCCTCCGCCGCGGCCGTGCCAGCCACGAAACCATCGGCCAGCACGTCGGCCAGCGCCGTCACGCCCTTGCAGGCACCGGCGGAACGAAGGGCATAGAGGCTCTCGCCCGGCAGGTAATTGCCGCTGGCAGCATCGAAGACGAGCTTGCCGCGGGCCTGCGAATGGAGGTGCAGCGAGGGCGTGAAGCCGCCGGACATGGCGATCAGGTCGCAGGCGATGTCGCTGCCCGCCCCGCCTTTGGCCGGCGCCACCGTAGCACCGGATACGCGGAGCCGGCCCCTGGTGCCGGTGACCACGCTGCCGGTCAGGATCTTCAGGCCGAGGGCGCGGGCCGCCTCGGGCAGGGGGCCGGTTACCGTCTCGCGCAGGTCGGCGATCGCCGCGATCTCGACGCCCGCGGCATGAAGCGCCAGGGCGGCGCGATAGGCATCGTCGCCCGCGGTGGCGATCAGGGCGCGGCTGCCCGGCTTGGCGCCGTAACGGGTCACGAAACAGTGGGCGGCATCGGCCAGCATGATGCCCGGGCGGTCGTTGTCCGGGAACACCAACGGGCGCTCGATGGCACCGGCGGCGGCGACCACCTGTTTCGCCCGCACCTGCCACAGCCGCTCGCGCGGCAGCTTCGGATCCGGTGCCGCCAAATGATCGGTCACCCGTTCGCACAGGCCCAGGTGATTGTGGCCATAGAAGCCGAAGGCGGTGGTGCGGGCGAGCAGGGTGACATTGTCGCGCTGGCCGAGCAGGGCCAGGGCCTCGGCGATCCAGGCGCCGGCCGGCTTGCCGTCGATGGTGCCCTGATCGTCCGCCAGCAGGCTGCCGCCCATTTCCGACTGTTCGTCCGCGAGGATGACGCGGGCGCCCGTATCGCTCGCCGCCAGGGCCGCGGCGAGGCCGGCCGGCCCGGCGCCGACGACGAGGACGTCGCAATGGGCGTGACGTTGCAGGTAGCGGTCGGGGTCCGCCTCCTTCGGCGCCACGCCGAGGCCGGCCATGGCGCGGATCTTCGGTTCGTAGAAACGCTTCCAGGCGCCCGCCGGCCACATGAAGGTCTTGTAGTAGAAGCCGGCCGGGAAGAAGGGCGACAGCAGGTCGTTCACGGCGCCGGCATCGAAGGCGAGGGAGGGCCAGCGGTTCTGGCTCTCCGCCGTCAGGCCGTCGTAGAGCTCGACCCCGGTCGCCCGCGTGTTGGGCGTGACACGGGCGGTGTCGCGCTTGACCGCGACCATGGCATTGGGCTCGTCCGAGCCGGCGGCCAGGAAGCCGCGCGGGCGGTGGTATTTGAACGAACGGCCGACCAGGTGGACGCCGTTGGCGATCAGGGCGGAAGCCAGCGTATCGCCGGCATAGCCCTGGAAGCTCTTGCCGTCGAAGCTGAAAGACAGCGGCCTCTTGCGGTCGATGCGGCCGCCGAGGGCCAGGCGGAAGGGATTGCTCATGTCACAACTCCCCTTCGGGCGCCGGCCTCGGCTCGCCCACCTTGTAGGTGGCCAGGAACTTGTCGGTCACGGTGTGGCGGACGGCGTTGAAGAAGCGCCCACAGCCATGGACATGGCGCCAGCGTTCGGCGTGGAGCCCGCGCGGATTGCTCCGCATATAGAGGAAATCGGCCCATTCCTCGTCGGTCAGGGTGGCGGGATCGGCGGGCCGGGCGATATGGGCTTCGCCGCCGTGGCGGAATTCGACTTCGGGGCGTTCGCCGCAATAGGGGCAACGGATCAGCAGCATGTCACGCACCTCAATGGGCGACGGCCGCGGCGGCGGCCTCGTCGATCAGCAGTCCGTCGCGGAAGCGGTTCAGGGTGAAGCCGGCGTTGATCGCATGGGGCGCGCCGGTCGCGATCGTATGGGCGAAGACATTGCCGGAGCCGGGGGTGGCCTTGAAACCGCCGGTACCCCAGCCGCAATTGACGAAGAGGCCGGGCACCGGCGTCGTGCCGATGATGGGCGAGCGGTCGGGCGTCACGTCGACGATACCGCCCCAGTTCCGCAGCATGCGCAGGCGCCGGTACATCGGCACCAGCTCGCAGATCGCATCCAGCGTATGGGTGGCGATATGGAGGCCGCCGGTCTGGCTGTAGGACGTATAGGCGTCGGTGCCGGCACCGATCACCATCTCGCCCTTGTCGGACTGCGAGATATAGGCGTGGATCGTGTTCGACATGACGACGCAGGGAAAATCCGCCTTGACCGGCTCCGACACCAGGGCCTGAAGGGGATAGCTTTCGAGCGGCATGCGCACCCCCGCCATGGCCATGACGACCGACGTATTGCCGGCCGCGACCACGCCGATCTTCCTGGCGCCGATGTAACCCTTCTCGGTCTCGACCCCGATGACCGCGCCGTCTGGTCCGCGGCGGATGCCGGTCACCGCGCAATTCTGGATGATGTCGACGCCGAGGGCATCGGCCGCCCGCGCGAAACCCCAGGCGACCGCATCGTGGCGGGCGGTGCCGCCCCGGCGCTGCAAGGTGGCGCCCAGCACCGGATAGCGGATGTCGGGCGAAATGTTCAGCGGCGGGCAGAATTCCTTGGTCTGTTCCGGGCTCAGCCATTCGGCGTCGATGCCCTTCAGGCGGTTGGCATGCAGGTGGCGCTTGAAGGATTGAACGTCGTGGACATTGTGGGCCAGCATCAGGACCCCGCGCGGGGAATACATGACGTTGTAGTTCAAGGCCTGGGACAGGCCTTCCCACAGTTTCACCGCATGGTCGAAGATCGCCATGCTCTCGTCGAACAGGTAGTTCGAGCGGATGATCGTCGTATTCCGCCCGGTATTGCCGCCGCCCAGCCAGCCCTTGTCGATCACCGCGACATTGCGGACACCATGTTCCGCCGCCAGGTAATAGGCGGTGGAGAGCCCATGGCCGCCGGCCCCGACGATGACGACGTCATAGGATTTCTTCGGCTCGGGCTGGCGCCACTGCGGCTGCCAGCCCGTATGCCCGCCGAAGGCCCGGCGGACGAGGGAGAGGGCGGAGAATTTCTGCATGGTCCTGCCTGCTGCCGCGCGGCGCGGCAGGATCAGTCTCCGCCCGGCGCCGCTATGTCGCGAGCATACAAGCGCCGGGGCCTTTGTACGAATCCGACATGCTCACCACCCGCCGCAGGCAATCCAGTCTTCCATCATCGCCATGCGGTCGTGGCCCCAGAAAGGCTCGCCGTCGACGAAGAACCAGGGCGAGCCGAAGACGCCGCGGCCGACCGCCTGTTCGCTCAGATCCTTGGCCCGTTCCTTGATCGCAGGCGCGCGCATTCCCTCCAGCGCCGCTTCGGGCGAGAAGCCGAAGCCGGCGGCGAATTCGGCCACCGCCGCTTCATCCGACGTGTCGAGCCGGCAGTCGTAATAGGCGTCGAACACCGCCTTGGCGAAACGGGGCGCCAGCACCGACGCCTGGCCCTCGATCCAGTAGAAGGCCCTGGTCGCCGGCAGGGCGATCTTCGGGTGCCCTTCCGGGCGGGCGAAGCGATGGGACTTCAACCGGGCCAAGCGGTCCCAATCATGGGCGGCATAATCGCTCTTCAAGGGTGTCGAGGACAGGCCGCGGGCGCCGGTCAGCTTGAAGGCGGTGCCCAGCATGAAGGGCCGCCACAGGATGACGCGGCCGACCCGGGCGCCCAGCGCCTCGATCTCCTGCGCCGCGAAAAAGGCATAGGCGGAGGAAAAGTCGAACCAGAATTCGATCGGCGTCACTCCTCGCCCTCCCAATAGTCGGCGCTATCGGCGACGCGGCCGATGTGGTGGAAGCGGCGGGCCGATTTCTCGCCGCCGGGGGCGGTGCCGGCGACCACGGCGAATTTGCCGGAGTCCGGATATTCGGTCACTTCCGGCTCATGCATCGAGGAAATGGCGAGATAGCGGAGCGGCACCTTGCCGTCGTTGATCAATTGATGCGCGGTGTCGCGCCCGCCGGCCGGGCAGACCGCGACGTCGCCCGCGGCCACCGGCCAGGTCTCGCTGCCGTAACGCAATTTGCCGCTGCCCGAGACGATGACGAAAATCTCGTCGTTGGCGTGGTGGTTGTGCAGGGGCCAGCTCCGCTTGCCCGGCGGCACTTCGACCAGGCGGCCGCCCAGCTTGGTGGCGCCGCGCGGGGCCGCGATCGGGGCGGCATAGGCCTCGAACAGCTTCCCGCGGTGCAGCGGTTCCGGCAGCAGGCTGGACAGGGTGACGACCGGCTTCGGGGTCATGGCGCTTCCTCCAGGTCAGGGAAGCTATCGAAATATGGCCGCTGCCGGCCGGCAACCGGAAAACGGGCGGCGGGTGTGGCCCGCCGCCCGCCGTGCTATTCTGCCGCGTGGCGGGCGGGCCGTGCCGGCAGGTCTTCCGCCATGTGGTGGCGGGCGGCGACCGGCCGGATCAGGGCGTTGCAGACGAGGCCGACCACCAGCACGCCGGCCATGGTGTACATGGTCGAGTTGTAGAGGCTGGGGGTCGGGTCGACCGTGCCGGCGGGCGCGATCGCCATCAGCTTGGCGACCGTCACCGTCTTGGCTGCCACCAGTTCGTCCAGCTTGTCGAGCCCGGCACCGAAGGTAGCCTGGAATTTGGCGGCATCGACCTTGGCGGCGAGGTCCTTCAGGGCGCCCGCCAGCGTACTCTCGCGCAAGCTGGTGATGGCGAGCGGACCGAGCACGCCCGCCGTGCTCCAGGCCGTCAGCAGGCGGCCGTGGATGCCGCCCACATATTTGGTCCCGAAGACATCGGCCAGATAGGCCGGAATGGTCGAGAACCCCCCGCCATACATGGTGAAGATGATCATCGAGGCGGCATAGAAGAGCACCAGCCAGGTGACCGCCGGGGTGACGCTCACCGCCTGGGCCGAATAGGGGATCGAGAGATAGAGCGCGATCCCGAGCACGAAGAAACAGTAATAGGTGTTCTTCCGCCCGATATAGTCCGACAGGCTGGCCCAGATGAAGCGCCCGGTCATGTTGAAGACGCTGATCATCAGGACATAGGTGGCGGCGAAGGCGCCATCGACGATGCCGGGCAGGGTGGTGCCGAAAATCTCCGACATCATGGTCTTGGCGACGCCCAGCACGCCGATGCCGGCGGTCACATTGGTGCAGAGCACGAGCCACATCAGGTAGAACTGCGGCGTCTTCAGCGCCTGGTCGATGTGGACATGCTTCCTCGAGATCATGCGCCGGCTCGCCGCGTCCTCGGCCGGCGGGGTCCAGCCGCGGGGCAGCCAGCCGTCGCGCGGCACCCGGTAGGAGAAGGCGGCGATCATCATGACGACGAAGTAACCGACGCCGAGCACCAGGAAGGTCTGCACCGCCCCGGTCGAGCCGGTGCCGACGACATAGACGCCCTCCTGCCCCGGCAGCGCCAGCTTGGCTGCCTCGGCCGCACCGATGACGACGACTTCCTTCATGGCACCGCCGACTTCCGCCAGCCGGCGGCCGCCTTCGGTGATCAGATGCACGGCATCGACCTTGCCGAGGTAATCCGGCGCCACGCTGAACAGCTTCAGCAGATATTCCTTCAGGGGCGCGCCAATCATGGCGCCGCCGCCGAAGCCCATGATGGCCATGCCGGTCGCCATGCCGCGCCGGTCCGGGAACCAGCGGATCAGGGTCGAGACCGGCGAGACATAGCCGAGGCCGAGGCCGCAGCCGCCGATCACGCCGTAGCCGAGGTAGATCAGCCACAATTGGTGGGTGGAAATGCCCACGGCCGAGATGAGAAAGCCGCCGCCCCAGCAGAAGGCGGCGACCACGCCGACCATGCGGGGGCCCACTTCCTCCAGCCATTTGCCGGCGAAGGCGGCCGAAAGGCCGAGGAAGACGATGGCGACCGAGAAGATCCACACGACCGAGCCGAGCGACCAGTCCTCCGGCGCGCCGGCGACCACGCCGAGCGAGCGGGTGAGCGGTGGGTTGAAGATGCTCCAGGCATAGACCGAGCCGATGCACAGATGGATGGCGATCGACGCCGGCGGCACTTTCCACCGGTTGAACTCGTCACCCGCGACGATGTGCTCCTTACGAAGCGAAGCCAACATGCCCATTGTTTCCTCCCTGCCCTGTTTTCGTCGGTTCTCGGGATCGCCCGGCGCGGGTTTTCCGTCACCGGGCATGGCTCTACCGTGGCCGCCGTGTTCTGCCCTTGGCGGCGCGGTGAGATCGCTTGTGGGGTGGGTCAGCTCTTGTTACGCGGCAGCAACTCCACGGCTTCACGGGCCAGGGGATCGAGCCCGGCGCCGCCCT
>NZ_JBAZKR010000043.1:0-35324 GCF_041650655.1 Zavarzinia sp.
GAACGGCCGGATCCCGGCCATCGTCGATCGGGACGAGGATGGTTTCGCCGTCTTCGAATCCGGCGCCTTGATGATCTACCTGGCGGAGAAGGCGGGCGCCTTGCTGCCAACGGACCGTCGCGGCCGCTCGACCGTGATCCAATGGCTGATGTTCCAGATGGGCGGGGTCGGTCCCATGATGGGGCAGGCCAATGTCTTCTATCGTTACATGAGCGAGAAGATCCCGCTCGCGATCGACCGCTACCAGCAGGAGACCAAGCGCCTGCTCACCGTGCTCGACACCCGCCTGAAGGACCACGCCTATCTGGCGGGCGACTATTCGATCGCCGACATCGCCAATTTTTGCTGGGTCCGCACCCATGCCTGGTCCGGCGTCGCGATCGACGACCTGCCCTCGCTCGGGCGCTGGCTCGCCGTGATCGAGGAACGCCCGGCGGTACAGCGCGGCGTCAAGGTGCCGGTCGACATTTCGGCCCTGTTCAAGGGCGGCGACGCGGCCGAGCGCTTCGTCGCCGGCGCCCGCACCATCGTGACCGGGGGGGACAAGAAGTGAGCGACACGCCCTATGTCCTCTATGGCGCGCCGGTCTCGCTCTACACCGGCAAGACGCGCGCCTTCCTGCGGAAATCCGGCCTGCCCTTCCGCGAGCGCCTGCCGAGCGATCCGCGCTTCGGCGCCCATATCCTGCCGGCGATCGGCAAGTTCTGGCTGCCCGTACTGGAAGCACCGGACGGCACCCTGGTGCAGGACACGACCGAGATCGTCGATTTCCTCGAAGCGCGCGAACCTGCGGTGCCGAGCTGTTACCCAACAGGTCCCCGACAGAAGATCGCCGCCCTGATCGTCGAGCTCTATGGCGACGAGGGCCTGGTACGCCAGGCGATGCATTACCGCTGGAATTTCATGGCAGAAAACGGCCGCTTCCTGGCCGGCAATATCGGGCGCATGTTCAATGCGGAAGCCGATATCGAGGAAGCCCGCCTGATGGCCGCCGGGCCGATGGAGCAGCTCTCGGGCTATCTGCCGGCGATCGGCGTTTCGCCCGAGACGATCCCGGTGATCGAGGCCCAGTTCATGGACCTGATGGCGGTGCTCGACGCCCACTTCCTGCATCATCCCTATCTCTTCGGCGGGCGTCCCTCGATCGGCGACTATGGGTTGATGGGTCCGCTCTATGCCCACCTCGGGCGCGATCCCTATCCCGCCTTCCTGATGGCCCGCCATGCCGACCGTCTGCAGCGCTGGGTCGAACGGATGAACACGGTCGAGGTCGACACGCCGGAATTCCCGGGCCTCGCGCCCGAATTCCTCGCCGGTGATGCGGTGCCGGGAACGGCGAAGGATCTGCTCCGCCTGATCGCGCGGGATTACCTGCCCGAACTGCTCGCCACCGTCGAGGCGGTGAACCACTGGCTGGCCGGGAACGAGGTGGCCGAGGGTGCGGCGATCTTCCCGCGCGGCAAGCGCGGCAGTCTCGGCTCGATCGCGCCGGTCATCCGTGGCGTGCCCCACGTCCAGGCGATGCGCCACTATCCGCTGTGGATGCTGCAACGGGTGACCGACGCCTATGACGCGCTGGCGCCGGAGGCGCGCGGCCCGGTCGACACCCTGCTGGCGGAAACCGGCCTCGCCGCCCTGATCGAACAGCGCCCGGCCCGCCGGATCGAGCGGCGCGACTATGTCGAAGTCTGGGGCTCCGCCCTCGCCCGGGCGGCCTGACGGCCCCGTCCATCCGGACGTGGCGATCTCGCCGGCAGCGGCCGACACTGCCGGCGGGATCAAACGGGGGCGGGCGATGGCCGGCAGGACGAGGGATTTTTTCGCGGTCGCACTGGCCTATGCGGCCGGCCTCGTTGTGGCGGCGGCCGTGCTCGGCGCCGGCCTGCTGGCGCCACCCTTCGACGCCCTGCTGGCCGATGTCGCGGCCACCGCCGTCGTCTTCGGCTTCAGCCGGCTCTACCGCAATTCCAGCACCTATGATCCCTATTGGAGCGTGATTCCGCCGCTGCTCGCCCTCTATTGGTATGCCGCGGGCGGGCCGGTCGATGGCTTGCGGGCCTGGTGCGTGATCGGGCTCGCCTGGCTCTGGGGCATCCGCCTGACCGCCAATTGGGCCGTGCATTGGGGCGGTATGGGGCACGAGGACTGGCGCTATCCCCTGGTCCGGCAGAAGGCGGGGCGGGCGGCCGTGGCGGCCGATTTCGCCGGCATCCATCTGTTCCCGACGCTCCAGGTCTTCCTCGGCTGCCTGCCGGTCTATGCCGTCATGCGCTTCGGCACGGCGCCCTTCGGCTGGCTCGACGTCGTGGCCTTTGCCGTCACCCTCGGCGCCATCGCGGTCGAGACCCTGGCCGATCTCCAGCTCCATGCCTTCATCGCCCGCCGCACGCCGGGCAGCTTCATCCAGAGCGGCCTCTGGGCCTGGTCGCGCCACCCGAATTATTTCGGCGAGACCGCCTTCTGGTGGGGGCTGATGCTCTTCGGCCTGGCCGCAGCGCCGGACAGGTGGCCCTGGATCGTGCCCGGCGCCCTGGCGATCACCGTGATGTTCGTCTTCGCCTCGATCCCCCTGATGGAACAGCGAAGCCTCGAACGCCGCCCCGCCTATGCCGCCTATCGCGCCCGCGTCTCCGCCCTCGTGCCGCTGCCGCCGAAACGCGCCTGAGGGCCGGGCGGCGATCCGGCCATCTTCAGACCCCCGTCTGCGGGGCCTAATTCTTCGAATTGCCGAAGAATAGTTTCCGGCGCTTCGATTTCATTCCCTCCGGCGAGAAATTGGCCGCCACCCATTTGTCGCTCGGATCGAGGAAGATTGCGGCCGTGTCGGTTTTTCCCTTCTCGGCGAGCTCGTTGGCCATGTTGCGGAAGTAGAAGTGCCGGAAGATACGGTCGTATTCCGTCATATAGATGTCGGCGACACGGGTGTCGCCGCGAATCAGGAGCATGTTCTCGTCGTTGTTGACGAGCGAATTGTGCGAAAAATTTGCCGAGCCCGAAAACACCAACGGATCGTCGCCGGCCGGGTCGACCAGCAGGATCTTGGTGTGCACATAGAAGACATGGCCTTCGTAACGATAGTGCCCCTCGTCCAGGAACCATTTGTCGAGCTGCCAGCCGGGGATCCTGGTCTTGACCGTCTTGCGCCCGAGGGCCGCGCCATAGGCGATCTGGACGTCTCTGTCGCGGGCGACGATCGCCCGCTCGGTCTTTCCGGGCGGCTTTTCGAGGATGATGTAGCGGAGGAAGGGGCGGTCCTCAGAAAAGGCTCCGGCAAGCGCCGCGTCGATCCCGAAGGGGGCCGTGAACATGACCGTCTGCCCCGCCTCGCGGATCCGGCCCGCATACCAGTCGAGCATGGAGTCCGTGCGGCGGGGACTGAAGACCGGCGTAACCGAATTCGCCGGCAGGGCGGCCGCGGGATCGGGATCCACGGTCCGGTTCCAGTCGCGGAGGTCGTTCCATTCCGTGTCGGCCGCGAGCTTCTCCCAATAGGCGAGATAGGTCTTGGCGATCGTGGGGTCGCGCACGATATGGCCTACATTGGCCTGGCCGAGAAAGCCCGACGCGGTGAAATTGGTCGAGCCGGTCCAGACCGCGGTCCGCGCCCGGTCGGGGGAGAGGCGGACCATGAATTTGTTGTGGGGAATGTCGTGCCGCTGGGTGCGCGGCTTCAACATGGCTTTCGGCAGGCCGGCGGCGGCGATCGCCTTCCTGTTCGCCGTGGTCGCCTCGGTATCGACGCGGGCCTTCTTCACGGTCTCCTGGCCGGCCTCGTAGACCACGACGACATCGACCCCGCGCGTCTTGCGGGCGGTGGCCAGGGCGTTCAGGATCGGTGGATAGGTGAATTCATAGGCCGCAACGCGGAGCTTCTCGTCGGGCCTGGTGTCGTCGATGAAGGCGAGGGCGGCTTCGAGCAAGCCGCGTGACAGCCAGACGACTTCCGGATCCTTCGGGTCGTCCTGGTTCTCCGGTGCCTTGTTGCCGAATTTGTCAGCGAAGGCCTGGCTTGCGATCGCGCCGCGATTGAAGAAGACGGCATGGGTTCCATCATCCTCGCGCTCGGTCTCGACCTCGACCGTGATATCCTCGCCGTATCGGAGGTTGCGCGGGGTTCCGTAGACTGGTCGGACGACGAATCCGTAGCGATGCCCCGGCTTGGCCGTGTAATCGCCCCAAAGGAAGCTTTGGATCGGGTGTTCGAGCGTCGAATAGTTGTCGCCGGGCCGCGGTTGGGGCACCACTTCCTCGAAGACCTTGAGGCCCTTCAGCCAATAGGACTGATTTTCCGAGGCATCGCTGCGCTTCAGGGCGAAGCCGAGCAATCCTTTCCGCGCCGCCGGCGTTGCGTCGATGGCGAGGAGCACCACATTGCTGCCGCCGATGGCCAGCAGGTCGAAGCCGCCCGCACCCGATCGTACCCGCATTTTCCCCTCCATCCGGGCCGCCACCCAGAAAGAATGAAGCCGCAGCGGACGCAACCACGCGTCGAATATACTGGATTTCCTGCTGTGACGATAGTGCGGCAACCCGATTCCGTTTCCCGGCATTGATGGCAGGCAGGCAGAAGGAAAGGGCCGAAATGGGAGCGGAGCCGTCCATCACCCCATCTTTTTTTGACCTTCCCCCGTCTGCTTCCTCCGTTTTGAGTGACGGTTTGCGGCGCTGTGACGACCCTTGAGGAAGGGGCGAGCTGTGAAGAAGAGCGGGTTTACCGAGGAACAGATTTCCTACGCGCTGAAACAGGCGGAGGCCGGGGTTTCGGTGGCGGAGGTGATCCGGCGGATGGGCATTGGGAGCAGATATTCTACCGCTGGAAGAAGCTCTATGGCGGGGCGGGCATGGGCGAATTGCGACGGCTGAAGCCGCGCGAGGAGGAGAACCGTAAGACTCTGCTCATGTGCATCCGGGGCCTCGCGCGGACGCAGGTGCGCTACGGCTATTATCGGATCGACATCCTGCTGCGACGAGAGGGCCGGGTCGTGAACCACAAGCGGGTTTATCGGCTTTATCGGGAGGATGCCCTGTTCGACGGCCGGCGGCTGCGGGCGCTGACAATCGTCGACGCCTATATGCGCGAAGCCCTGACGATCGAGGTCGATCAGGGGATCAAGGGGGAACCACCGGATCGCAGGGTCTATGAGAACGGTGTCACCCTGGACTTCAGCCGGCCCGGCAAACCGACAGACAATGCCTTCGTGGAATCGTTCAACGGGCGCTTCCGCGACGAGTGTCTGAATGCCCGTTGGTTCTTGTCGCTGGCGGATGCCAGGGGCAAGATCGAGGCCGAATTTGCTTCATCTGCCGGGGTTGACCCCGGCAGATGAAGGCCGGAAGCTCTCATTCAGCCCGGACCCGAAACCGGGAGATCGTCATACCGCACATGCAAATCATCGAGACCGAGCGCCTGATCCTGAGGCCCTTCCGGGAGGGGGATGCCGCAGACCTCTTCGATTATCTGCGTGCGCCCACCGCCTCCTGCTTCTTCTCGCTCAAGCTCGCAGACCTGGCTGAAGCGGAGATCGAGGTCAGGAAACGCGCCCTCGACGAGGGCAGCGTGGCGATATGCCTGAAACAAACCGGTCAGGTCATCGGCGATCTGTTCGGCGGCGCCGGAGAGGGGGAGGAGGACGAGACGGCCTCGGTCGGCTGGAACCTCAATCCGCAATTCGGTGGTCAGGGATATGCGTTCGAAGCCGCGAGAGCCATGGTCGACCATCTTTTCCGGGCAAAGGGCTTTCGCCGACTCTATGCCTATGTCGAAGATCACAACAAACCCTCTCGACGCCTCTGCGAAAAACTGGGCATGCGCCGCGAAGGCGTGTTCATCGAGTTCGTATCGTTCACCAATGACGATGCGGGCAATCCGATCTACGAAAACACCATGCAATACGCCATCCTGCGCCGCGAGTGGATGTCTGGTGTTACAGCAATTTGGCAACCGCCGGGCATGAGCGGCGCCGCTGGCACCGAGACGTCAGGCCGTCGCGTCTAGTCGCCGGTGATGCGGCAGTCGGCGGCAATATCGCACTATAGAGTGCAATCGGCGGCATATGGCGGAGGGGATGAGATTCGAACTCACGATACGGTTTCCCGTATACACACTTTCCAGGCGTGCGCCTTCAACCACTCGGCCACCCCTCCGCAAGCATGCCCGACTCTTTCGGGTCGGCCCGGCGCTGGGCCGGCTGCGAGGGCGGCACTATAGCGAAGTCGGCGCGGCGTGCAACTGCTGCCGCGCGGGGGCGCTCCTCGGTGAGAGCGGAGCCCTATTGTGGCCCCATTGTTGAGATTGGCTTCGCCCCTTGCGATGATGCGGCGCGCAGAGCCGGGAGGGCGAGCGGATGGTGGGACGTTTTCTGGGCTGGATCTTCATCGGGCTGGCGCTCATGTGCCTCGGAGCCGACGGGATGGCCATGCTGGAACGCGGTGCCTTTGGTCTGCTCTCGCTCGGCGAACTCTGGAATGCGCTCGACCGCGACAGCCTGGTCGCGGCGGGCGATGCGGTTTCGGGCTATATCCTGCCGGAAATCTGGAATCCGGGCATCACCACGGCGCTGCAGGTGCCGGGCCTCGCGCTCTTCGGCGTGATCGGCCTGATTCTCCTGCTGCTGTTCCGCAAGCGCGAGCGGCGCGACCGGATCTTCGCCGCCTGATCGGCCCTCAGGCCATCAGGGCGCAGGTGACGGCGCCGAGTGCCGCCTTGGCGTCGGCCGGTGCCAGGCGGACCTGAAGGCCGCGCTGGCCGCCGTTGACATAGACGTGAGGCTCGCTCAGGGCCGCTTCCTCGATCGCCGTCGGCACCTTGCGGCGCTGGCCGAAGGGGCTGATGCCGCCGACATGATAGCCGGTCAGGCGCTCCGCATCCGCGGGCTTCATCATGGCGGCGGACTTGCCCTTGAAGGCGGCGGCGAGCTTTTTCATCGAGACCGTGCCGTCGGACGGCACGACGACGCAGACCGGCTTGCCGTCCACTTCCGCCATCAGGGTCTTCAGCACCCGGTGGGGTGGCTCGCCGATCGCTTCCGCCGCCTGGAGGCCGATGCGGTCGGCATCCGGGTCGTAGTCATAGGTGACCAGTTCGAAGGCGATGCCGGCGGCCTGCAGGGCCTTGGTGGCGGGCGTGGTGCGCGACATTCGGGGGCCTCAGGCGTTCTGGGCCTGCAGCGTGGCCGCCAGGCGGTCCAGGAACAGGTTCACATGCTCCCGCGCGAAGACCAGGGGCGGGCGGATCTTCAGGATATTGCCATTGGGGCCGGTCGCGCTGATCAGCACGCCGCGCTCGCGGAGCCCGTTGACCACGCGGGTGGTGAGCGCTGTCGCCGGTGCCCCGGTCGCCGGGTCGACCATCTCGACGCCGACGAAGAGCCCGGCGCCCCGCACGTCGCCGATCGCGGGATGCAGGGTCGAAAGATCGCGCAAGCCGCCGCGCAGAATCGCTCCCATCTCGGCCGCGCGGGTGACCAGGCCGTGGTCCTCGATCACGTCGAGCACGGCGAGGCCGACGGCGCAGGACACCGGATTGCCGCCGAAAGTGTTGAAATAGCGGCTGCGGGCGGCGAATTCCGCCACCACTTCCGGCCGCACGGCGATGCCGGCCATGGGGTGGCCGTTGCCCATGGGCTTGCCCATGGTGACGATGTCCGGCACCACGCCGTGGCGGGCGAAGCCCCAGAAGCCGTGGCCGATGCGGCCGAAGCCCGGCTGCACCTCGTCGGCGATGAAGATGCCGCCGGCCTCGCGGATGGCGGCGACCGCCTCGACCAGGAAGCCGGGCGGATCGGCGAAGACGCCGTCGGACGAAAAGATCGTGTCGACCAGCAGGGCCGCCGGCTCGATGCCGCGGCCGCGCAGAAGGGCGATCGCCCGGCGCACCCCTTCGGCGAAGCGCTGGCCGACGTCGTCGCCGTTATGGCGAAAGCCGTCCGGCGCGTCCACGAGGCAGACATGGGCCGGCCGCGGCTCCTCCGGCGTCAGCGAGGGCGAGAGTTCGGAAACCGCGACGGTCAGCCCGTGATAGGCGAGGCGGGTGACGATCACGCCCTGCCGCCCGGTGTGGGCCATGGCGATGCGGAGCGCCAGGTCGTTCGCCTCGCTCCCCGTACAGGTGAACATCACATGGGACAGTTCGGGCGGGAAATAGCCGAGCAGCCGCTCCGCATAGTCGAGGATCGTCTCGTGCAGGTAGCGGGTGTGGGTGTTGAGCAGGGCGGCCTGACGGCTCAGCGCCTCGACCACATGGGGGTGGCAGTGGCCGACCGAGGCGACATTGTTGTAGGTGTCGAGATAGGCCTTGCCCTCGGCGTCGTAGAGCCAGACGCCGTCGCCTCGCACGATATGCAGGGGCTTTTCGTAGAACAGGCGATAGGCGGGGCCGAGCAGCTTGCGCCTTCTCTCGATCATGGCCGCCTCCTGCGCCGGCAGGGCGCCCGTCTTGGACGGATCGAAGGCATTCACCATGGCCATGCTCAGTCTCCCCCACAGAGCGCCGTGAAACGGGCCGCCGCCTCCCCCCGGTCGAGGGCGGCCAGCGCCTCCAGCCCGGCGAAGGCGGAAGGCGCATTGCGCAGGATATAGGCGGCATTGCCCGGATGTCGCCGGGCGCGCCAGCCGGTGATCGCCACCGTCGCCACCATGCGGGTGGCGATCAGGTCCGGCAAGAGGGCGGCTTCGTCGGGTCTCAGCGGGCAGCTCGCCTGAAAACCGGCGGCGACCTCGAGCGCGCCGGCCAGCCAGTCGTCCCCCGGCGTCAACTGATAGGCGCAGGCGATGGCGAGATCGTTCACCAGGGCGGTCTCGACCATGTCGCCGAAATCGATCAGGCCGCTGATCCGCTCCGGCGCTGCCGGCTCGACCAGGGCATTCCAGGGGTTCATGTCGTCATGCACCACCTGCCAGCGCAGGCCGGCGAGGCGGGGCTGCACATGGGTTTCGAAGCGGTCGAGTGCCGCCTCCGCCAGCGCCCGTCGCGGATCCTCGACATGGACGAGCAGGGGGCGCAGGGAGGCGGCTTGCGCCAAGTCCCAAGGCAGCATGTGGCGCGCCGCCGGATGGCGGAAATCGGCCAGCGCCGCATCGAGCGCGCCGAGGGCCGCGCCCAGGTTCCGGCGCAGCGAAGATGTGCGCGCCAGGCCCGCCAGGGGCACCCCGGGCAGCAGGGTGATCAGGCGAAGCGGCAGGCCGGCGATCCGCTCGACCACGGCCCCCGTCCGGCTGCGCACCAGGCGCGGCACGGGCAGGCCGGCGCCCTCGACATGGAGGAGGGCCCGGGTCTGGAAATCGGTCACGCCGGGGTCTTCGGCGGCATTGGTGATCTTGGCGACATAGCCGGTGCCATCGGCGGCGACCAGGCGGAAATTCTGGTCCCGTTCGCTGGTCAGCGGCGCCGCCTTGGCGTCGATGCCATAGAGCGATGCCGCCGCCGCCTCGACCTCGGCCGCGGGAAAAGCCGGGGGCGGCACTTCCAGCAGGCTGTCGGCGAAGGGGCCGGCCGGGGCCACCCTAGTCGGCGTCCATCTTCAGGGCGGCGATGAAGGCTTCCTGCGGGATCTCGACATTGCCGACCTGACGCATCCGCTTCTTGCCGGCCTTCTGCTTGTCGAGGAGCTTGCGCTTGCGCGAGACGTCGCCGCCATAGCATTTGGCCAGCACGTCCTTCCGCATTGCCTTCACCGTCTCGCGGGCGATGACGCGCCCGCCGATGGCGGCCTGGATGGCGATCTGGAAGAGCTGGCGGGGGATCAGGTCCTTCAGCCGCTCGCAGAGCTGGCGGCCGCGCGCCTCGGCCCGGGTCTTGTGCACGATCATGGCCAGCGCGTCGACCGGCTCCTGGTTGACCAGGATCGACATCTTGACGAGGTCTTCCTCCTGGTAACCGTCGAGGTGATAGTCGAAGGAGGCGTAACCGCGCGAGACCGACTTCAGCCGGTCGTAGAAATCGAACACCACTTCGTTCAGCGGCAGGCGATAGACCGCCATGGCCCGGTTGCCGGCATAGGTCAGCTCGACCTGGATGCCGCGGCGGTCCTGGCACAGTTTCAGGATGTCGCCGAGGTAGGTGTCCGGCACGAAGATCGTCGCCTTGATCCAGGGCTCTTCGATCTTGGCGATTTTCACCGGGTCCGGCATGTCGGCGGGATTGTGCATTTCCTGCATCGTCCCATCGGTCATATAGACGTGATAGACCACGCTCGGTGCCGTGGTGATCAGGTCGAGGTTGAATTCACGTTCGAGCCGTTCCTGGATGATCTCGAGATGCAGCAGGCCGAGGAAGCCGCAGCGGAAGCCGAGGCCGAGGGCGGCCGAGCTTTCCATCTCGAACTGGAAGCTGGCGTCGTTCAGGCGGAGCTTGGCGAGCGAATCCCGCAGATTGTCGAATTCGGCGGCATCGGACGGGAAAAGGCCGCAGAACACCACCGGGACAGAAGGCTTGAAGCCGGCCAGCGGCGTTTCGGTCGGCTTCTTCTCGTCGGTGATCGTGTCGCCGACCGAGGTATCGGCCACTTCCTTGATCGCGGCGGTGATGAAGCCCATCTCGCCCGGGCCCAGCTTGTCGACGATCACCTTCTTCGGCGTGAAGATGCCGACCCGTTCGACCAGATGGACCTTGTTGGCCGCCATCATCTTGATCTTCTGGCCCTTGCGGATCTCGCCGTCGACCACGCGCACCAGGATGACGACGCCGAGATAGGCGTCGTACCAACTGTCGACCAGCAGGGCCTTGAGCGGCGCGTTCACGTCGCCCTTGGGCGGCGGCAGGCGGTGGACGATGGCTTCCAGCGTCTCTTCGATGCCGATGCCGGCCTTGGCCGAGACCAGCAGGGCTTCGGAGGCGTCGATACCGATCACATCCTCGATCTGGGCGCGGATCCGCTCGGGTTCCGCCGCCGGCAGGTCGATCTTGTTCAGGATCGGCACGATTTCGAGATTGGCGTCGATCGCCTGATAGACATTGGCGAGCGTCTGCGCCTCGACGCCCTGGGAGGCGTCGACCACCAGCAGGGCACCCTCGCAGGCGGCCAGCGAGCGCGAGACTTCATAAGCGAAGTCGACGTGACCGGGCGTATCCATCAGGTTGAGGACATAGGTCTCGCCGTTCTTCGCCTTGTATTGCAGGCGCACGGTCTGCGCCTTGATGGTGATGCCGCGCTCGCGCTCGATATCCATCGAGTCGAGCACCTGTTCGGTCATCTCGCGCTCGGTCAGGCCGCCGCAGGTCTGGATCAGCCGGTCGGCCAGGGTCGATTTGCCGTGGTCGATATGGGCGACGATCGAGAAGTTGCGGATATGGGCGAGGTCGGTCATGTCTGCTCCGGTCAGGCCCTGAGGGTGGCGCCCGTCGCTTTGGCGACGGCGGCGATGATCTTTGCTGAAACTGCGTCGATGTCCTGGTCGGACAGGGTCTTGTCCCTGGGCTCCAGCTTGACGGCGAGGGCGAGGGACAGCTTGCCCTCCGGC
This sequence comes from Zavarzinia sp., assembly GCF_041650655.1. GTDB lineage: Bacteria > Pseudomonadota > Alphaproteobacteria > Zavarziniales > Zavarziniaceae > Zavarzinia. Next base: position 11,458 of record NZ_JBAZKR010000043.1, read on the forward strand.
ACGCCCGTGCCGCGGTAGAGGTCGAACACCGAAACCTCGGTGATCAACGCCTTGTCGGCCCCCTTCACGGCGCGGATCACGGCTTCGGCCGCCACGGTCTCGTCGACCAGGAAGGCGAAGTCGCGGCTGACCGCCTGGAAGTCGGACAGGACCAGGGCGCCCTTCTCCTTGGTCGCGCGCGGCTTGGGCAGGGGGACCGCGTCCAGATAGACCTCGAAGAAGGCGGCCGGCCCTTCGAGGTCCAGCAGCTTGGCGATCTTCGGGTGCAGCGCGCCGAACACGGCGACCGTGGTCTTGGGGCCCAGCTTCACGGCGCCGGCCTGGCCCGGGTGGGCCCAGGCCGGAACCTCGGTGGTCACGGTCAGATTGCCGACCGGGGCGCCCAGCTCGGCGAGCAGGGCGAAGACGTCGGCCTTGGCGTCGAAGGCGTCGACCGGGCGGCGGCCGCCCTGCCACTGGCGGGGTGCCGTGTAACCGGTGCGGAGCCCGGCGGCGACCGTGCGTTGGTCGGCCGGGCCGATACCGTGATAGGTGCCGGCCAGCTCGAACAGCGCGACATCCTCGTTGCCACGCGCCGCGTTGCGGACGCCGGCGGCGGCCAGGCTCGGCACCAGATGCGGGCGCATCACGGCGAGTTCGGGCGAGATCGGATTGGCGACCTTGAGGGCGGCATCGCTCCAGCCGAAGGCCTTGGCATGGGCTTCGGGAATGAAGCTGTAATTGATCGTCTCGGTCAGGCCGCGGGCGGCGAGCAGGCGGCGGGCGGCGCGGACGCGGCGCTGGGCGGGCGAGAGCGCCGGCACGGGCACCACGTTGGTGCGCGGCAGCGGCTCGACCGGCAGCTTGTCCAGCCCGACGATACGGGCCACTTCCTCCACGAGATCGGTCTCGCCCTCGATGTCGCGGCGCCAGGACGGCACGCTGACGGTCCAGGGCATGGTGCCCGCATCGACGCCGAAGCCGAGTGCCGTCAGAATCCGCTGCATTTCGGCCTCGGAAACCTCGAGGCCGGTCAACTGCTTGACCCGGCCGGGACGCAGGTGCCGCACCGGGAAATCGCCCGGGAAGGCGCCCGCGACCACGACCTCGGACGGCGTGCCGCCGCAGAGTTCGAGAATGAGCTTGGTGGCGAGTTCGAGCCCGTCGAGCGCCGACTTGGGATCGACGCCGCGCTCGAAGCGATAGCGCGCGTCGGAAACGACGCCGGTGCGCCGGCCCGTGGCCGCGATGCGGTCGGGATCGAAATGCGCGCTCTCGACGAAGACGTCCACCGTCTCTTCCGAAACGGAAGACGGCACGCCGCCGACGATGCCGCCGAGGCCCAGCGCCCCGGAATCGTCCGAAATCACGATGGTGGCGGCGTCGATCTTATGCGTCTTGCCGTCCAGGCCCTCGACCATCTCGCCCTCGAAGCCGAGGCGGACGCGGATGCCGCCGCTCAGCTTGGCGGCGTCGAAGACATGGAGCGGGCGGGCGCGGTCCATGGTGATCAGGTTGGTGACATCGACGAGGGCGGAGATCGGGCGAAGGCCGATCGCTTCCAGCCGGCGCTTCAGCCAATCCGGGCTCGGCCCGTTCTTCACGCCGCGGATCAGGCGGCCGGTGAAGATCGGGCAGGGCTTGTCGGCGACCGATTCATCGAGCCGGACGGCGACCGGGCAGGGGAACTGCCCGGCGATCTTTTCGATCGCAGGCGTCTTCAGGGTGCCGAGGCCGGCGGCCGCGAGGTCGCGGGCGATGCCGGCGACACCGAGGCAATCCTGGCGGTTCGGCGTCACCGCGATGTCGATCACGGCATCGTCGAGGCCCAGCACTTCGGCGAAGGGCTTGCCGATCGGGGCATCCGCCGGCAATTCGATGATGCCGTCGTGATCCTCGCCCAGGCCCATTTCGCGCATCGAGCACATCATGCCCTGGCTGTCGACGCCGCGGATCGCGGTCGGCTTCAGCACCATGCCGTTGACGGGAATGGTGGTGCCCATGCGGGCGAACACGACCTTCAGCCCGGCCCGCGCATTGGGGGCACCGCAGACGACCTGATAGGGCGCGCCGTCACCGGCATCGACGGTGCAGAGCCGCAGCTTGTCCGCATTGGGGTGCTGCACGGCGGTCAAGACATGGGCGACCGTGAAGGGGCGGAGCGTCGCGCCGCGGTCGTCCACCTCTTCGACTTCGAGGCCGATGGCGGTCAGCTTCTCGGCGATCTCGGCCGCGGAAGCCGTGGTCTCCAGATGCTCTTTCAGCCAGTTGACGGTGAATTTCATCGCGAAAGCCCTCCGCCCAGGGTCGGCAGGTCGAGGGCCGCGAAGCCGTAATGCCGGAGCCAGCGCAGGTCGGATTCGAAGAAGGCCCGAAGGTCGGGAATGCCGTATTTCAGCATGGCGATGCGGTCGAGCCCCATGCCGAAGGCAAAGCCCTGCCACTCGTCGGGATCGAGGCCGCAATTGCGGATCACATTGGGATGCACCATGCCGCAGCCCATGATCTCCAGCCAATCGTCGCCCTGGCCGATGCGGATCGAATCCTTCGAGCGGGCGCAGCCGATGTCGACCTCGGCCGAAGGTTCGGTGAAGGGGAAGAAGCTCGGCCGGAAGCGGATCTTCACCGCCTCGACCTCGAAGAAGGCGGCGGCGAAATGTTCGATCGTCGCCTTCAGGTGACCCATGTGGATCCCCTTGTCGATCACCAGCGCTTCGATCTGGTGGAACATCGGGGTATGGGTCTGGTCCGAGTCGCAGCGATAGGTGCGGCCGGGCGCGATCACCCGGATCGGCGGCTGCTTGCCCTTCATGGTGCGGATCTGGACCGGCGAGGTATGGGTGCGCAGCAGGATCTTCTCCCCGTCCGCCCGGGGGGGCAGGAAGAAAGTGTCGTGCATTTCGCGCGCCGGGTGGCCGGGCGGGAAGTTCAGCGCGGTGAAATTATGGGAATCGTCTTCGATGTCCGGCCCTTCGGCCAACGCGAAGCCCATGGCGCCGAAGATTTCGACGCATTCCTCGGTCACCTGGGTGACGGGATGGATGCGGCCGGCGGGCTGCGCCGCGATCGGCAGGGTGACGTCGATCCGCTCCTGGCCCAGGCGGGCTTCGAGGGCGGCGTCTTCGAGGATCGATTTGCGGGCGGTGAGCGCCTCGGCGATCCGGTCCTTCACCTGGTTCACGGCAGCGCCGAAGGCCTTGCGCTCGTCCGGCGCCATGCCACCCAGGGTCTTCATCAATTCGGTGATGCGGCCCTTCTTGCCCAGTGCCGCGACGCGGATCTCGTCCAGCGTGGCAAGATCGACGGCATCGCCGACGGCCGCCAGAAGCTCGGCTTCGAGCCCGGAAAGATTGCTCATGTCAGACCCCAATCCAGCGCCCCGAACAGGGGGCGCGGTGGCCCCCGGGGTAGCAAACCCCGGGAGCTATTGCCAGTGATTTGGCGGGGGTCAGGCCTCGGTAGGGAGGGCCGCCCGCGCCTGCTCGACCAGCGCCTTGAAGGCGCCGGGCTCGCGGATGGCGAGGTCGGAGAGGACCTTGCGGTCGACCTCGACGCCCGCCTTGGCGAGCCCGTCGATAAATCGGCTGTAGGTCAGGCCGTGCTCGCGCACGGCAGCATTGATGCGCTGGATCCACAGGGCGCGGAAATTGCGCTTGCGGGCCCGGCGATCGCGATACTGGTACTGAAGGCCCTTTTCGACCTTCTCGATGGCGATCCGGAAGGACGTGTTACCGCGACCGCGATAACCACTGGCCATCTCCAGGACTTTTTTGTGACGGGCGTGGCCGGTGACGCCACGTTTGACGCGCGACATGGTTCAGCTCTCCGTCACGAATTGGGCAGGAAATACTTCTTCACGTTGTCGCCATCCGTCTTGAACAGGGTGGTCGAGCCGCGAAGATTGCGAATCTGCTTGTTGGTGCGCTTGATCATGCCGTGACGCTTGCCGGCCTGAAGCGCCTTGACCTTGCCGGTCCCGGTCAGAGTGAAGCGTTTCTTCGCCCCGCTCTTCGTCTTCATCTTGGGCATTTCAACCTCCTTCGATCCGAAGATCGCACGTGCGCGGCCCGGGCAGCCCGTTTGGCCCGGCCACGCGATGGAAGCGGGCCTTATAGCGGAGTGCGGGGTGAGAGGCAAGGGGGGCTTGGTTTGTGCTGAGAGGGTAATGACCTGACCTGACCCGACGCAAGGGCAGCTACAAGTGCTGGACGAGCATTGCAGCTACGCCCTTGCCTTACGCAGGTCCTCCAGCGTGACCATCAGCGTCATCGCGTCGAGGGGGGAGGGTTCGAACCCCAGGGCCAGGTAGAAGGCCCGGGCGTCGTCGGAAATGGCGTGCACGAGCATGCCGCGGATCCCGACCAGTTCCGCGGCCTGCAGGACACGCAGTGCGGCGTCGCGCACCAGCGCGCGGCCGAGGCCGCGGCCCTGCCAGGCGCGGGCGATGGCGAGCCGGCCGAGGATGATGACGGGAATGGGATCGGGCATATTGCGCCGGAAACGGCCGGAGGCCTCGGGCAGCGTCACCCCGCCGGTGGCGAGGGCGTAATAGGCCTCCACCTGGTTCCCGTCACAGGCGACGAAGGTGCGCGACGCGCCGGACTCTTGGTTGGCCCGGGCACGGCGCTTCAGCCAGTCGTCCAGCGACGAGACGCCGGAATCAAATGCTGTCAGTTGGTGGTGATCGGCCAGTGGTACCGGGGCGCTAAGGCTCACGCGGCATCCCACGGCGACGGCGTCGTCATCGTGCGTGCCAGGCGTTCATTGGGCTGCGGCGCCGCGTCCAGCCTGGCGAGAAAGGCCCGGTAGGTTTCTTCGCTGACGGTGAAGACGGCGCGGTCCAGCAGGGCGTCTTCCGCGGCCTTGCGCGAGGCATCCAGCACGAAGTCCGTGCGCGTCTTGCCGAGCAATTCGGCCGCACGGTCGATCAGTCCCCGAAGTTCGGGCTGGATGCGGATGTTCAAGGATTCGCGGGCGGTCGGCTTGGCCATGGCATGCCTCTCAGCCGCCATTTCTAGCGCACCGTAACGACGGCGTCATTACAAATTGAGGGCGGATAGGCTGGCCGGCCCCGTGCTCGGCCTCGAAACGGCTGTGGACGAGGCCACGCCGATGGCCAATACCCTGTCCCCGCCGCGGTGAGGGGCTGGTGCGGCGGGGACAGGGCGGGCGCGGCTTATTTGCCGGCGCGCAGTTTTTCGACGGCGGCCTTGTAGGCTTCGTAGTGGTCGCCTTCGTCGGCCGCGATCTGGCGGAACAGGTCGGCCACCTTCTTGTCGCCGGCGGCATCGGCCTGCTGGGCGAATTCGACGTACATCTTGGTGTTTTCGTAGTGTTCGCCGGCCATGCCGTCGAGCAGGTTGGCTTCGTCGGTACCGGCCAGCTTCAGGGCGTCCGCCTCGCGGGCGAAATGCTCGTTGGCTTCGACATTGGCGGCTTCGTCGAACAGCTTGGCGATTTCCGGCTGGCCGGACTTGCGGGCGTGTTCAGCATAGGCGGTGTATTTCAGATGGGCGAAGGCTTCGCCGTGCATCGCCGCTTCCAGGTTCTTCTTGGTCTGGGCGTTCAGGTCGCCTTCGGCCAGGGAGGGCATTGCCGCCATCGGAATGCAGGCGACTGCAGTGATGGCAAGAAGACCTTTGAGGACTCGCATAATCAATTCTCCCGTAATCCTGTCACCTTCCGACAGCGAAGGTGGGGAGAATTTGTTTATACGGTCTGACAAAGTCCTGACCGCCGGAAAATCGCCGGGAATATTATAGTATTGGATTGTCAGGATTTTGTCAGATCTTGAATTTATTGCTCGACCCGTCGCCATCCCAATCATTTCGCGACGAGGAGTTGATATGAAGAAGCTGCGTGTGGCCCTGGGGGCCGGTATCGTCGCCGCCTGTTTTTCCGGTGGTCTCGCCTTCGCCGGCCCGACCTGCACCACCGAACCCGAGTCGAAGTGGCTCAGCGAAGAGGCGATGAAGCAGAAGATCGCCGAGATGGGCTACAAGGACATCAAGGTCTTCAAGAAGACCCGCGGTGGCTGCTACGAAATCTATGGCTATACCGCCGAGGGCAAGAAGGCCGAGGTCTATTTCAACCCGATCACCGGCGAAGCCGTCGAGAAGAACCTCGACTGATGTCGACGACGGACAAGCCGGCGGGCGCGGTCATCGCCGCCCGCCGGCCCGGCCGGCCCCTGGTACGGGTGTGGGACCCGGTGGTCCGCCTGTTCCACTGGTCGGTCGTGGCCGGCGTGGCGCTCGACTATTTCCTGCTCGATACCGGCAAGGCGGCGCATCGCTATGTCGGTTACGGCGTCGCCGCCGTGCTCGCGATCCGGATCGTCTGGGGCTTCGTCGGCAGCGTCCATGCCCGCTTCCGCGATTTCGTGGCGCCGCCTGGCGTCGTGCTGGGCCATCTGGCCGATCTGGCGGGCGGGCGCGAGCGGCGCTATGTCGGCCATAATCCGGCCGGGGGCGCCATGATCCTGGTGCTCATGGCGCTGCTCGCCGCAATCGCCGTCACCGGCTGGATGCAGGGGCTCGATGCCTTCTGGGGCGTCGACTGGGTGCAGGAAGCCCATGCGCTGGCCGCCAATGGCTTGGTTGCCCTGGCCGGCTTGCATATCGTCGCGGCGCTGGTCGAAAGTGTGCGGCACCGCGAGAATCTGGTGCTGGCCATGATCACGGGGCGGAAGCGCCCGGCGGGCGAAGGGGATGTCGATCATGAGGCTGCTGCTGGTCGAAGATAATCGGGCGCTCGCCGGCCTGATCGTCGACGGCCTGACCGAAGCCGGCTTCGTGGTCGATGCCGTGCCGGGGGTCGAGCCGGCGAAGGACGCGGTCAGCGTCGCCGATTACGACCTCCTGCTGCTCGACCTCGGCTTGCCGGACGGCGACGGCATCGATCTCGTCCGCTTCGTGCGGCGCCGGGGTTGCGGCTGCCCGATCCTGATCCTGACCGCCCGCGGCGGCCTCGACGACCGGGTGAACGGGCTCGATTCCGGAGCCGACGACTATCTGGTGAAACCTTTCGAGATGCGCGAGCTGGCGGCGCGCTGCCGCACCTTGCTGCGCCGCCCGGGGGCCAGCCTGGGCACCACGCTGACGGTCGGCAATCTGGCCTTTGACAGCATCGCGCGCGAGACGACGGTGGACGACAGGCCGCTTCGCCTCTCGCCCAAGGAGATGAACCTGCTCGAATGCCTGATGCGGCGGGTCGGCCATGTCGTCGCCAAGCCCAGCCTCGAGGGCGCCCTCTATGCCCAATCGGCCGAAGTCACCGGCAATGCGCTGGAAGCCGTGGTCTCGCGCCTGCGCCGGCGTCTCGCGGAGAGCGGGGCCAAGGTCACGGTCCATACCGCCCATGGCATCGGCTACATCCTGACCCCCGCCCAGCCGATCCCGACCCAGGGGCCGCGCTCTTGACCATGGCAGCCCCCCGCGTCCGCTCGCTGGTCTTCAAGCTGTCGCTGCGCCTCGCCGGCGTCGGGCTGGTCTTTCTCCTGGTCCAGCTTCTGGCGGTGGTCTGGATGTATGTGCGCAATCCGAACGAACTCGACCAGCTCCTCCTGACCGCCGAGGCAGGCCGCATCGCCGAGGAAATTCCCGACCTTCGGCAGCCGGGCGACCCGCCGATCCGGGACGAATTGGCGCAAGCCTTGGCGCCCGGCACGCGGCGTTCCTTCGTGGTGCACGACCGGGCCGGCTGGGTGCTCGGGCAATATCAGGACGGCGACCTCAAGATCGCGCCGGAAGCCCCCATGTCCTTCCTGGTGATCCGCACCCAGCGCGAGATCTGGGGCGACCGTTTCCTGCTGTCGGGCACGCGGCGCGTTACCGTCGATGGCCAGTCCTATTGGATCACGCTGGCCATTTCGGGCCATGGCTTCGAGCCTTTCGTGCCCATCATCTTCAACGAGATCCGCTTCCATGTGGTGTTTCCGCTGGCACTGCTCTCGGTCCTGTTCCTGCTGTTCAATTTCAGCGTGGTGCGCAGCACGTTGCGCCCGCTGGCGCGGACCATCACGGCGATCGGCGAGATCGATCCGGCCAGGCCGTCGATGCGGGTCGAGGCGCCGGCGACCACCTCCGAAGTGCAGGCCCTCATCGTCGCGGTGAACGGCATGCTGGCCCGGATCGAAGCGGCGGTGCAGACGGTGCGCGATTTCGCCGGCAATGCCGCCCACGAATTGCGCACCCCGCTCGCCGTGCTGACCCTCGGCATCGACAAGCTGGAACCCGGGCCGGTGCAAGAGCGCCTGTCGGCCGAGGTGCGGGCGATGCGCCGCCTGGTCGACCAGATGCTCGACATGGCGCAGGCCGATGCGCTGGCGGTCGATCCCGCCTCGGCGGTCGATCTCGGCACTGTGGCCCGCGACGTGGTCGCCGATCTGACGCCGCTCGCCATCGCCGAAGGCCGCGTCCTGGTCTTCGAGGATGCGGGTGCCCCGGCCATCGCCGGCCATGCCGAGGCCCTGGGCCGGGCACTGCGCAATCTGGTCGACAATGCCCTGGCCCATGGCCCGCCGGGGACCGCCGTCACGGTGACCAGCGGACCTGGGCCTGTGCTGACGGTGCGCGACCAGGGCCCCGGCATCCCCAAGGACCAGCGCCAGAAAGTGCTCGAACGTTTCGTCCGCCTCGACCGCAGCGGCCGTGGCGGCGCCGGCCTCGGCTTCGCCATCGTGCGTACCATCGTCGCCGCCCATGGCGGCCGGGTCGAAATCGACGATGCCCCGGGCGGCGGCGCCCTGATCCGCCTGGTCTTCGACGCGGGCCCGGGGGCCTGACGGCCGTCTCGTCGCGATTGTTCCTTATGGGATCACGACCACGGGCGGTATGCTCGACAAATATTACTTCGGCTTCGTCGCCGCATTGCACTGAGAGAGGCGCGCATGGACGGGGTGGGCGAGGGGCCGATCGTCGTCTTCGACGCGATGTGCGTGCTCTGCTCCGCCAATGCGCAGTTCATCCTGAAGCACGACCGGGCGGGGCGCTTCCGCCTCGCCTCCATGCAGGGCGCGGTGGGTACGGCGCTCTACCGCCGCTTCGGCATCGATCCGGCCGATCCCGACACGATGGTGGTGGTCGACGGCGACAGGTGCCTGCGCGACAGCGACGCCGTGCTGGCGATCTGGGCCGGACTGCCCTGGCCGTGGCGCGGGGTGGCCGTGTTCCGCCTGGTGCCGCGCGGACTTCGCGACGCCGTCTATCGCCTGGTGGCGCGGAACCGCTACCGTCTCTTCGGCCGGCGCGAGAGCTGCTGGATGCCGACGCCCGACCAGGCGAAGCGGGTGTTGTGAGCCGCGTCCTCCTGCTCGGCGGCTGCGGCGGTTTCGGGGCGCGGCCGGCGCGCCGCCTGGCGGCCCAGGGCTGCACTGTGCCGGTGGCCGGGCGCCGGCTGGACGCGGCGGCGCGGGCGGCGGGGGGGCGATTTCCACTTCGATGTGGCGCTCGCCCTGCCGCTTTCCGGGCCGCTGATCCGCTATCGCGGGTCTCTGTCGCCGCTTCAGGCCGCCTTTGCCGCGCCCGCCACATAATCGGCGGTGCTCACCACGGTGGCATAGGCAAAGCCCAGCGCCGACATGAAGGCGGCATGGGCGGCGGCCGCGGGCACCATGGCGCCGGCGAAATCGAGGTCGCGCGTCGCGCAGGCATCCGCCACCACGGTGACGGCGTAGCCGAAGTCGGAGGCGGCGCGGGCCGCGGCATCGATGCACATATGGCTCATGGCGCCGATCACGGTGACCGCTTCGATCCCGGCCTCGTCGAGGATCTGCTTCAGGTCGGTGCCCTTGAAGGCATTCACCTCGTGCTTCACCACGCGGGCGTCGCCCGGCCGGACGTCGAGGGCGGCGTGAAGCTCGGCGCCTTCGGTGCCGGGGGCGAAGAAGGGGGCATCGGGCTCCGCCGCGACATGGGCGATGAAGACCACGAGGTCGCCCGCCTCATGGGCGGCGGCGATCACCCGGCCGGCATTGGCAGCCGCAGCCTCCATGCCCGACAGGGGCCAGCGCCCGGCGGTGAAATAATCGTTCTGGATATCGACCACGAGAAGGGCACGCTTCGTCATCGCTCGCTCCTGCACGGCCGGAACGCCCGGCCCTGGACAGTGATAACCCGGAGACGCCAAGCTGCCGATTGGCGGATTGGACAAAAAACGGGGCGATTTCGACAATGCAGGCGGAAGCACCGGCCGAGATCGGCCTGCTGCTCTATCCCGGCGCGCAGGCCGCGGCGGTACACGGGTTGACCGATCTCCTCGCCGTCGCCGGGCGGCTGAACCATGCGGCGGACGGCCCGGCCCTTCGAGTCAGCCACTGGCAGCCGGGGGCGGACGGCGTGCCGGCCTGCGTCTTCGACAGCGATCCGGCGTTGCCCCATGCCCTTGCCGCCGTGGTGGCGCCGCCGGCCCTGGGCGAGCCGCCGGCCGCGAGTCCGGCGGTCGCCGATTTCCTGCGCCGGGCGCATGGCGCCGGGGCGCTGCTCGGCTCGGTCTGCGCCGGGGCCTTCGTGCTGGCGGGGGCGGGGCTGCTGGACGGGCGGCGGGCAACCACCCATTGGACCTATGGTGACGAGCTGGCGGCGCGCCACCCGGCGCTGACCGTCGATTGCGACCGCCTGCTGATCGACGAGGGCGACGTCGTGACCGCGGGCGGGGTGATGGCCTGGACCGATCTCGGCCTCCTCCTGGTCGCGCGCTTTCTGGGGCCGGCGGCGATGATGGCGACGGCGCGCTTCCTGCTGATCGATCCGCCGGGGCGGGAGCAGCGCTATTACGCGCCTTTCGAGCCTCGTCTCCGCCATGGCGACGGCGCCGTGCTCAAGGTCCAGCATTGGCTGGCCGGCGGGGCGGCGCTCGGCCCGGTCGCGGTGCCTGAGATGGCGGCGCGCGCCGGGCTCGAGGAACGCACCTTCCTCCGCCGCTTCAGCCGGGCGACCGGGTTTCGCCCGATCGAATATTGCCAGCACCTCCGCGTCGCCGAGGCGCGCCGCCGGCTGGAGGCGACGCGCGACGCGGTCGACCGCATCGCCTTCGCCGTCGGCTATCAGGACCCGGCGGCGTTCCGGAAGCTGTTCCAGAAACTGGTCGGCCTGACACCCGGCGACTATCGGCGGCGCTTCGGCGCCTGATGCTCAGAACCGCCCGGCCTGATAGTCGCGCGCGGCCTGCAGCACTTCGTCCCGCGTGTTCATCACGAAAGGCCCGCCCCAGGCGACCGGCTCGTTCAGGGGCCGGCCGGCGATCAGTAGGACGCCCGCCGCCTCGTCGCCCGCATTGGCGATGGCGACCCGCTCCCCGGGGCCGAGCAGGGCGACATTGACCGCCGGCACGGTCTTCTCGCCCGCGATGCGGACCCAGCCGTCATAGACCACCAGAAGGGCGTTCAGGCCGGGATCGAGGGCTTCCTCGATGCTGGCGCCCTGGGCCAGGCGGATGTCGAAGAAATGGGCCGCGGTGGCGCCCGATTCGATCGGCCCGCGGGTGCCCTGGCTGGTCGTCCCCGCGATCACCTTGACGGTGGTGCCATTGCCGCGCGCCTCGACCGGGATGGTGGCGGCCGGGATCTCCTGGTAGCGGGCGGGGACCATCTTGTCCCGCTTCGGCAGGTTGACCCAGAGCTGGAAGCCTCGCATCAGGCCCTCGGTCTGTTCCGGCATCTCGGAATGGACGATGCCGCGCCCGGCGGTCATCCACTGCACGTCGCCGGTGCCGATGACGCCCGAATGGCCGGCGTTGTCGCCGTGGCGCATGCGGCCTTCCAGCATATAGGTCACGGTCTCGAAGCCGCGGTGAGGATGGTCGGGGAAACCGCCGATATAGTCGCTCGCTTCCTCGGTGTCGAAATGGTCGAGCATCAGGAAGGGATCGGCGGACTCGACCGTCTCGTGGCCGAGCAGACGGGTGAGGCGCACGCCGGCACCGTCCGAGGTGCGCTGGCCGCGCACCAGGGCGGCAACCTGGCGCAGGGCGGGTTGGGCTACCTTCTCCGGGGTCATGGGCATCTCCTCGTTGGAACGTGATGCCAATATGGCCCGGGCCGCCGCGGTTAAAAATCCCGCTTCCGGGGAAGAGATCGTTTCCCAGGCGGGAACGATCGGGGTGGCGCGGGGCGAAAGCACGAACCCCGCCGGCCTTGCGGGCGGCGGGGTTCGATTCGCGGCCGGTGCGGCGCCTCAGCGGGGCGCCATCACCATGGTCATCTGACGCCCTTCCATCTTGGGCATCTGTTCGATCTTGGCGATCTCTTCCGTGTCGTCGCGGACGCGGAGCAGCACCTTCATGCCGAGGTCCTGGTGCGCCAGCTCGCGGCCCCGGAAGCGCAGGGTGACCTTCACCTTGTCACCCTCTTCGAAGAACTTGCGGATCGATCGCATCTTGACGTCATAGTCGTGCTGATCGATGCCCGGGCGCATCTTGATCTCCTTGATCTCGATGACCTTCTGGTTCTTGCGGGCTTCGGCGGCCTTTTTCTGCGCCTCGTATTTGTACTTGCCGTAGTCGAGCAGCTTGCACACCGGCGGATCGGCGTTGGGCGAGATCTCGACCAGGTCGACACCGGCGATGTCGGCGAGGTGCAGGGCTTCGGCGAAGGTGACGACACCACGATTTTCGCCGGTCTCGTCGATCAGGCGAACGCGGGGCGTGGTGATCTGGTCGTTGATGCGCGGGCCGCCCTTTTCAGGGACGGACTGGGGAAAGGGGGGGCGAGCTATGTAAGGTCTCCGTCTAGCTGCGCGGGGACCAGAATTGCCGTCCGGGTCAGCCGACCCTGCCGCACCGTAGTCCTTCCGCACTGAGGTTGATGCCTGTACCCGCCGCAAGCAGGTGCATGGCGTAATAAATGGCGCACAACGGGTCCGGTTGCAAGCCTGGAGTGGCAGGGCGGACCGCAGTGGCCCGCCCTGGACCGATTCATTCCGCGGCGGCCTTCTCGGCCGGGGCGGAGGTGCGGATCAGGTGGTCGAAGGCGGCGAGCGAGGCCTTGGCGCCTTCGCCCATGGCGATGACGATCTGCTTGTAGGGCACGGTGGTGACGTCGCCCGCGGCGAAGATGCCGGCGACCGAGGTCTGGCCCTTGGCGTCGACCACGATCTCGCCCCGGGGAGTCAGCTCGAGCGGGCCGCCCTTCAGCCATTCGGTATTGGGCACCAGGCCGATCTGCACGAAGATGCCTTCGAGCTCGAGCGTCCTGGCCTCGCCGGTCTTGCGCTCCTTGTAGGCGAGGGCGGTCACCTTCTTGCCGTCGCCGATCACCTCGGTGGTCTGGGCCTCCATGACGATGTCGACATTGGGCAGGCTTTTGAGCTTGCGCACGAGGACGGCATCGGCGCGCAACACGTCGAGGAATTCGATCAGGGTGACATGGGCCACCACGCCGGCGAGGTCGATCGCCGCCTCGACGCCGGAATTGCCGCCGCCGATCACCGCTACCCGCTTGCCCTTGAACAGCGGGCCGTCGCAATGCGGGCAATAGGCGACACCCTTGGTCCGATATTCCTTCTCGCCGGGCACGCCCATCTCGCGCCAACGGGCACCGGTCGACAGGATCACGGTCTTGGCGCGGAGCGAAGCACCGCTCTCCAGCTCGACCGTGGTCAGCTCGCCCGGCACCAGCTTGGTGGCGCGCTGCAGGTTCATCACGTCGACGTCATAGGACTTCACGTGTTCCTCGAGCCCGGCGGCCAGGCGCGGCCCCTCGGTCTCCTTGATCGAGATGAAATTCTCGATCCCCATGGTGTCGAGCACCTGGCCGCCGAAACGCTCGGCCACCACGCCGGTGCGGATGCCCTTGCGCGCGGCATAGATCGCGGCCGCAGCGCCGGCCGGGCCACCGCCGACCACGAGCACGTCGAAGGGTTCCTTGGCGGCGATCTTGGCGGCGGCGCGGGCATCGGCGCCCTTGTCCAGCTTTTTCAGGATCTCGGCCGCTTCCATGCGGCCCTGGCCGAACACTTCGCCGTTCAGATAGACGGTCGGCACCGCCATGATCTGGAGCTTGGTCACTTCGTCCTGGAACAGGGCGCCGTCGATCATCTCGTGTTTGACGCGCGGGTTCAGCACCGCCATCAGGTTCAGCGCCTGCACCACCTCGGGGCAGTTCTGGCAGGTCAGCGAGATATAGGTGCGGAATTCATAGTCGCCGTCGAGCGCCTTGATCTGCTCGATCGTCTCGGCGTCCACCTTGGGCGGATAGCCGCCGACTTGCAGGAGGGCGAGCACGAGCGAGGTGAATTCATGGCCCATGGGCAGGCCGGAGAAACGGATCGAGACCTTGCCGTCAGGCCGGTTCAGCGCGAAGGAGGGCTTGCGCACCCCGGTCTGCGCGCTCTCGACCACGGTGACCAGCTTCGAGCAATCGGCGATGTCGGCCAGCAGGTCGCGCATCTGGCGCGAGGCTTCGCTGTCGTCGAGGGCGGCGACAATCTCGATCGGCGACGTCGCGCGTTCCAGATAGCCCTTCAACTGGGCCTTGAGATTGGCGTCCAACATGACAACACCTTTGTACTTTCTGCGCGTCGTCGCGCGGGTTGGCGCCCGGGGAAAGGCCCCGGGCACCAAGAGGCATGAGTGCGATCAGATCTTGCCGACCAGATCGAGCGAGGGCTTCAGCGTGGCTTCGCCCGGGGTCCACTTGGCGGGGCAGACTTCGCCCGGATGCGAGGCGACATACTGCGCGGCCTTCACCTTGCGCAGCAGTTCCTTGGCGTCGCGGCCGATGCCGTTGTCGTGCACTTCGATGATCTTGATCAGGCCTTCGGGGTTGATCACGAAGGTGCCGCGATAGGCCAGGCCCTCTTCCTCGATCAGCACTTCGAAGGCGCGCGAGATCGCCAGGGTCGGGTCGGCGACCATCGGATATTCGATCTTGGCGATCGTGTCCGAGGTGTCGTGCCAGGCCTTGTGGGTGAAATGGGTGTCGGTGGAGACCGAGTAGATCTCGACGCCGAGCTTCTGGAATTCCGCGTAGTTGTCGGCGAGGTCGCCCAGTTCGGTCGGGCAGACGAAGGTGAAGTCGGCCGGGTAGAACACGACGACCGACCACTTGCCCTTCAGGGTCTCGTCGGTCACTTCGACGAACTTGCCCTGGTGGTAGGCCTGCGCCTTGAACGGCTTCACTTCGGTGTTGATGAGAGACATCAGCTCTTTCCTTCTACGTTTGACGCAAAGCAACGAACCCCGCCGGGGCCGTCCGCCAGCCGGCAAGGTTTACTCCTTAACCGACTGACCGTGCGCACAAAATGGCCCACAGATTAGAATTATTCAAGTGGACTGGACGAGCGAATTGGCGATAGGGTTATCAGCTAATCCGATCACCCGTGCATTCGGTGTGGAATTTTGGAATGCCGGGTGGCGACCGTCATTGCGCGAGATCAACGGGGCGTCGCGACCGCCTGGGAAGGAGCGTCTGCAAGCGCCTTCACGGCGCCAGCCCGAGTTTTCTCAGGCTGTAGGGCAGGGAGCTGGCGACGACCTCATCGAGGGCCTTGCTCGCGGCCGCGATCTGCGCCGGCGGCAGGGCGACGCCCTGCCAGACCAAGCCTTCCATGGCGACGTGCGGCATCGAATCGGGGGCGAGGCCCGAACCGCTGTCGGCCAGCAGGATCTGAGACCCGATCGGCTTCATCGTCGTGCCGTCCACCAGCACGATCGACAGGCTGCAATAGGCGAAAGGCGGCTTGCTCGCGATCGGCGTGTCCACATGCAGGACGCCACAGCCCGAAAGCTTGATGAGCGCGCCGGTGAACTGGTCGTTCCGCTCGATTTCCTGCACGACCACATAGAGATCGGCCCTGACCGGCGAGGCCGCGACAGCGGCCTCGACCGCCTTGAGGCCGTAGTCCGCCACCGTCATGGCGGACCAATAATTGTGGGGGACCGGGACATCGGGCAGGTCGGCCACTTGGTAGCGCGGCGCCAGCAGGGTCTTGATCCCGCTCCGCAGGCGGTTGCCGAGGTCGATCGAGGCGCCGTCGAAGTCCGCCTCACCGCCGCCGCCGACGAAGCCGATATTCGTGGCCCGCAGCGTCTGGAAGGCGGGAACGATGAGGCCGACCGTCTTGTAGCCGCCGCCGTCCTTCGGCAGGCCGGGCAAGGCGCAGCCGCCGAGGGCGAGGGCGAGAAGAAGCGTCAGCCTGATGAACACGGATCGCCTCCGCCGCCGGGATCGGTCCCCGGCAGGGAAGCGCATTCAGCGCATGAGGACAAGGGGCGCCGGGAGTGCGCGGCGAAATTGCGCGCCCGGCCTCAACCCCGGTGATCGATGATGATCACCCGGCGGCGCACCTCCGGGCCGGGCATCCGGGGCCCGCGCGGCCGGAACAGCCAGGCGAGCACGAAAAGCACCGGAATGGCGATCGCGAGGGCGCTGAGCAGGCTGGCGGCGAGGGTCAGCACCAGGAACAACAGCCCGGCCACCACCAGCGCACGGACAAGGCCCTTCAGGACATCGGTCATCGTCGTCTCCGTTCGATCGCCATCATATGGGGATCGGGTGGCCCTATGTCACCCCTGGAACAGCGGCAGGTCGTCCATCGTATCGGGATCGCGCTTCGGCCCGCGGGCGACGACGGTCAGGCGGCCGTCCGGCAGCGGACGTTGGAGCTGCCGTGCTTCCTCCCAGGGGGCCTCCATCCAGGTCTCGATGTCCGCCGCCTCGGTCAGGATCACCGGCATGGCCTTGGGGTGCACGGCGGCCACGACGTCGTTCGGCGGGCAGGTCAGGAAGCCGAAGAGATCGGCGTCGACAGGCCCTTCCTTCACCTTGCGCACCCCGTGCCAGGAGGTCCACAGGCCGGCGAAAAAGGCGAGCGGGCGGCTCTCGTCCAGGGCGAACCAGGTCGTCGTCTTGGCGCCCGACGGCAGGGTCTCGGGTTCGGCGAAGGCGGTGAAGGGCACCAGGCAACGGTGAGGGACTCCGAGCCAGGGGCGCCAATGGGCCGATGCCAGGTTGCGGATATTGGTGACGCCGGGGTCGGCGCTCCGTCCTTCGAGGGCGAAGGCGGGGGACGGCATCCCCCACCGCAACAGCGCGAGTTCGCGCCCCTCGGCCGTGTTGCGGACCACCGGCGCCGGATAATCCGGAAACACCCCGGTCAGGGGCGCCAGGTTGCCGATCGACGCCGCGATCCGCATGGCCCGTGCCAATGCCGCAATGGCCGCCCGGCCCTTGGTGATCGAATAGAGATTGCACATGCGCCGCGCTCTCGGAGGAGATGGTGCCCAGGGCCGGAATCGAACCAGCGACACGCGGATTTTCAATCCGCTGCTCTACCAACTGAGCTACCTGGGCCCATGAAGACCACGGTGAAAACCGCGGCTGTCGGCGAGGACGCCGTTATTAGAGGAAAGGTCCGGGGCCGTCAACGCGTTTCGCGTAGGTGCCGAAGGCGGTCGAGCAGGGCGGCGATGGCGGCGGCCGCCGGCGCCTCGGTCAGGCCGAGGTCGGCGAATTCGCCCTCGGCCGCGGCGTCGGCCAGGCGTTCGATCTCGAACAGGGCGACGGCCAGTTCGGCGGGATCGGGCCCGGGGGCGGGCGCCAGGGCGCCGAGGGCGGCGATCTGGCGTTGCCGGCTCTCGGCCCGCGCCCGGCGGATCGCCGGCTGTTCGACCGCGAGCTGGCGCAGGCTGCGGCGGAACAGGCGAAAATCGCGGTGATGCGCCAGGATGGCGGCGGCTAGGCTGTGGCCCGGGGCATTGGCCGCGAGCAGCGGCAGCAGGAGGTCGCGCTCGGCCGCCTGCCAGTCCTCATAGGCGGCGACGAAGACCGCCGCCTTGTCCTGGAACCAGCGATAGAAGGTCTGCGGCGCGAAGCCCGCCCGCCGGGCGATTCGGTTGCTGTCCGTGCCGCCGTAGCCGTGTTCGCAGAATTCCGCCATGGCGGCCGCCACCAGGCGCGTCGCCGTCGAGGTTCCGTCCTTCGAATCCGCCTTCGCCATCGCCCCGCCATTGCATCATCGACGTTGGTGATATATCAATCACTTCTAGGTGATATTGATATCACGGAGGCGGCGATGCGGGAAGCGCTGGGGTGTCCGGAGCCGGTGCAGATGATCGATTGCGACGGCACCGCGATTGCCGTGCATCGCGAGGGCGCCGGGCCGCCGGTGGTCTGCCTCCATGCCGTCGGCCATGGCGGGCGCGATTTCGATGCTTTCGCGGCGGCGATCCGCGGGCGTTTCGAGGTGATCCGGATCGACTGGCCGGGCCAGGGCCGCTCCGGCCCCGACCGTGTCCCCGCCAGTGCCGAGCGTTATGCCGAGATCCTGGCCCTGGTGCTGGCGCGGCTGGGCGTCGAGCGGCCGCTCCTGGTCGGCAATTCGATCGGCGGGGCGGCGGCGATCCGCTATGCCGCCGGGCATCCGGTGCGGGGCCTCGTGCTCTGCGACTCGGGCGGCCTGGTCCGCGTCGGGCTGCTGGTGCGGGCCTTCACCGGGGCGTTCGCGCGCTTCTTCGCGGCGGGAGAGCGGGGGGCGCCGTGGTTTCCCCGCGCCTTCGCCTTTTATTACGGCCGGATCGTGCTGCCGGCCGCCGCGGCCCGGGAGCAGCGTGAGCGGATCGTCGCCGCAGGACCGGAGGTGGCGGGTGTGCTGCGCCAGGCTTGGAGCAGTTTCGGCCGGGCGGAGGCCGATCTCCGCGCGGTCGCGGCAGCCCTCGACGTGCCGGTCTGGTGCGCCTGGGCGCGGGGCGACCGGGTGATTCCCCTGTTCCTGTGCCGGCCGGCGCTGCGCCGCCTGAAGCGGGCGCGGATCGACACCTTTCCGGGTGGCCATGCGCCCTTCCTGGAGGCGCCGGAGGATTTCGCGCGGCGCTTCCTGCGTTTCGCCGAAGGGCTTCAGCCTTCGTCGCCGCCCTCGCCCGGCTCCTCCGCCTCGGTGGCGGGGATGGCGTAGTGGCCGCCGAGCCAGCGGTGCAGGTCGACGTCGGCACAGCGCGGCGAACAGAAGGGGCGGTATTTGGCGACCGCCGGCCGGCCGCAGATCGGGCAGGGCTTGGCGTTGTCGTTGGCGGGTGCGGTCATGGCCGGATACTCACGTCGACGGCGCGGTCGGGCGCCTGCGCATAGCTGAGGACGAGGCCCGCGGCATCGCCGAGGCCGGAGGCGTCGAGATAATCCTGCACGTCGCCCGGGGCGCGCGCCAGCAGGGCGCGGCCGGGATGGTGGCGGGCGAGCGCTTCCGCCTGGCGGAGCAGGGCGGCGGCCAGATGTTCGGTCGAGGCCCAGCGCCCGGTCGAGAGCGGGCAGGGCGCGCTGGCGGCCCGCGTGATGCTGTCGGCAAAGCGGGTCCGGGTCAGCAGGACGATGCCGTTCAGGTCCCCGCGCGACAGTTCGGGGTGCAGCGGATCGGCCTTCAGGGCGCGCAGCAGCGCCGCCTTGCCGGCCGCGATGGCGGGCGCGTCGCCGATGAAGTCGACCAGGATCTGGCCGGCCAGGTTGCGCCGCCGGATTTCCCGCGCGACGACCGGCGCCGCCGCCTCGTTGGCGCCCCGGGGGCCGAGGTCGCCGCCGTCGATGTCGATCGCGGTCAGAGCCTCGGTCTCGTCGATGGTCAGATGGCCGCCGGCGCCGAAGGGCACTTCGCGGGCGAGACTGGCGGCAAATTCCTCGGCGATGCCCTCGGCGGCGAAGAGATCGGGCATGCCGTGGGCGGCTTCGACCGTGAGGTCCGGCAGGGCCTGGCGCAGTGCCGCGATCGCCGCCGCCCCGCTGACGCGGATCTGGCCGGCGCCCCGCTGGCGGGCGAGGCGGGCGGCCGGTGGCGGTGCCGGGCGGAGCAGGGCCGGCGGCTCCCGTCCCTCGGCCTCCGCCTTGGCCTGGGCGGCCAGGGCATCGGGCGTGCGGGCGCCGACCCGTGCCGCCTTGTGGCCGATCGGCTCGCGGATCACCTCGCAGGCGACGGCGGCGCCTTCGGTCAAGGGGGGCGCGTCCTTCCGCTTGAGGAAGGCCGGCTGGTCGAGGCCGATCTCGACGAAATAGGCACCGAGCGAGGCTTCCCATTCGATCACCCGGCCGAGACGGATCTCGCCGAGCAGGGGGCGCCGGGTCGCTGGCCAGAGCAGGAATTCGACCGGCACGCCGTCCTCGAGCAGGGCCAGGCGCGTTTCGATCGGCCCGGCCTCGACCAGCAGGCGGCGGTTCATCGTCCCGGCGCCGCGAGGTCCAGGCCGTTGCCGGCCAGCATCTGCCAAGTCTCGTGGAGCGGCAGGCCGACGACATTGGAATGGGAGCCGGAAAGGGCACGCACGAAGGCTTCGGCCCGGCCCTGGATGGCATAGCCGCCGGCCTTGCCGAGCCCTTCCTGCGAGCGGAGATACCAGTCGACCTCCGCCGCGGTCAGGCGTTTGAAAGTCACGGTCGAGACGGCGACGCGGGACCTGAGCGCGCCGTCCGGCCTGACCAGGGCGAGGCCGGTCAGCACCCGGTGGCGCCGGCCCGAGAGCAGGCGCAGGCAGTCGCGCACCTCGGTCTCGGTCTCCGCCTTGGGCAGGATGCGGTTGCCGCAGGCGACCACCGTGTCGGCGGCCAGAATGTAGCCGCGCGGGGCCGCTTCGGCGGCGAGGCGTGCCTGCACGGCCGACGCCTTGTCGGTGGCGAGCCGGAGCGCCAGCGCCTGCGGCGCTTCGCCCGGTCTGGGCTGCTCGTCGAGATCGGCGGCGACGATACGGTCGGGCGTCAGGCCGAGTCGCGCCAGGAGTTCGCGGCGGCGCGGGCTGGCCGAAGCCAGGACGAAGACGGGCGCCGACGAAGGGGAACCGGCCGCCATGGGCGAGTCCGGAATACCGCTTACTTGAAGCGGAAGGTGATGCGGCCCTTGGTCAGGTCGTAGGGCGTCATTTCGACCAGGACCTTGTCGCCGGCCAGGACGCGGATGCGGTGCTTGCGCATCTTGCCGGCGGTATGGGCGAGCACTTCGTGGTCATTGTCGAGCTTTACGCGGAACATCGCATTGGGCAGAAGCTCCGTCACCGTACCGGGAAACTCGATCAACTCTTCTTTGGGCATAAGATCTCCTGAGGGGTCTCGATAAAAATTTGGGCTGGAACATGCGACCAAGGGGCCGCTTTTGCAAGCGTCCTGGCCGCAGGTCGGCCCTGATGCGGCTGCACGAGCGAATTTCAGACGGTGGGCGCCTTGACGACACCGAAGCGGCCGCGGATGCGGGAGAGCAGTTGATCGCGCACGGCGCGATAGGCGTCCAGCACCTGTTCGCGGTTGCCCTGCATGATCGAGGGATCGATGGTCGGCCAATATTCGACCTCGCAGGCCATGGTCCGGGTCAGGTCCACCGCCTTGTGCTGGGCCTCGGGTGAGAGCGAGACGATGAGGTCGAAGGAGGTGTCCTCGAGCTGGTCGAAATCCTTGGGCCGGTATTTCGAGATGTCGATGCCCATCTCGTCCATCACCGCGACGGCGAAGGGATCGAGTTCGCCCGCGCGCACGCCGACGCAGTCGGTGAAGACGATCCGGCCGTAGAAATGCCTCATCAGCCCCATGGCCATCGGCGAACGGATGGCGTTCTGTGTGCAGCAGAACAGCACCGCCCCTGGCAGATCGGCGTTGAAGCCCGGCACGGCGAGTCCCCGCTCAGCCCTTCATGAACAGGACGCAGATCAGCGTGAAGAGGCGGCGGGCGGTGTCGAAATCGATCTCGATCTTGCCTTTCAGGCGCTCCGCCAGCAGTTCCGAGCCTTCGTTGTGCAGGCCGCGGCGGCCCATGTCGATCGCCTCGATCTGGGCCGGGCTCATCGACTTGATGGCGGAATAATAGCTCTCGCAGATCGCGAGATACTCGCGGATCAGGTGGCGGAAGGGCGAGAGCGCCAGGATGATCTTGCCGAGCGGCCGGGTGTCGGCGTCGCGGATGTCGAAGACGAGGCGCGATTCCTCGATGCCGAGATGCAAGTGATAGGGGCCGTCGTGATCGCCGATGGGCGAGAAGCGGTTCTCTTCCAGAAGGTCGAAGATGGCGACCTTGCGCTCGTGCTCGACGTCCGGGCTGCGCCGGGCGACCGAGCTCTCGTCCAGGGTGACGCCGACGAGGCGGCGGCCGTCGACGCCCATCTCAATTGGCCTCGCCCAGCCGGACCGAGACCGAGAGGGCGTGGGCGTCCAGCCCCTCCGCCCGGGCCAGGGTGACGGCGGCAGGCCCGATCACCCGGATCGACGTCTCGTCGCAGCCGACCAGGGTGGTCCGCTTCAGGAAGTCGAAGACCGAGAGGCCGGAGGAGAAGCGGGCGGTGCGCGCCGTCGGCAGTACGTGATTGGGGCCGGCGACATAGTCGCCGATCGCTTCCGGCGTGTGGCGGCCCAGGAAGATCGCCCCGGCATGATGGATGCGGGCCGCCATGGCGTCCGGGTCTTCCAGCGCCAGTTCCAGGTGCTCGGGGGCGACGGCGTCGACCAGGGCCGGCGCCTCGTCCAGGCTGCGCAGGCGGATCACCGCACCATGGGTGTCCCAGCTCTTGCGCGCGGTGACCGCCCGGGGCAGGCGTTCGAGGTGGGCCTGGACCGCGGCCAGCACCTTGTCGGCGAAGGCGGAATCGTCGGTCAGCAGGATCGCCTGGGCGCTCTCGTCGTGTTCGGCCTGGGACAGGAGGTCGGCGGCGATCCAGGAGGGATCGTTGGCACCGTCGGCGACCACCAGGATTTCGCTCGGACCTGCGATCGAATCGATGCCGACGAGGCCGAAGACCTGGCGCTTGGCCGAGGCGACATAGGCATTGCCGGGGCCGACGATCTTGTCGACCTGGGGAATCGTCTCGGTGCCGTGGGCGAGTGCTGCCACCGCCTGGGCGCCGCCCACACGGAAGATGTCGGTGACACCGGCCCGCTTGGCCGCCGCCATCACGGCGGGGTTCAGCACGCCGTCCGGGGTCGGCACCACCATGACGATGCGCTGCACGCCGGCGACCTTGGCCGGCAGGGCGTTCATCAGGACGGAGGAGGGATAGGCCGCGGTGCCGCCCGGGACATAGAGGCCGGCGGCCGAGACCGAGGTCCAGCGAAGCCCGAGGCGGACACCGGCGGCATCGGTGAAATGATCGTCCACCGGCATCTGGCGGCTGTGGAAATATTCGATCCGGCTGGCGGCGAGGTCGAGGGCGGCGAGGAGCTCGGCCGGGACCTTGGCCACCGCTTCCTCGATCTCGTCGGCCGTGACGACGAGCTGATCGGCCGAGGTCAGCGCCATGCGGTCGAAGCGGTTCGTATAGTCGAGCAGGGCTTCGTCGCCCTTTTCCTTCACGGCGGCGATGATGCCGGCGACGATCGCGTCGACATCGGCCGACATCTCGCGCTTGGCATGGAGCAGCGCGTTGAAACCGTCGGCGAAATCGGGCGAGGCGGTGGTCAGGTCAAGCGGCACTGAGGGCTCCCCTGAAGGCGTCGATCCAGCCGCCGATCTCTTCGACCCTGGTCTTGAAGGCGGCGCGGTTGACGACGAGACGCGAGGAAATATCGGCGATCTTCTCGACTTCGACGAGTCCGTTGGCGCGCAGCGTATCGCCGGTCGAGACGAGATCGACGATGCGCCGGCACAGGCCCAGCGTCGGCGCCAGTTCCATGGCGCCGTTCAGCTTGATGCATTCGGCCTGCACGCCGCGCGCGGCGAAATGGCGCCGCGTGATATGGGGATACTTCGTGGCGACGCGAACGTGGCTCCAGCGCGTCGGATCGTCCCGCCCGGCGAGATCGACCGGCTCGGCGACCGAGAGGCGGCAATGGCCGATGTGGAGGTCGAGCGGGGCATAGAGCTCGGGATAGTCGAACTCCATCAGCACGTCGTTGCCGGCGACGCCCAGATGGGCCGCCCCAAAGGCGACGAAAGTGGCGACGTCGAAGGCGCGCACCCGGATCAGGCTGACGTTCGGATTGGCGGTCGCGAATTTGA